>CALKUS010000115.1 GCA_937996755.1 uncultured Pseudomonadota bacterium | reverse complement strand
GATCTGCGCCGTGCGCATCGTGGCTTCGTCGCCGCTGGCCAGTGCGTCGTCGATCAGTCGCTCGACGCCGGCGCGGCCGACGTCGAACTGCAGCGCCGGATCGATGTGCGGGTCGTAGGCCCACCGCGTCTTCGGCTGCTCGGGATCGGTCTCGGGCGTCACAGCGCCGACGTCCGGGTTGTTGCGGCGCTTCTGGTCGTGGCGATACGCGATCACCTTCGCGCCGTCGGCGCGCTTGCGCGCGGCCTTGGTCGGCTCGCCGGGCTTGCGGTTGCTCAACGGCCACCCGGGTTGCGCCTTCGCGCGCGAGCGCTTCGCCTCTTCGGGTATTTCCTGCGCCGCGAGGGTCAGGCCCGGCGTTTCCGCGTCGGTGCGCCGCACCGAACCGCCTCGACCCATGCCCTTGGCGAGCTTGCCCTCGGCGAGCAGCGCGTCGCGCGCCTCGAAGTAGTCTTCCTCGCCGACCTTCGTGCCGAGGCGTTCCGCCACTCGCTCGCGCAGGCTCTGGTTTCCGACGGCGCTGCCATCCCGGGGCAGTTCCTTGAGAATCGCCTTGCGGATGTCGGCGATCGTGGCCCTGGCCATCCCGGTTCCCCTTCGTTGCGCGCCCATCGGAATCTTACCTTCCGTGGCGGTGTCTCCGGCATGTCCGCGCGAGGCCGCCGCGGGGCCCAGCACTGGCACGAGAGGCGAGCCGGCGATGGAAGGGCTGTCGAAGGGATCGCCGGCCGTCACGTCATTGCTGGCGTTGTACCGCAATGGATTCCCGCCTGCGCGGGAATGACGAATTTGCGGGCGCGCGCGGGAATGACGAACAGGCGCGCCTGTGCGGGAATGAAGAGGTGGTCGCCTGCGCAGCGCGTTGACGGCACTGGGCCCCGGCGTTCGCCGGGGTGACGAGTTGGGGCGGCGCGCGGCTACTCGAACGAATTCGCGAACACCACGCCGTAGTCGACGTCGAGCACGAGGTCGAGGTTGGTGACGGCGTTCGGGTAGCCCGATTCGATGTTCAGCGTGCCGAAGCGCACGCTGTTGTCGCCGTTCACGAGCTCGGCCAGCGGCACTTCGATCGAATGGTTGTAGCCGCCGGTCTGGCCCGGCGTGTCGATCATTGCGCGCTCGCCCGGCGTGAACGCGCGCAGGTGCGCGGGGAAGCCGTTCAGCGCGTAGCGCAGGCGCCCGGTGCCGAGCCGGATGCCGTCCGTGCCGTAGCCCTGGTAGTAGCCGTTGAACACGAGCCGCGCGCGCACGACGTTCGCGAGCGAGACGTCGTGGAACACGAGCGGCGCGCGCAGCGCGTCGACGCCGTCGGGGATCACGTAGCCGAGGCTCAGTCCCGGGTGCACGACGGTGGTGAACACGCCCGCGGGATGCTCCGTCACCGTCGTGAACGAGGCCGGCACGGCGGCAACGGGAATCTCGTATTCACGCGTCGGCTCGAGCGCGGGTCCGTCGAAACCGATGTTGTCCCAGTACACGTTCCAGGAGCGCAACGGGCTCGGCAGGTTCGCGTAGGTGATGCCGTACTTCCACGTCGCGTGGTTGTGCGCGAGCAACTGCACGTTGCCGCGCGTGAACGACAGCGGCTGTGCGAACGCCACCGTGCGCCGGCTCACGAGCGGCCCGAACGTGATGCCGTCCGCCGACGGCGCGGAAGTCAGCACCTCGAGGCCGGTCGTCGACAGGCGCAGCTCGACGCGATGCAGGTGCCCGCGCTGCGACGGCACCGGCGACGTGTTGCTGCCGGGAATCGTCGTCATGAAGTGGTCGCGCACGTCGTGCACCTGCACCTCGTCGCCGACGAACACCACCATGACGCCGTTCTGCGGATTCGGGCCGCGGCCGTTGAGGTCGAAGCTCGGCGCGGCCGCGGGCTCGTCGCTGATCACGACGCTCACGTAGCCGAGCAGGAAACTGTTCGCGAGATCGACGTCGAACACGACGCGGCCCGTGCGGTTCGCGAAGTCGAACGGCTGCCGGATGCGGTACGTATTGACGCCGTAGTTCTGCGAGCCGACGGCGGTGAGCAGGAAGCGCGAGCCGATCGCGCCGGACGGGTCGCAGACGAGCGTGTCCCGCGTCGGCATCAGGAATCCGCTGACGTCGGCGCGGCAGCCCGGCACTTCACCGGGCAGGAAGCCGAGCTCCGCTTCCCACACCCAGAACGTCACGCCGTCGCCCGTGGAGAGCGACGGGTGGAAGCGCGTGCTCGAGAAGCGCGTGCGCGAGAGCTCGTTGCCGCGGCCGCGATCGTTCATCGGCGCGGGGCCGGATTCGAACGTCTCGCAGAAGGCGGGTTGGGGAAGGCCACAGGCCTGGGCGTGGGCGCTCGCGCTGCATAGCAGTGCGAGCGCGATCAACACAGGTGGGAGCGACCCTGATCGCGACTCATGCATCGGGCTCATCTCTCTGCTTCGCCGGCGCCATCCTGGCGCCTGCTCGCGCTGTTGGGCCGCACCTTCGGACATCCATCTCCTCAGCCGACAACCAGCGCAGCAGTTGCCGATAGGGCGACTGCCGAGCGCGCTAGTTGTCGATGGTGATCGGCATCGGGTAGTAAGCCCCCGACAATTGCGCCGCGTCGAAGTGGTAGGTTTCGTCGCCGTAGCTCGGATGGCTCTTCAGGCCCGACGGCGTCGTCGCCTGCACGAACAGCTCGTAGTCGCCGTCGGCGTAGGCGCGCGAGTCGAAGCTGAAGCGGTAGCGGCCCTGCGGGGCGGGCGCGTCGATGTTGGTGTCGAGCACGGCGATGCGGTCGCCGGGGCCCGTGCCCGTGCCGACGCGGCGCAGGAACACCTCGATCCGCGCGATGCCGGCCGTGCCGCCCGTGCTCCACACCTCGGTGCTGACGACCGGGTGGTGCATCAGCTGCGGTGCCCAGCCGGCCCACGACGCATTGCCCACCTCGACGTTCAGCGGCACGACGCCGGAGACGGGGATGCGGGTGTAGTTCTCGGCGCCCATGTGCTGGTCGCCGCCGGTGTCGACGTTGCCGATGCGCTGCAGGCGCGCGGGCGGGCCGAGCCGCGGCAGCTCGGCGTGCAGCGGGAAGTGGTGGATCGCCGACGGCGGCGTGTACGTCGGCGCGCTGCCGGCCGGGTACGAGACCTCGACGTGCACGTTGAGGATGCCCGCATTGTCGGCGAAGAACTGGAACGTGTTCGCGCCGACCATGAGCGGCGACGGCCCGCCCATGACGATGTCGCCGAGCTTCACGCGCGCGGTGTGCGGAACGCCCCACGCCATCAGCTCGGGGTTCACGGGCACGCTGTTGTTGCGCGGCATCGGCAAGGGGAACTGCGCCGCGCCGTTCACGCGCACGGTGTCCGTGCCGAGGATCGACAGGCCCGAGTAGTCGCCCATCTGGTACGTCCACACCAGCCACGCTTCCGCCGTCGCACCGGCGACGGTCGGGTGGATGTCGTCCGGCACCTGGACGGTGAAGGTCGGGTACGTGGCGTCCCAGCGCTGCGACTTCCGGTAGTCCGTGCCTTCGATGCGGGTGACGTAGTCGTGCACGGTCCTCGCGTCGACCACCGGGCCGTCGAAACCGAAGTTGTCCCAGTGCAGCAGGAAGTACGGCACGGCGTCCTTCGCCGTGTTGTAGCCGAAGCCCACCCAGAGCGCCTCGTAGTCGCCCGCGGGCAGCGAGTACGGTGCGTACGTCGCGTTGATCACCTCACGGTCGTCGATCAGCACGCGCACGCTGTTCGTGCCCACGCGCACGTCGAAGTGGCGGCGCACGTTCGTGATCGCCTGCCGCCCTTCCTCCTCCATGTCGACGCTCGCGATCTGGTGCGACGCGCCATTGAGGTCGACGATGCTCACCGAGAAGGTCTGGAACTGCGAGCGCAGGCGCAGGATGCCGGCCGGCAGGCCGAGTGCGCCGTCCTCGTCGAAGAAGCTCGCGTGGCCGGTCAGCTCGGCCGGGATCGGATTGAGGTCGAGGTACCAGACCGAGCGCGGGCTCAGCGGCGAGTCCATGTCGAACACGATGCGCCGCTGCACGTTCGGCTCGATGCGCACGCGCTGGCGGAAGCGCTGCGAGGTCTGCGACTTGTCGCCCGTGTTGTCCACGCGCGTGCCGTTCAGCGTGTGCGCGTGGAACTGGTCGTTGATGAAGAACAGGTTGAAGCGCGGATCGGTCGAGACCGTCTGCGCGTTGCTCCACAACCGCGAATCCGCGGCGCCGAGCGGCAGGTTGAAGTCGTCGAACGACGTCAGCGACGTGCGCAGCTGGTTCACGCGCGTGGCGTCGCCGCCGTTGAAAGCGACGGTCGCCGCCTGGCTGCTGATGCGGCCGAGCGCGCTCAGGCGCTCGACGCGCACGTGGTACGCACGCGCATTGTCGAGCGGCTGGAGCTGCACGCGACGGTTCGCCGTGACCAGCCACTTCGCGCCCGGCGGCAGCGACAGCGCCTTGCCGATCGGCTCGACGGGCGCGCTGAAATGCTCGGGGTTCACGCAGGTGCCGCCGGCGTCGTTGCCCGCGATGCCGCGCCGCTTCTCGGGCTCGGCGGCGACGTCCGGCCACCACACCACGAGGAAGCCCGCGTCGTCGTCGGGCGAGCCGCTCATGGTCCAGAACTGGCCCCACGGGGTCTCGGCGTTGTAGTCCATCTCGATCGTCGCGACGCGGTCGTCGCGCAGCACGCGCACGACGGGCGCGGCCGGCAGCGTCGGCTCGAAGCCGTTCGCGAAGATCGCTTCCTGCGCGGCGAGCGGTGCGGCGGCGAGGAGCAGGAGGAGTGCGGCCAGCGCGCGGCGCATGGCAAGGCGGTATTCGACCATCGACTGAATCCTCTGGATCGAAGCGGGGCGATGCTAGTCCTGCGTCGGCGTGCGAAATGCGATCCGCACGACAGTTCCGGCGATCCGTGTCCGGATCGCGGCGGAACCTGCGTAGCTCGAAACGGTGCCTCGCTCCCGGGGATACGCATGGCGCGGTCGCTGTCGCTGCCTGGACTGCTGTTCCTGCTCGCTGCCGTGCCCGCGTGGGCCGCGGGCGACGCGTGGCATGCGTTGCAGAAGGCGCAGCCCGCCGATGCGGCGCGCCTGCCGGCGCCGTGGCGCGACGCGCTCTCGCGCATGTCCGACACGCAGCTCGCCGCATTGCGCAGCGGCGAGCCCGCGAGCGCGATCGAGCTGGACGGCGGCGGCACGCTCGCCGACTTCCTCGCCGAGCGCGGCATCGTCGGCATGCCCGCGGCGCTGGCCGTCGCGCCACTGCGCGGCACCGCGTTCGCGCTGGAGGGAACGCTCGCGCCGCTCGGCGGCCGCGTTCCGAACGAAAGCCTGAGTGGCGGCCCGTTCCGCCTCGATCCGTTGCTGGCCGGCGGTGGCGGCACGTCGACGTCCGCCGAGTTCCGCATCGACGCGACGATCGGACAGCCGATGGTCGCCGCCGTGAACAGCGCGCAGACGACGCTGCGCCCCGGTTTCTGGACGCAGAACGGGACGCCGCTGGCGGATGCCCTGTTCCGCAACGGATTCGAATAGGAGAACGAGATGATCCTGCGCAGCGCGCTCGTGTGCCTCGCACTGCTGCTGCCCGCGCTGGCAGCGGCACAGGGCACGACGGCCTTCACGTACCAGGGTCGCCTGTACAACAACGGCGCGCTCGTGAACGGCAGCGGCTACGTGCTGCGCGTGACGGCCTACGCGCAGGAGAACGGCGGCA
>CALKUS010000114.1 GCA_937996755.1 uncultured Pseudomonadota bacterium | reverse complement strand
GAGATGATGAGCGGCGTGCGCGCCTCGTCGATCAGGATCGAGTCGACCTCGTCGACGATCGCGTAGAACGGCGCGCGCTGGAAGCGGTCTTCCTTCGACAGCGCCATGTTGTCGCGCAGGTAGTCGAAGCCGTATTCGTTGTTCGTGCCGTACGTGATGTCGCACGCGTAGGCGGCGCGCTTGACCTCCGGCTTCATGTTCGGCACCACCACGCCGACGGTCATGCCGAGCGCCGCGTAGACCGGCCCCATCCAGGCCGCGTCGCGCTTCGCGAGGTAGTCGTTCACGGTCACGACGTGCACGCCCTTGCCGGCGAGCGCGTTGAGGTAGACCGGCAGCGTCGCGACGAGCGTCTTGCCCTCGCCCGTGCGCATCTCGGCGATCTTGCCGGAATGCAGCACCATGCCGCCGATCAGCTGCACGTCGTAATGGCGCAGGCCCAGCGTGCGGCGCGCGGCTTCGCGCGCGGCGGCGAACGCGTCGGGCAACAGCTCGTCGAGCGTCGCGCCCTTCTCCAGCCGCTCGCGGAATTCGACGGTCTTCGCCTTCAACCCCTCGTCATCGAGGGCCTGGAATTGCGGTTCCAGCTTGTTGATCTGCGCGACGTTCTTCTGGAGCTGGCGGACCAGCCGCTCGTTGCGGCTGCCGAACAGGCTCGTGAGGATGCGATTCAGCATGGGGGACGCGAAGCCGGAAGCGGGAAAGGGAAGCGCGGCATTCTACCCGCGCGGACGACGAAAGACCGCCGCGAGGCAGCGGCGGTTCCCGGAAAACAGGGTTCTAGGTCTTGGGGCGGCCGCGCACGCTTCAAGCGCGCCGCGGCATGGCGACCCGCCTAACGGATCGCGTGGATGTATTCGGCGGGGTTGAGGAGCCGACCGTTCAGCCAGACCTCGAAGTGGACGTGCGTGCCCGTGGCGCGACCCGAGTGGCCCATGCGCGAGACGACGTCACCGGCCTTCACCGGGTCGCCGACCTGCAGCAGGTTCTTGTCGTTGTGTGCGTAGCGCGTCATGTAACCGTTGCCGTGGTCGATCTCGATCACGTTGCCGTAGCCGGGCTTCTGGCCCGAGAACGACACCACGCCGCCCGCAACCGCGAGCACGTCGGCGCCGCGCTGGCCGGTGAAATCGACGCCGGCATGGAATTCCGAGCGGCCGGTGAACGGGTCGGCGCGATAGCCGTAGCCGGACGAGACATAGCCCGCGCGAACCGGGATGCCGGCCGGCAGCATGGCCTGGTCCAGCTTGCGGTCGAACAACACGGATTCCAGCATGCCCAGCTGCTGCGACTGGCGATCGAGCTGCTGTTCGAGCTCGTCGATCGAGCGCGTCATGTCCTCGGGCTTGATCGCGCGCTGCGACGCCGGCGCTTCCGGGCCGCCCATGGCGGGCTCGGCGGTGAAATCGAATTCGCCGTCCTCGAGGCGGCCGATCTTGGCCAGGCGCTCGCCGAGGGCGTTGAGGCGGGTCGCTTCGGCCTGCAGCTTGCCGAGGCGCAGCGCGAGCGCGTCCATGTCGCGCGCGACCGAGCGGCGCACGGCGACCAGCTCGTCGGATTGCTTGTTCAGCTCGGCCTGCGCCTTCGCGACTTCGGCCTTGAGGGAGTTGGGTGCACCGACCAGCGCGCCGAAGGCGGCGCCACCGGCAAACACGAGCGCGAAGACGGCGGCGACGCCGGACGCGAGCTTCACGCAGCTGCGCCAGTCGCCGAGCCGAAGGACTTTCGGCGTCGAGAACGGCTTCGCGACGATGATAATGTTCATGACGAATTAGCGCCCGAATGGTTTCCGCCCATGCAACGCCGTCCGGACAAGCCGCGCAGCCGTACCGCCGGCCCGCGGCCGACGCTCGACTCCCCAGCGCTCGCCGGCCTCGTCGACCACGCCCGTGCCCTGGACGTCCTCGACAAAGCGTTGCGCGATACGCTCCCCGCTGCCCTGGCCGACCGTTGCCGGTTGGCCAATGCCCCCGAGGCGCGCATTGTCTTTCTGGCGAGCTCGTCGAACGTCGCGGCCCGGCTGCGACTCTTGCAGCCCCAGCTCCTCGACACTGCCAACCGCGTCACCGGTCGGCATTTCGACGCCCTCACCGTCAAAGTGGCACCGGCCAGGCCCGTTGCCCCGGAACCCCAGCCGCGGAAGCCGCTTTCGGCGACCGCCGCCGCCCATCTGGGCGAGTCGGCCGCTTTCCTCTCCGATCCCGAGCTCCGGGACCTGTTCCTGCGCCTGGCCTCCCTGGCCTGACCACGTCATTCCTGCGCCGCCAGCGGCGGACAACCCGCCGCGCCGCCGGCCGCCCTGATCCAGAGCCACCGGCAGCTGATTGAAATTGCCTGCTGCCGGGTCAGACCGCCTGCGCGGGATGCGCGTAGGAGATCGGTGCCTGCGCCGGATCCTGGAACGTCACCTCTTCCCAGGCCGTGCGGTCCGCGAGCAGCGCGCGCAGCAGCTTGTTGTTGAGGTGGTGGCCCGACTTGTGGCCGAAGAACGCGCCGACCAGGCTGTGACCGAGCAGGTACAGGTCGCCGATCGCGTCGAGGATCTTGTGCTTCACGAACTCGTCCTCGTAACGCAGGCCGTCCTCGTTGAGCACGCGGTAGTCGTCGAGCACGATCGCGTTGTCCATGCTGCCGCCGAGCACGAGGTTGCGCTCGCGGAGCATTTCGATGTCGCGCATGAAGCCGAACGTGCGCGCGCGGCTCACTTCCTTGACGAACGACGTCGTCGAGAAGTCGATCTCGGCCGTGGACGCCTTGCGGGTGAAGATCGGATGGTCGAAGTCGATCGAGAAACCGACCTTGAAGCCGTCGAACGGATCGAAGCGCGCCCACTTGTCGCCGTCGCGCACGATCACCGACTTCTTGATGCGGATGAAGCGCTTGGCCGCTTCCTGCTCCTCGATGCCGGCGGACTGCAGCAGGAACACGAAGGGACCTGCGCTGCCGTCCATGATCGGCACTTCGGCGGCCGACAGGTCGACGTACGCATTGTCGATGCCGAGGCCCGCCATGGCGGACAGCAGGTGCTCGACGGTGGCGACGCGGACGCCGTCCTTGACCAGCGTGGTGGAGAGCGAGGTGTCGCCCACGCCCTCGCAGCACGCGCGGAATTCCACGGGCTGCGGCAGGTCGACGCGACGGAACACGATGCCCGAATCGACGGCGGCGGGACGGAGAGTCATGTAGACCTTCTCTCCGGTGTGGATCCCGACGCCAGTGGCCCGGATCACGTTCTTGAGCGTGCGCTGCTTGATCATTCTTTACTTTTCCTCGGGGCAGAGGAAGACACAATTTTGGAAGATATAACAGGACGTTCCACGCATGCAAACCTGAACTGGCGGTAAAAGAGACAGGTTTGTTGCGCGAAAGCGACAGTAAAACTCCGTAACCCGCGCCTCGCGGGGTCCGGCTGTCCGGCCGGTCCGCGTAACGCGTCGCACCGGTCCCGGCCGCGACCCGAGCGCGGTCGGCGCAACGACAAGCTGACAGAACGGCGGGCCGAACGCGGGTCGCCGATGGGCGCGAATGCGGGCGATTCCAGCACGGAAGCGACGCGCAGCGGGTCGCACCTCGCCGGAAAAGAAAAATGCCGCCCTGAGGCGGCATTTTCCTGGCTGCACGACGGCGGCGGGATGGGGTCGCCGCCGGCGTGCCGCCGGCCCTGTGGCCGGAGCCACTGCTGCTTTCGACGCCGCGCCGCGGCGCAAGTTCCGCGCCACTTCGAAGCCGTGACGCGGTGCTGCTCGGCCAGCGCGAATCCGCTGGTCGAATTGCCTTCCGCCTGCGGGGACGACGCTCGGACGACGGGGCGCGGGTCGGAGCCGCGCCCCGCTCGCCTAATCGGCCTGCCGGCGCAGGAACGCCGGGATGTCGAGGTAGTCGTCGATCTGCGGGCCGGTCGGCGCGGTCGCGGCTTCGGTCGCCGTGGCCGTGGTTGCCGCCACGCCCGCGCGCAGGCCGCCGCGATTCGGCATCGCGCCGAAGTCGACGCCGCCGGTCGTGCCGGTGCGCAGCACGCGCATCGGCGGACGCTCGGCCGGGACCGCGTCGCGCTCGACACGCGCGTGCGTGACGGCGGCCGTCGCGGGCACGCGTGCCTGCACGGGCTGGCGGTTCAGGCCGGTCGCCACGACCGTCACGCGCACGTCGTCCTGGATCTCCGGGTCGAGCACCGTGCCGATCACGACGGTCGCGTCCTCGGAAGCGAACTCCTCGACCGTGCGGCCGATCTCCTCGAACTCGCGCATCGTGAAGCTCGGGCCCGCCGTGATGTTCACGAGGATGCCGCACGCGCCGGACAGGTTCACGTCGTCGAGCAGCGGATTGGAAATCGCCGCCTCGGCGGCCGCGAGCGCGCGGTCGTCGCCGCGGCCCGTTCCCGAGCCCATCATCGCCATGCCCATCTCGGACATCACGGTGCGCACGTCGGCGAAGTCGACGTTGATGAGGCCGGGACGCGTGATGAGCTCGGCGATGCCCTGCACCGCACCGAGCAGCACGTCGTTGGCGGCGCGGAACGCATTGAGGAAGTTCACCTCGCGGCCGAGCACGGTGAGCAGCTTCTCGTTCGGGATCGTGATGAGCGAGTCCACGTGGTGGCTCAGCTCCTCGATGCCCTTCAGCGCGACCTGCATGCGGCGACGGCCCTCGAACGGGAAGGGCTTGGTGACGACCGCCACCGTGAGGATGCCCATCTCCTTCGCGAGCTGCGCGACGACCGGCGCCGCGCCCGTGCCCGTGCCGCCGCCCATGCCGGCGGTGATGAACACCATGTCGGCGCCCGTGAGCACTTCGACGATGCGCTCGCGATCCTCGAGCGCCGACTGCCGGCCGACCTCGGGGTTCGCTCCCGCGCCGAGGCCCTTCGTCACGTTGTGGCCGAGCTGCAGCACGGTCTTGGCGGGGCACGCCTTGATCGCCTGCGAATCGGTGTTGGCACAGACGAAGTCCACGCCCTCGATGTTGGCGCCGAGCATGTGGTTGACCGCGTTGCCGCCGCCGCCACCCACGCCGATGACCTTGATGACCGCATTGGGTGCGGCCGACTCCACCAGTTCGAACATGATCCCATCCTCCGTACAGCTATTGTTTTAGTGAGCTGCTCGTGTCGCGTTGCGTTGTTGCGTGGTAACGCTCAGAACTCCCCGGAGAACCACCGCTTGAAGCGGTCCCACAGGGAACCCGCGCCATCGTTGGCGACCGGCGACGCAGGGCGTGCCGAACCGCCGTTTTGCTGGCTGCCGTAAAGCAGCAAGCCGACCCCGGTGGCGTGAATCTGGTTGCTGACCACGTCGGAGAGCCCCGTCACGTATTGCGGGACACCGACGCGGACCGGCATGTGGAACATTTCTTCCGCGAGCTCGACGACGCCTTCCATCTTCGAGCCGCCGCCGGTGAGCACGATGCCGGCGGCCACGAGCTCCTCGTAACCGGAGCGCCGCAGCTCGGCCTGCACCATCTCGAAGATTTCCTCGTAGCGCTTCTGCACGACCTCGGCGAGCATCTGGCGCGCGAGGCGGCGCGGCGGGCGGTCGCCGACGCTCGTGACCTCGATCGTTTCCTCGGCGCGCGCGAGCTGCGCGAGCGCGCACGCGTACTTCACCTTGATCTCCTCGGCGAACGGCGTCGGCGTGCGGAACGCGAACGCGATGTCGTTCGTCACCTGGTCGCCCGCGACGCCGAGCGAAGCCGTGTGGCGGATCGCGCCCTGCGTGAACACGGCGATGTCGGTGGTGCCCGCGCCGATGTCGACGAGCGCCACGCCGAGGTCGCGCTCGTCCTGCGTGAGCACCGAGTGGCTCGAGGCGAGCTGCTGCAGGATGAGGTCGTCCACGACGAGGCCGCAGCGCGTGACGCACTTCGTGATGTTCTGCGCCGCGCTCATCGCGCCCGTCACGAGGTGCACGCGCGCCTCGAGGCGCACGCCGCTCATGCCGATCGGGTGGCGGATGCCTTCCTGCTCGTCGATCACGTATTCCTGCGGCAGCACGTGCAGGATGCGCTGGTCCGCGGGGATCGCGACGGCACGCGCCGCGTCGAGCACGCGCTCGACGTCGCCTTCCGTCACTTCCTTGTCGCGGATCGCGACCACGCCCTGCGAGTTCAGGCTGCGCACGTGGCTGCCCGAGATGCCGGCGTAGACCGAGCGGATCTCGCAGCCGGCCATGAGCTCGGCTTCCTCGATCGCGCGCCGGATCGACTGCACGGTCGACTCGATGTCGACCACCACGCCGCGCTTCATTCCCTTCGAGGGATGCGAGCCGATGCCGATCACCTCGACCGGTTCGCCGGGCGCGTGCTCGCCCACGATCGCGACGATCTTCGACGTGCCGATGTCGAGTCCGACGAGCAGCGTCTTGTGTTCGGCCTTGCGCGGCACGTCAGCACGCACCTGCGCGTTGGGGTCCCGCTTCGCGAACGAACCCAGGGACCAGGACGACGGACCCAGGAAGGCGAGTTTCGACATGGCGGAGCTCCACTTACGTGATGGGCGCGCCGGGGGCTTCCGGCGCGGGGGTGGATTCGGGGACGGGCGCCGGCGCGGCCGCGGGCGGCGGCGGCATCGGCGCGACGGGTGCGGGCTCGCTCAGGCGCAGTGCGAAGCCGTTCGCATAGCGCAGGTCGGCGCGCGCGAGCAGCGCGATCGCGCCGGGCTCGAGGCGCGGCAGCGCCGCGACGAAGCGCGCGAGGCGCTGCTCCGCCTGGTCGCGACCGATGACGATCTCGGCGCCGTTCGCGAGCTGCGCCGTCCAGCCGCCGCGATCGCTCAGCACGAGGCCGCTGGCCTGCAGGCCGGAGCCGCGCAGCGCCTCGTTGATGCGGCCGTGGAACGCGAGCACTTCGGCCACGCGCGTGTCCGGCCCGGCGAGCGCGGGCAGGCCTTCGGGCGCCGTGTTGCCGGGCACCGCGAACAGCTCGCCACCGCGGCTCACGAGGCGATGGTCGCCCCACACGGCGACCGCTTCGCGCTCGACGACGCGCACTTCCAGCAGGTCGGGCCAGTGCTTGCGCACTTCCGCGCGCTCGACCCACGGCACCTGCTCGATCGCGTCCTGCACGGCCGCGAGGTCGACCGCGAAGAAGCCGCGCGCGAGCTGCGGCGCGGCGGCCGAGCGCACCTGTTCCGCGTTCACGCGACGAAACTCCGCGTCGATCTTCAGCGAGCGGAACGGCCAGCGGTCGGACGCGAACCAGCCGTTCGTCACGCCCACCAGCGGCAGCGCGACGAGGGCGAGCGCCGCGAGCCACGCCGCGATGTTCATCGCGACGCCACCGTGCATGCGTTGCGGGAATGCGCGCGCGCTCATCGCGTGGCCTCGCGCGAGAAGCTGGTCTCGAGGATGCGCCAGCACAACGTCTCGAAGTCGATGCCGACCGCACGTGCCGCCTTCGGCACGAGGGAGTGGCTGGTCATGCCCGGCGTCGTGTTCACCTCGAGCAGCCAGTTGCGGCCGGCGCGATCGCGCATCACGTCGACGCGGCCCCAGCCGGACGCGCCGGACGTGCGGAACGCCGCGAGCGCGAGCGCGCGCATCTCCGCTTCCGCATCGCCCTGCAGGCCCGGGCAGATGTATTGCGTGTCGTCGGAAACGTACTTCGCGTGGTAGTCGTAGAACTCGCCCGGCGGGACGATGTGGATCGTCGGCAACGCCGTGTCGCCGAGGATGCCGATCGTGAACTCGCCGCCCTCGACGAGTTGCTCGATCACGAGCTCGCCGTCGTAGGTTTCCGCGAGCGCGACCGCGGACGCGAGGTCGCTTTCCGCGCGCACGCGCGTGATGCCCACGCTCGAGCCTTCGTGCGACGGCTTCACGATCACCGGCAGCCCGAGTTGCGCGATCGCGCGCTCGATCGGCTCGCCGCGCGCGTGCGCGACGTAGCGCGGCGTCGGCAGGCCGAGCGCGAGCCACACCTGCTTCGTGCGCACCTTGTCCATGGTGAGCGCGGAGCCGAGCACGCCCGAGCCGGTGTACGGCACGCCGAGCGCATCGAGCGCGCCCTGCAGCGTGCCGTCCTCGCCGCCGCGGCCGTGCAGGATGTTGAACACGCGGTCGAACTGCTTCGCCTGCAGCGCGGCGATCAGCGCGGACACCCCGTCGACCGGCTGCGCGTCGATGCCGCGCGCGCGCAGCGCCTCGAGCACGTTGCCGCCGGAGTTCAGCGACACCTCGCGCTCGGCGCTCGTACCGCCGAGCGCCACGGCGACGCGGCCGAATTCGCGGGGATCGGTCACCTGGCGGCTCATGCGACCTCCGGGAAGCGAGCGGCGGACGCGAGCTCGGGCGCGACCTGCCCGATGTCGCCCGCGCCGAGCAGCAGCACGAGGTCGCCGTCGCGCACGAGCGGGGCGAGCGCGTGCGGCAGCTCGCGGGCGGACTTCACGAGCACGGGATCGACGCGGCCGCGCGAGCGCACGGCGCGTGCGAGCGCCTTGCCGTCCGCGTTTGCGATCGGCGCCTCGCCCGCGGGATAGACCTCGGTGAGCACCAGCACGTCGACGCCCGCGAGCGTCTCGGCGAAGTCGTCCAGGAGGTCGCGCGTGCGCGTGTAGCGATGCGGCTGGAACGCGACCACGAGCCGCTTGTCCGGCCAGCCGCCGCGTGCGGCGGCGAACACGGCCGCGAGCTCGCGCGGGTGGTGGCCATAGTCGTCGACGAGCAGCGCGCGGCCGCCGTCGGCCGTCGCGACTTCGCCGTGGCGATGGAAGCGGCGGCCCACGCCGCGGAAGCCGGACAGCGCGCGCTGGATCGCGGCGTCGTCGACGCCGAGCTGCCAGCCGACGGCCGCCGCGGCGAGCGCGTTCAGGACGTTGTGGTGGCCCGGCAGCGAAAGCTCGATGGCCAGCGCCTTGTCGCGGCCCGGCAGCACCAGGTCGAAGTGCATGTCGCCGGCGACCGCGCGCACGTTCTGCGCGCGCACGTCGGCGCCGGCGGATTCGCCGTAGGTCATGACGTTGCGCACCGTGGCCTGCGCGAGCGCGGCGGTTTCCGCGTCGTCGACGCACAGCACCGCGAGGCCGTAGAACGGCAGGTGGTGCAGGAACTCGCCGAACGCGGCCTTCACGCGGTTGAAGTCGCCGCCGTAGTTCTCGAGGTGGTCGGCGTCGATGTTCGTGATCACGGCGATGGTCGGCTGCAGCAGCAGGAACGAGCCGTCGCTCTCGTCCGCCTCGGCGACGAGGTAACGGCCCTGGCCGAGGCGTGCGTTCGTGCCGGCGCTGTTCAGCAGCCCGCCGATCACGAACGTCGGGTCGAGGCCGCCTTCGGCGAGCACGGACGCGGTGAGGCTGGTCGTGGTGGTCTTGCCGTGCGTGCCCGCGACCGCGATCCCGAGGCGGAAGCGCATGAGCTCGCCGAGCATCTCGGCGCGCGGCACCACCGGGATGCGGCGCTCGCGCGCGGCGAGCAGCTCGGGGTTGTCGGGCTTGATCGCGCTCGACACGACCATCACGTCGGCGTCGCCGAGATTGGCCGCGGCGTGGCCCTTCGCGATGCGGACGCCGAGGTTCGCGAGGCGACGCGTGGCCGCGGACTCGGCGGCGTCGGAGCCCGACACCTGGTATCCCAGGTTGGCGAGCACTTCGGCGATGCCGCACATACCCACGCCGCCGATGCCGACGAAGTGCACGCGCGAGTACGCGCGCATCACGTCCTGGTGTTCCGCGAGCCGGCGCAGCGTCATGCGCGCGCCTCCGCCAGGCAGAGTCCGGCGATCCGCTCGGCGGCGTCGGGACGCGCCTGCGCACGCGCCGCTTCCGCCATCGCGAGCAGCTTGCCGGGCGCCGCGAGGATCCCGCGCAGCGCGCCGAGCAGCGCGTCGGCGAGCGCGCCCGATTCCGGCACGAGCAGCGCGCCGCCGCAGTCGACGAGGAACGCCGCGTTGCGCGTCTGGTGGTCGTCCACCGCATGCGGATACGGCACGAGCACGCTGCCGACGCCGGCTGCGCAGAGCTCGGCGAGCGTCAGCGCGCCCGCGCGGCAGACCACCAGGTCGGCCCATGCATAGGCGGCCGCCATGTCGTCGATGAACGGCTCGACGCGCGCGTCGAGCGTCGTCTTCGCGTATTCGGCCTGCGCTTCCTCGTGCAGCTTCGCTCCGGTCTGGTGGCGCACGACGAGCTTCGTGTCCGCGGCCAGCGTCGCGAGCGCGGCGGGCACGGCGCGATTGAGCGCGCGCGCGCCCTGGCTGCCGCCGAGCACGAGCACGCGCAGCGGTCCTGCCTCGCGCGCGAAGCGCTCCGCGGGCGGCGCGATCGCGGCGATCTCGGCGCGCACCGGATTGCCGACGTGTTCGGCCGCGGGAAACGCGTCGGGGAAGCCGGCGAGCACCCGGCGCGCGAGCTTCGCGAGCACGCGATTCGTGAGTCCGGGCACGCGGTTCTGTTCGTGCACGAGCAGCGGCACGCCCGCGAGGCGGCACGCGACGCCACCGGGGCCGGACGCGAAGCCGCCGAGCGCGAGCGCGCTGCGCGGGCGCGCGCGGGCGATGACGCGCCGCGCGGCGAGGATCGCGCGCAACAGGCGGAACGGCGCGGCAAGGCGAGTCGTCCAGCCCTTGCCGCGCACGCCGCCGATCGCAACGCCCTCGAACGGCAAGCCCGCCGCCGGGACGATCCGCGATTCCAGCCCGCCGAGCGAGCCGAGCCACAGCACTCGCTCGCCGCGCGCGAGCAGCGCGCGCGCGACCGCGATACCCGGGAAAATGTGGCCGCCCGTGCCGCCGGCCATGATGAGGACGGGGCCGGCGCTCATGCCTGCGCCCCTTCGTCGTCGCGCTCGAGCGCGAGCTCGGCTTCGCGACGCGACAGCTCGTAGCTCGCGCGCAGCAGCAGGCCGAGCGCGGCGCAGGTCATCAGCAGGCTGGAGCCGCCCGAGCTGATCAGCGGCAGCGTCAGTCCCTTCGTGGGCAGCACGCCGAGGTTCACGCCGATCGACACGAGCGTCTGCACCGCGAGCCACAGGCCCACGCCGAACGCGCAGTACCCGCCGAACTTCAGGCCGCGCGCGAGCGAGCGCTGGCCGACGGCGAATGCGCGGCCCACCACGAGCGCGAACAACGCGAGCACGACGACGATTCCGACCAGGCCGAGCTCCTCGGCGATCACCGCGAGGATGAAGTCGGTGTGCGCCTCGGGCAGGTAGAACAGCTTCTGCACCGACCCGCCGAGGCCGACGCCGAACCATTCGCCGCGTCCCACCGCGATCAGCGCCTGCGCGAGCTGGAAGCCGTCGTTGAACGGGTCGTCCCACGGGTGCAGGAACGACGTGAGGCGCTTCACGCGGTACGGCTCGGCCATCGCGGCGAGCGCCATCACCGGCATGCCGAGCAATGCGAGGCCGCCGAAGTCGCGCGCGCGCGCGCCGGCGAGCCACACCATGCCGGCCGCCACCGAGAGCAGCAGCGCGGCGGAGCCGAAGTCCGGCTGCATCAGCAGCAGCACGACGAGCAGCGCGACGATGCCGAGCGGCTTCAGCACGCCGAACAGGCTCGTGCGCACCTGCGCCTCGAAGCGCACGAGGTAGCTCGCGAGGTACGCGACCAGCAGCAGCTTCACCGCCTCGACCGCCTGGAACCCGATGAAGCCGAGGTTGAGCCAGCGCGTCGCGCCGTTGATGCGGCGGCCGAGGCCGGGCAGGAACACCGCGAGCAGCAGCATGAACGCGAGCATCAGCAGCAGGCGGCTGCTGTTCTCGAGCTTCTCGAGCGGCGTCGCCATCGCGACGAGCGCGAGCGCCGTGCCGAGCGCGAGGAACATCGCGTGGCGCACGACGTAGTAGAACGGGTCGTCGGCGCCGGCGATCGCGATCGAGCTGGACGCAACCATCACGAGCCCGAACGCGGCGAGCGCGAGCGAGCCGAGCACGATGCCGGTGTCGAACCGGCCCGGGAGCTCGTGCTTGCGCAGTGCCTGCGTGGCGTTCGCCATCTCAGCGCACCTTCAGCGTCGCGAGGCCGAGCAGCATCAGCATCACGCTGATGATCCAGAAACGCACGATCACGCGCGGCTCGGGCCAGCCCTTCAGCTCGAAGTGATGGTGGATCGGCGCCATGCGGAAGATGCGCTTGCCGGTGAGCTTGAACGACGCGACCTGCGCCATCACCGACAGCGTCTCGACCACGAAGATGCCGCCCATCAGCACGAGCACCAGTTCCTGGCGCACGATCACCGCGATCGCGCCGAGCGCCGCGCCGACCGCGAGCGCGCCGACGTCGCCCATGAACACCTGCGCGGGATAGGTGTTGAACCAGAGGAAGCCCAGGCCCGCGCCCGCGAGCGAGCCGCAGACGATGCCGAGCTCGCCGGCGCCCGGGATGTGCGGCAGCTGCAGGTAGTGCGAGAACACGCTGTGGCCCGCCACGTAGGCGAACACGCCGAGCGCGGCGGCGACGAGGACGGTCGGCATGATCGCCAGGCCATCCAGGCCGTCGGTGAGGTTCACCGCGTTCGAGAATCCCACGATCCAGAAGTACACGACGACCGGGAACATCATCCCGAGCGGGATCGAGACGCTCTTGAACACCGGCACGATGAGCGCCGTGGCGGCGGGCACGTCCGCAGTCCAGTACAGCCACAGCGCGGCGACGATGCCGAACAGCGACTGCAGGAAGTACTTCCACTTCGCCGGCAGGCCCTTGCTGTTCTTGAGCACGAGCTTGCGGTAGTCGTCGATCCAGCCGATCAGCCCGAACGACATCAGCACGAACAGCACGATCCACACGTAGCGGTTGCGCAGGTCGGCCCACAGCAGCGTCGAGATCGCGACGGCCGCGAGGATCAGCGCGCCGCCCATGGTCGGCGTGCCGGCTTTCGAGAAGTGCGACTGCGGGCCGTCGTTGCGGATCTGCTGCCCGACCTTGTACTGCGCCAGCTTGCGGATGACGGGCGGGCCGAGCACGAGCGACACCGCGAGCGCCGTCAGCGCGGCGAGGATCGTGCGCAGCGTCAGGTACTGGAACAGCCCGGCGCCGATGAACCGGCCTTCGAGCCAGTGGGCGAGCTCAAGCAGCATGTTGCGTTCCCCCGTTGCCGCCACGCAGGCCCTGCACCACGCGCTCCATCGCGGAGCTGCGCGAACCCTTCACGAGGATCGCGAGCGGCGGCGCCATCGCGGCGCGCAGCGCGGCAACGGCATCGGCCTGGCTCGCGAAATGCCGCGCGCCTTCACCGAACGCGCTCGCTGCCGCGGCGGCGAGCGTGCCCACCGTGAACAGCCGCTCGATCCCGGCGGCGCGCGCGTGCGCGCCGATCTCCGCATGCAGGCGCTCGCCGTCGGGCCCGAGCTCGGCCATGTTGCCCAGCACGAGCCAGCGTCGGCCATGCTCGAGCGCGAGCGTGTCGATCGCGGCGCGCGTCGAACCCGGGTTCGCGTTGTAGCTGTCGTCGATCAACACGACGCCGTCGGCGAGCGCGTGGCGCGTGAGGCGCCCGGCCACGCCGCGCGCGGCTTCGAGGCCGGCGACCACCTGCGGCGGTGTCGCTCCCGCCGCATGCGCGAGTGCCGCGGCGGCGAGCGCATTGCGCACGTTGTGCAGGCCCGCCAGCGGCAGCTCGACGGGCAGCGCGCGCCCGTCGAGCTCGAGCGTGAAGCGGCTCGTCGCGCCCGCGCTGATGTCGGTCGCGCGCACGTCCACGCCCTCGCCGAGCCCGAAGCGGATCGTGCGGCGGTCGCCGGCACGCTGCATGAAGTAGGCGGCGAAGCGGTCGTCGGCGTTCACGACGGCGACGCCGTCGTCGGGCAGCGCCGTGTAGATCGCGCCCTTCGTTTCGGCGACGCCCTGCTCGCTGCCCATGCGCTCGAGGTGCGCGGATGCGACGTTGTTCACGAGGCCGATGTCGGGCAGCGCGATGCGCGCGAGGTAGTCGATGTCGCCCGGCTTGCCGGCGCCCATTTCGAGTACCGCGAAGCGCGCGTCGTCGGCGAGGCGCAGCAGCGAGATCGGCAGGCCGATCTCGTTGTTGAGGTTGCCCGCGTTCACGTGCGTGGCGCCGACGCGCTCGAGGATGCCGGCCAGCAGCGTCTTGACCGAGGTCTTGCCGTTGCTGCCGGTGATGCCGATCACGCGTGCGTGGCAGTGGCGACGGTGCCAGCGCGCGATGTCGCCGAGCGCGTGCAGCGTGTCGAGCACCACGAGCTGCGGCACGTCGATGTCGAGCTCGCGCTCGACCAGCAGCGCGGCGGCGCCGCGCGCGACGGCCGCAGCCGCGAAGTCGTGGCCGTCGAAGTTCTCACCGCGCAGCGCAACGAACAGCGCGCCCGCCTCGATCGTGCGGCTGTCGGTCGACGCACCGGCGAACGCCGCGTCGCCGCGGATCAGGCGCGTCTCGGAAACGCCGGCCAGCTGCGAGAGCCGTGCGGCGATCATGCCGCCACCCCGAGCACGTCGCGCGCGACCGCGAGGTCGTCGAACGGCAGGCGCCGGGCGCCGACTTCCTGGTAGGCCTCGTGGCCCTTGCCGGCGATCAGCACGGTGTCGCCCGGCTGCGCCATCGCGATGCCGCGCGCGATCGCGCGTGCGCGGTCGCGCTCGACGATCGCGCGCGACGGGTCGCGCAGCCCGGCGCGGATCTGCGCGACGATCGCGTCGCCGTCCTCGCTGCGCGGGTTGTCGTCGGTGATCACGATCGCGTCGGCCAGGCGCTCGGCGATCGCGCCCATCTGCGGGCGCTTGCCGGCGTCGCGGTCGCCGCCGCAGCCGAACACGCAGACGAGGCGGCGCGGCGTGTGCGCGCGCA
>CALKUS010000113.1 GCA_937996755.1 uncultured Pseudomonadota bacterium | reverse complement strand
GTCAACGGCAGCGCGCGCGTGAACGACGCGTTGCCACCAGTCGCGATCGTCGCGAAGCCGGCGTCGGCGGCGCGGCGCTCGACTTCGCCTTCGACGAATCCCTCGCCGCCCGTCGCGCCCGGGCGCGCGAAGCCGATGCGCGCGAGCAGTCGCCGCAGCTCCTCGCCGGGATCGACCAGCAGCAACGCGGCGCCGGGTGCGAGCACGCGCGCGAGCTCGGCGAACGCCGCCGGGCGCTGCCCGGCCGTTGCGTACATGAGCGACGTGACCGCGATCGCGCCCGCGAAGCTCGCGTCGGCGAACGGCAGGCGCTCGAGCGTGCCGCGCACGGCCGCACCCACCGCGGCGCGGAACGCCGTGCAGTAGGTCTGCGAAAGGTCCTGGCCGGTCCAGTCGAGGTCGGGCCGCACTGCTTTCGCGGGCGCGGCGAGCCGTCCGTATCCGCAACCCACGTCGAGCACGCGCGCGCCATGCGCCACGTGCGGCAACCACTGCGATTCGACCAGCGAGCGATGCCATTCGTGCAGCGCGTCGTTGAGCGCCGCGGGCAGCCCGCGGAACAGGACGCCGCGCAGCGACGCGCCGTCGCGCCGCGCGCGTTCCTCCCATTCGCGGCGCGCGTCGCTCATGGTCGCAGGATCCGCGCGGCCGAGCCGGCCACCGAGAATGCGGCGGCGGCCGCCGCGAGCGCGGACGCATCGGGCAGTGGCTCGACGAGCGCGCGCCGCAGCGCGGCCGCGAATGCCGCATCGTCGACGCGATCCGCCGTCCAGCCGCAGCGATGGCGCGCGACGAGCGTCGGCAGGTCGCCCACCGGCATCGTCGCCACGGCGCAGCCGCACTGCATGGCGTCGGAGAACACCACCGGGATGCTCTCGATGCGCGACGGGATGCAGAGCACGTCGGTGGCGCGCAGGAGCGCCGCGGCTTCGTCGCGATCGAGGTAGCCGCGCAGCGCCACGGGGCGACCCGCGGCACGCAATGCTTCGATGCCGGCGCGCACCTGCGGCTCGAGCGGGCCGCCACCCGCGATGGTGCACGCGGCGATGCGCGACCAGTCGCCGTCGTCGAGTCGCGCGAGCGCCGCCAGCAGCAGGTCGGGACCCTTGTTCGGATGCCAGCGGCCGAGGAAGGCGACGCGCCGGCCGGCCGCGGGCGCCGGTTCGCGCACACCGGCCGGCAGCGTCCGCGCGCTCGGCAGGAACTCGAACGGCAGCCCGCACAGGCGCCGTGCCTCGTCGCCGAGCGCCACACCGTCCGCGTACCGTCGGGCGGCTCCGCGCAGCACGCCGGCGATCCAGCGCCGCACGAGCGGGATGCGGCCGAGCGACCAGATGTCGCTGCCGAGCACCCAGGCGTCGTACGGGATGCCGGTGCGTCGCGCGACGGCGCGTGCCCAGGCGCCCGCGGGCGCCGCCCAGAGCGCGAGCAGGCGCGCGGGCACGACGTCGCGGGCGACGGCCAGCGCGCGGCCGCGGCCGTGCGCGAGCACGCCCGCGATCGCCGGCCAGTCGCGCGGATCGGACGCGCGCAGCGTGGACAGCGGCCGCCGTGGCGCGCGATAGCGATGCACCCACAGGCGTTCGCCCAGTTGCCCGACGTGGTCGTCTTCGCCCGGCGCCAGCACGTGCACCGGCACGGTGGCGGCGCATTCGCGCGCGAGGTCGGCCACGAACGCGCCCGCGGCCTCGCTGCCCGGCACGCCGCTCGGGAACGACGACGTCAGCATCATCAGACCGCCGCGGCCGTCCGCACGCGGAGCTCCGCTCATCGCGGCGGCGGCGGATCCGCGTCGCGGCCGAGCTGCGCGTAGGTCAGCATGCAGACCTGCTCCGCCAGCAGCCCCATGAGGAAGACGAGCACGCCGCTGCTGAGCAGCAGCGCGCTCATGTTGGTGAAGCGACCGAAGGCCCAGTACGTGTAGCCGTAGTTCGCGAGCCCCAGCGTCCAGCAAGCGAACGCGGCGGGCAGGAACACCTTGAGCGGCGAGAACAGCGTGGCGATCTTGAAGATGATCAGCACGAACCGCGCGCCGTCGCGGATCGGCGCGATGTGGCTGCGACCCTCGCGCCGGCCCACGGCCACCGGGCACCAGCGCACGGCGTAGCCGAGCTTCAGGAACGCCATCGTGCTCGTGGTCGGGTACGAGAACCGGTTCGGCAGGATGCCCAGTACCTGGCGGAACCTGGCCGCGCGCACGGCGCGCAGGCCGGAGGTGAGGTCGTGGATGCGCGTGCCCGACATCCAGCTCGCGAAGCGGTTGTAGAAGCCGTTCGCCAGGTGCCGGCCCAGGCTGGCCTGGCCGGCGCGGTCGCGCGCCCCGACCACGAGGTCGTAGCCGCGCTCGAGCTGCTCCAGCAGGACGGGGATGGCTTCCGGCGGATGCTGGCCGTCGGCGTCCATGAAGACGATGACCTCGCCGGTTGCGGCGCGCGCGCCCGACTTCACGGCGGCACCGTTGCCCAGGCTTTCCGGGTGGGAGACCACCCGGGCGCCGGCGGCCACCGCGACCGCCGCGGTGGCGTCGCTGGAACCGTCGTCCACCACCAGCACCTCGGCGCGCGGCAGCACCGCCCGGATGCGCGGGAGCAGTCCTTCGAGTGCCGCGGCCTCGTTCTTGGCCGGCAGCACCACGCTCACTCCGCTCCCATCCATCACGAGACGATCAGGCTGCCGGCTGCGGGACGGGCTACTGTAACTGTTGCGAGTCTCTGGCAGCTAGTTCTTTCAACCCTCTGTTTGCGGTACATTTCAGCGTAGAGATGTTGCGTCGATCGGGGTGGCCATGGCGATGCAGATGAATGCGGCGGCGCTGGCCGGACTGACGGGCATCGCGCGTCGCCTGGTCGTCGAAGGGGCGCTCAGCGAGGAAGACGCGCGCAAGGCGGCCGACGCCGCCACGCGGCAGAAGATCCCTCTCGTCTCGTACCTCGTCCAGAACGGCCTGGCGCCCTCGGCGCAGGTCGCGGTGGCGGCTTCGCTGGAGTTCGGCATCCCGCTGCTCGACGTGCGCGCGCTGGACCTGCGCAGCGCCCCGCTGAAGCTGGTCGAGGAAAAACTGATCCAGCAACACAAGGCGTTGCCGCTGTTCAAGCGCGGCAACCGGCTGTTCGTGGGCATTTCCGACCCGACGAACCTGCGCGCGCTCGACGAGATCAAGTTCCACACCAACCTGTCGGTCGATCCGGTCATCGTTCCCGAGGACCAGCTCGAGCGCGTGATCGACCAGGCGCTCGCCGGCGCCGACTCGCTGGCCGCGCCGGGCGGCGACGACGAGGGCCTCGACAACCTCGACCTCGAGTCGGGCATCGAGGACGACAAGGACGAAGGCGTCGACACGAGCGGCGGCGCCGACGACACGCCGATCGTCAAGTTCGTGAACAAGGTGCTGCTGGACGCGATCAAGCGCGGCGCATCCGACATCCACTTCGAGCCCTACGAAACGGTGTTCCGCGTGCGCTTCCGCATGGACGGGATCCTGCGCCCGATCGCTTCGCCGCCGGTCAAGCTCACGCCGCGCATCGCGTCGCGCCTCAAGGTGATGGCGGGTCTCGACATCGCCGAGCGTCGGGTGCCGCAGGACGGCCGCATCAAGCTGAACATCTCCAAGACGAAGTCGATCGACTTCCGCATGAGCACGTGCCCGACGCTGTTCGGCGAGAAGATCGTGCTGCGTATCCTCGACGCCTCCGCCGCGAAGATGGGCATCGACAAGCTCGGCTACGAGGAGGACCAGAAGGCCCTGTTCCTCGGCGCGATCGCCAAGCCCTACGGCATGGTGCTCGTGACCGGCCCGACCGGCTCCGGCAAGACCGTGTCCCTCTACACGGCGCTGAACATACTCAACACGGACGGCGTGAACATCTCGACGGTCGAAGACCCGGTCGAGATCCGCGTGCCCGGCATCAACCAGGTGCAGCAGAGCGTGAAGCGCGGCATGACGTTCGCGGCCGCGCTGCGCTCGTTCCTGCGCCAGGACCCCGACATCATCATGGTCGGCGAGATCCGCGACCTCGAGACCGCCGAGATCGCGATCAAGGCCGCGCAGACCGGCCACATGGTGCTGTCGACGCTGCACACGAACGACGCGCCGCAGACCGTCGCGCGCCTCATGAACATGGGCATCGCGCCCTACAACATCACGTCGTCCGTGACGCTGGTGATCGCGCAGCGCCTCGCCCGGCGCCTGCACGACTGCAAGAAGCCGCTGAAGCTGCCGCGCGAAGCGCTGCTGGCCGAAGGCTTCAAGGAAAGCGAAGTCGACACGATGCAGATTTATGACGCGGTCGGTTGTTCCGGCTGCAACGACGGCTATAAAGGCCGGGTGGGCATCTACCAGGTCATGCCGATGACGGACGATATTTCCAGGATCATCCTGTCCGGCGGCAACGCGATGCAGATCGCGGAGGCCGCCCGCAAGAGCGGCGTCGCCGACCTCCGGCAGTCCGCGCTGAAGAAGTGTCGGGATGGCTTCACCAGCCTCGCCGAAATCAATCGAGTGACGAAGGACTAAGCCATGGCGACCGCTACCGCAGCACGCACGGCCCCGACCGGCCGCAGCACGGTCAACCAGATGCAGCCCTTCACCTGGACCGGCAAGGACAAGCGCGGCATCACGCTGAAGGGCGAGACGCTCGGCAAGAACGCGAACCTCGTCAAGGCGGACCTGCGCAAGCAGGGCATCACGCCCACGCGCGTCGCGCCGAAGGCCAAGCCGCTGTTCGGCAGCGCGGGCAAGCGCATCACCGCGCGCGAGATCGCGATCTTCAGCCGCCAGCTCGCGACGATGATGCAGTCGGGCGTCCCGATGGTGCAGTCGTTCGAGATCATCGGCGGCGGACAGAAGAACGTCCGCATGAAGGACCTGCTGAACACGATCAAGCAGGACATCGAGTCCGGCTCCACGCTCAGCGAGTCGCTCGGCAAGCACCCGGTGCAGTTCGACGAGCTCTATCGCAACCTCGTGCGCGCGGGCGAGAGCGCGGGCGTGCTCGACACCGTGCTCGACACGATCGCGACCTACAAGGAAAACATCGAGAGCCTGAAGGGCAAGATCAAGAAGGCGCTGTTCTACCCGGCGACGGTGATCGCGGTCGCGATCCTGGTGTCGGCGGTGCTGCTGATCTTCGTGGTGCCCCAGTTCAAGGCCATCTTCAAGCAGTTCGGCGCCGACCTGCCCGCGTTCACGCAGATGATCGTGGCCGCCTCGGAATTCATGATTTCGTACTGGTGGCTCGTGCTCGGCATCGCGCTCGCTGCCGTTTTCGGCCTGATCTTCGCGCTCAAGCGCTCGGAGAAGCTGGCGCACACGCTGGAGCGCATCTCGCTCAAGGTGCCGATCATCGGCCAGATCCTGCACAACTCGGCGATCGCGCGGTTCGCGCGCACGCTCGCGGTGACGTTCAAGGCCGGCGTGCCGTTGGTCGAAGCGCTGGACACCGTCGCCGGCGCGACGGGCAGCGTCGTGTACGGCGCTGCCGTGCGCCGCATCCGCGACGACGTGTCGGTCGGTTACCAGCTGAACATGGCCATGCGCCAGGTCGACCTCTTCCCGAACATGGTGGTGCAGATGACGGCGATCGGCGAAGAGGCCGGCGCGCTCGACACCATGCTGTTCAAGGTGGCCGGTTTCTACGAGGAAGAGGTCAACAACGCGGTCGACGCGCTGGCCTCGCTGCTCGAGCCGTTCATCATGATCATCATCGGCGTGATCGTCGGCGGCATGGTCATCGGCATGTACCTGCCGATCTTCAAGCTCGCGGCCGCGATCTGACGACGTGCTCGACTGGTTGATGTCCGAACCGGCCGCGCTCGCGGCCGTGGTCGGCGTGCTCGGGCTGCTCGTCGGCAGCTTCCTCAACGTGGTGATCCTGCGCCTGCCCGCGCGCCTCGCGCACGAGTGGCGCACGCAGTCGCGCGAGGTGCTGGAGCTCGACACGCCGGCCGGCGAGACGGCGCCACCCGACCTCGTGTTCAAGGGCTCGCACTGCCCGAAATGCGGCCGCGCGCTGTCGTGGTGGGAGAACATCCCGCTCGTGAGCTTCGCGCTGCTGCGCGGCCGCTGCCGCTCGTGCCGCACGCCGATCTCGTGGCAGTACCCGGCCGTCGAGCTCGCGACGGGGCTGGCTTCCGCGACCGTCGCGTGGCATTTCGGCCCGAGCGCGGCGGGTGCCGTCGTGCTCGTCGCGACCTGGATGCTGATCGCGTTGTGCGGCATCGACCTGCGCACGCAGCTTCTGCCCGACCAGATCACGCTGCCGTTGCTCTGGCTCGGGCTGCTCGCCGCGACGGCCGCCGTGCTGGTCGACGCGCGCGCCGCGATCTTCGGCGCCGCCGCCGGCTACCTGGTGCTCTGGTCCGTCTACTGGGCGTTCAAGCTGCTCACGGGCAAGGAAGGCATGGGCTACGGCGACTTCAAGCTGCTCGGTGCGCTGGGCGCCTTCGTCGGCTGGAAGGGCATCGTGCCGATCCTGCTGCTGTCGTCGGTGATCGGCGCGATCACCGGCAGCATCTGGCTCGCCGCGCGCGGCCGCGATCGCGCGACGCCGATTCCGTTCGGGCCCTACCTGGCCGCAGCAGGATGGGTGCAGATCCTCTGGGGCCCCGCGCTGCTCGACGCCTACGCCCGCCACGCGGGTCTCTGAGATGGCGGCACAGCGGCCGTACGCGGTCGCCGTGACCGGCGGCATCGCCTCGGGCAAGTCGGCCGTCTGCGCGCGCCTGGCCGAGCTCGGCGCAACGCTCGTCGATGCCGACGTCGTCGCTCGCGAAGTGGTCGCGCCCGGCCAGCCCGCGCTCGCCGAGATCCGCGCCGCGTTCGGCGACGCGATGATCGCGGCGGACGGCGCGCTCGACCGCGCACGCATGCGCCGCCACGTGTTCGCCGACCCGGCCGAGCGAATCCGGCTGGAGGCGATCCTCCATCCGCGCATCCGCACGCGCATGCGCGAGCTCGCCGCGAAGGCGCCGGGCGCCTACTGCGTGCTCGCGATTCCGCTGCTGGTCGAGAGCGGCGGCGCGTACGACTGGGTCGATCGCGTCGTCGTGGTCGACGTGCCGCCCGACGAGCAGGTCCGGCGACTCGTCGCGCGCGACGGCATCGATGCCCGATTGGCGCGCGACATGGTCGCGGCGCAGGTTTCGCGCGCCACCCGCCTCGCCATCGCCGACGAGGTGCTGGTGAACGACGGCACGCTGGCGGAGCTGCGCGAACGCACCGACGCACTGCACGCGAAGCTGCTCGCGCTCGCGGCGCGGCGCTGATCAGCCGAACGCGCGGATCCCGGCCACGCCGAAGGCGCCTGCCGCCTGCGCGCGAGCGAGGTCGGCCGGCGCGAGCCCGCCGATCGCGAATACCGGCAGCGCGCTCGACCGTGCGAGGCCGGCGAATCGCTCCCAGCCGAGCGGCTCGCGATCGGGATGCGTCGCCGTCGCACGCACGGCGCCGAGCAGGACGTAGTCCGCACCGGCGTCGCGCGCCCGCGCGAGCTCGCCTGCGTCGTGGCAGGAAGCGCCGACCAGCATGCCTGGCGGCAACGCGGGCCGGCCGCCTTCGCGCCAGTACGATGCGGGCAGGTGCACGCCATCCAGCGCGAGCTCGGCGGCGAGCGAGGCGTCGCCGTGCAGGACCAGCATGGCGCCGGATGCACGCGCGAGCGCGGCAGCACGCCGTGCCAGGCCGGGCAACGCCGACGGCGGTACGCGCGGCGCGCGCAGCTGCACGAGGCGCGCGCCTGCCGCGAGTGCGGCGGCGAGGGCCCGTTCGATGCGTGCCGGATCGGTTTCGTCGGGCGTGACCGCGCAGGTGCGCGGCAGGCGCAGCGCCGCGACGATCGGTCGGTCCGCGGGCGGCATGGCATGCCGGTGCAGGTCGTGGATCGCGACCCACGCAAGCGCGTCGTGCTCGTGCGCGACCGGCTCGCCGCGGAACCCCACTTCGTACGCGTCGAGCACGAGGTGGCGCGTCGCGCCGGGCCACGGCACGCGCCACAGCGGCGTCGCGCCGGTCGCGTCGATGCCGAGCTCCTCGCGCAACTCGCGCGCGAGCGCCGCCGCGGGCGCTTCGCCCGCTTCGCGCTTGCCGCCCGGGAATTCCCAGAGACCGGCATGCTCGCGACCGGCAGCGCGGCGCGCGAGCAGCACGCGGCCCTGCGCATCGCGCAGGACCGCCGCCACGACTTCGAGCGGGGCGCCGCGCGTGCTCACGCGCGGCGCGGATGCATCAGGCGATGCGCCCGTGGCACTGCTTGAACTTCTTGCCCGAGCCGCACGGGCACGGGTCGTTGCGACCGACCTTCGCCGCGTCGCGCTGTGCCGGCTGGCTCATCGTGACGACGGCGGGCGGCGCCTCGAGCGCGACGCCGTGCGCCTCGGCCTCGTCGGCGAAGCCGGTGAGGTCCTGGTGCTGGTATTCGACCGGCGCGCTCTGCTGGCGCTGCTGCTGCTGCGCCTCGAGCTGCGCGATCTCCTCGTCGCTGCGGATGCGCACGCGCGCGAGGATCGTCACGAGCTCGTGGCGCACGCGCTCCAGCATCTGCTGGAACATCTCGAACGCTTCGCGCTTGAACTCCTGCTTCGGCTGCTTCTGCGCGTAGCCGCGCAGGTGGATGCCCTGGCGCAGGTAATCCATGCTCGCGAGATGCTCCTTCCAGGCCTGGTCGAGCACCTGCAGCATGAAGAACTTCTCGATCGCGCGCATCTGTTCGGAGCCGAACTGCGCTTCCTTCTCGCGGAAGTGGCGGTCGACGTCTTCCTGCACGCGCTTCCACACGTGCTCTGCGGAAGTTTCCTCGCCCGCGTCGACCCAGCGCTTCGGGTCGGCGACGATGCCGAAGTCCTGCTCGAGCGAGCGCGCGAGGCCGTCGAGGTCCCACTGCTCGTCGATGCTGTTCGGCGCGACGAACTGCTTCGCGAGCGTCTCGATGACGTCCTGGCGGATGCCCTGCACGCCCTCGCCCACGTCCTCCGCCTCGAGCAGGTCGTTGCGCTGCTCGTAGATCACCTTGCGCTGGTCGTTCGCGACGTCGTCGTAGTCGAGCAGGTGCTTGCGGATGTCGAAGTTGTGCGCCTCGACCTTGCGCTGCGCGCGCTCGATCTGCTTCGTGACGAGGCGGTCTTCCAGCGCGTCGTCTTCCTTCATGCCGAAGATCTGCATCCACTTCGTCACCCAGTCGGGCGCGAAGATGCGCATGAGGTTGTCTTCGAGCGAGAGGTAGAAGCGAGTCGAGCCCGGGTCGCCCTGGCGGCCGGATCGGCCGCGCAACTGGTTGTCGATGCGACGCGACTCGTGGCGCTCGGTACCCACGATGTGCAGGCCGCCGGCGGCGATCACCTGCTCGTGGCGCTTCTTCCACTCTTCCTTCGCACGCGCGCGGTCGGCGTCCGTCGCTTCCGGCGGCATCTGCGCCAGCTCGGAATCGAGGTTGCCGCCGAGCACGATGTCGGTGCCGCGACCGGCCATGTTCGTGGCGATCGTGACGGCGCCCGGGCGGCCGGCCTGCGCGACGATGTGCGCCTCGCGTTCGTGCTGCTTCGCGTTCAGCACCTCGTGCGGGATCTTTTCCTTCTGCAGCACCGACGAGAGCAGTTCGGAGGTCTCGATCGACGTCGTGCCCACGAGCACGGGCTGGCCGCGCTGGTGGCAGTCGCGGATGTCGGCGACGATCGCGTCGAACTTCGGCTTCTGCTTCAGGAACACGAGGTCCGGCGCATCCTTGCGCACCATCGGCCGGTGCGTGGGGATCACCACCACTTCGAGGCCGTAGATCTGCTGGAACTCGTACGCCTCGGTGTCGGCCGTGCCGGTCATGCCGGACAGCTTCTTGTAGAGGCGGAAATAGTTCTGGAACGTGATCGACGCGAGCGTCTGGTTCTCGCGCTGGATCGGCACGCCTTCCTTCGCCTCGACGGCCTGGTGCAGGCCATCGGACCAGCGGCGGCCGGCGAGCGTGCGGCCGGTGAACTCGTCGACGATGATCACCTCGCCATCGCGCACGATGTAGTCGACGTCGCGGTTGTAGAGGCAATTCGCGCGCAGCGCCGCATTCAGGTGGTGCACGACCATCAGGTTGTGCGCGTCGTAGAGGCTGTCGCCTTCCTTGATGATGCCGTCGGCCGTCAGCAGCCGCTCGGCGTGGCCCATGCCCTCTTCGGACAGGTGCACCTGTTTCTGCTTCTCGTCGACGAAGTAGTCGCCCGCGGAGTCTTCCTTCGCCTGGCGCACGAGCCGCGGCACGATGCGGTTCACGCGCACGTACAGCTGCGGCGAGTCTTCCGCCGGGCCGGAGATGATGAGCGGCGTGCGCGCCTCGTCGATCAGGATCGAGTCGACCTCGTCGA
>CALKUS010000112.1 GCA_937996755.1 uncultured Pseudomonadota bacterium | reverse complement strand
AGCACCAGGCTTCGAACCTGGTGGTCGGGGGTTCGAGTCCCTCCGAGCGCGCCAGCCTGTTTCGAAGCCGCTGCGCAGTCAACCGCGCCGCGATAACCTCGCGACATGACTCCCAAGCTCCTCATCGGCGTTTCCCCGCGCATCCTGCGCAACGTCCCGCCCGAGCTCGGCTTCCGCGGCAAGACGCTGCAGTACCTCGAGCAGTCGGTGCCGCACTGGGCGATGGCGCTCGGCGCGCTCGTGGTGATGGTGCCCACCGTGGAGCGCGAAGGCCTGATCCGGCGCGCCGACATCGACGTGGCCGACTACGTGGCGGCGCTCGACGGGTTGATCCTGCAGGGCGGCGCCGACATCGATCCGCGCCACTACGGCGAGCCGCGCACGCACACCTGCGGCGCCGTCGACGCGACGCGCGACCGGTTCGAGCTCGAGCTGCTGCGTGCGTTCGCGGCCGCCGGCAAGCCGGTGCTCGGCATCTGCCGCGGCCTGCAGCTGATCAACGTGGCGTTCGGCGGCACGCTGTACCAGGACCTCTGCGCCGACGGCGCTACGACCGTGCAGCACGTGCACGCGGAAGCGTACGACGCGCATGGCCACGCGCTGCGCATGGAGCCGGGCAACTGGTTCGCGCAGCTGCACGGCAACGCCGCCGAAGGCCGCGTGAATTCGCTGCACCACCAGGGCATCAAGACGCTCGGCCAGGGCCTCGAAGCGCAGGCCTGGTCGGACGACGGCGTGATCGAGGCGATCCGCGGCACCGGCGAATCGTTCATCGCCGGCGTGCAGTGGCACCCCGAGTTCCACGACGGACGCGATCCGGCACTGCTGCCGGCCGATCCGCTGATGCGTGCGTTCCTCGATGCCGCGGCGACGCGAAGAGCGAAGGCGTGATCGTAGGGTGGCCAGCTCCGCTGGCCACGCGTCCAATCTCTGAACGCCACCACGCGTGGGCAGCAGAGCTGCCCACGCTACAAAAGCATCACAACCGCGACGGCGCCTGCGCCGCGAGCGCAGCCGGCACGTCGTCCACCTCGTAGTGGCGCACGAACGGCTCCATCTCGAGCAGGAAGCGCGTGTCCTCGGGGTAGTACTTCGCGACGTCGGGCTTCGCGCCGGCGAACGCGCGTACCGATTCCATCGAGTCCCAGAACGACAGCAGCACGATCTCGCAGCGATCGCCGACCTTGCGGCGCATCACGAGCACGCCGCGGTTGCCGGGCGTGCCGGCGTAATCCTTGAGGCCGGTCTCGCGCAGGTACGCGAGGTAGTCGTCGGCGGTATCCGCGGCGGTCACGCCGCGCCAGCTGCGAGCGATCATGGCGGTTTCGGCCCCTGAATTGGGCGGACATTACCACTGCCACGCGGGTGCCGCGCGTTATGCTCGGGACGACACCCGATCGTGGAGAAACCGATGTCGATCCCGCACCTGCCGGCGCTCGTGACCGTGCTCGCGCTGCTGCTGTTCTTCTGGACGCTGGCGGTGGTGGGGCGTGCCCGCGGGCGATACGGGATCAAGGCGCCGGCCACCACCGGCGACCCCGCGTTCGAACGCGTGTTCCGCGTGCAGATGAACACGCTCGAACAGCTGGTGCTGTTCCTGCCGAGCCTGTGGCTCGCGGCCACGTACTGGAACCCCACGTGGTCGGGCGTGATCGGCCTGGTCTGGATCGTGGCGCGCATCCTCTACGCGCGCGCCTATTCGCGCGGCGAACGGCGCGGCGTCGGCTTCGTCGGCGGGATCGTCGCGACGGCGGCGCTGCTGGTCCTGGCGCTCGTCTACATCGTCATCGCGATGGCGAAGGGCGCCTGACGCAGGCAAACATCTGCGGCGGGGCCACGCGGCCCCGCCGGGGCCGCTAGACTTCCCGGCAACTTGCGCCCGGGGTGACGACCATGCTCGAAGCGATCGGCGGTTTCCTGCTCGCGGTCCTGGTGCTCGCGCTCGGCGCCGATTCGCTCGCGCGCGGGCTGGGCTCGCTCGCGCAACGCGCCGGCGCGTCCGCCGTCGCGACCGGCATCCTGCTCTGCGCGTTCGCGGGCTCGTTGCCCGACCTCGCGGTGAACGTGTCCGCGCTGTTCGCGAACCGCCCGGCGTTCGCGCTCGGCAACATTGTCGGTTCCAGCATCGTGAACCTCGGGCTCGCACTGGGCCTGGCCGCGGTCAGCGCGCCGCTCACCGCGCGGCTGCCGCTGCTGCGCCCGTTGTTCCCGGCGCTCGTGCTCTCCGCGGTCGCGGTGCTCGCGATGGGCTGGAACGGCATCATCGGCTACTTCGACGGCATGGCGCTGGTCGCGGGCTTCATCGTGCTCGTATGGGTGGTCGCGCGCCACCGCGCGACGCGCAGCGAAGCGGCGCTCGCGGCGGAGTTCGAGGCGATCGCGAACACGCGACCCTCGCCCGCGCTCAACTTCCTGCGCGTGGCGATCGGCATCGTCCTGCTCGTGCTCGCCGCGCGCTGGCTCGTGAAGTACGCGATCGTGCTCGCGCCCGCGGCCGGCATGAGCGAGATGCTGTTCGGCCTCGTCGTGCTCGCGATCGGCACGTCGCTGCCGCAGGTGATCGTTTCGGTGATCGGCGCGCGCCGCGGCCACGGCAACGCCGTGCTGCTCGGTCTCGTCGGCTCGACGCTGTTCAACCTGTTGCTGCTGCTCGGCACCACCGCGATCCTCTATCCGCTGCAGATGCCGAAGTCGCTCGTCATGCTGGAGATCCCGGCGTTGCTCGCGTTCGCCGTCGCGCTCTACCCGATGCTGCGCGGCGACCTGCGCGTGGGCCGCGGCGAAGGCGGCGTGCTGCTCGCGATGTTCGCGGTGCTGCTCGCGTGGCAGCTGCGCTACCTCTGGACGTGATTACTGGAACGGAAAGAACCGCGGGATCAGCCAGACCGACGCTGCCCAGAACAGCAGGTTGAGCGGGATCCCGATGCGCAGGAAATCGCGGAACTCGTAGCCGCCGGCGTTGTAGACCATCGTGTTCGTCTGGTAGCCGATCGGCGTCGAGAAGCTGGTCGATGCGGCGAAGGCGACGGCGACGAGCAGCGGTGTCGGGTCCACTCCGATCCGGTGCGCGAGCGCCATGGCGATCGGCGTCATGAGCGCCGCAGTCGCAGCATTGCTGACCACCTCGGTCAGGATCATGGTCAGGCCGTACACCGCAGCGAGCACGAAGATCGGCGAGGCGGGCAGCAGTGCCACGACGCCGTCCACGAGCGCTTTCGCCGCCCCCGTGACCTGCAGCGCAAGGCCGAGCGGCACCATCGCGGCGATCAGCAGGAGGATGCGCAGGTCGAGCGCGCGGTAGGCGCGATCGCCGCCCAGGCAGCGCGTGGCGACCATCGCGACGGCCCCCGCGAGCGCCGCCACGGGCAGCGACAGCAGCCCGAGGGTGGTTGCCGTGACGACGGCGACGGCGATCCCGACCGCCAGCGGCGCGCGGGTGCGGCGCTCGATCGGATTGTCGCGCGACGTGAGCAGCACGAAGTCGCGGTCCTCGCGCAGCGCGTTGATCGCCTCCGGCCGCACCAGGAACAGCAGCGCATCGCCCGGCTGCAGCACGAGCGCGCCCAGGTCGAGGTGGCGCATGAGCCCCGATGACGCAGCGGCGAGCGGGACCGCGTCTGCGAGCCACGGCGTTTGCGCACGGAACAGCGGCTGGCCGATGCAGCGCGCGCCCGGCGCCACGACCGCCTCGACGAGCTGCAGCCCGTCGCCGCCCAGGACGCCCACGTCGCCTTCGCCGTGCAGCTTCGCGTACCGCGCGAGTTCGAGCACCGAATCCGCGGCGCCCTCGATCACGAGCACGTCACCGGCGCGAATCGATCGCAGCGGCGCCGGCAGGAACCGCACGCCCTCGCGCTTGATCTCCACGAGCGTGATGCCGGAGGCGCGCTGCCCCGCGCCGGTGAGCGAGGCATGGCCCACGAGCGGCGAGTCGTCGGCGACGCGCAGCGCGAAGAGGTATTCGCGCAGCGCGTAATCGTCTTCGAGCCCGCCGGACGGCCGACGCCGGCTCGGCAACAGCCACCAGCTGGTCAACGCCAGGTACGCGGTCCCGATGCCCAGCAGGGCGAGGCCGAGGGGGGCGAATTCGAACATGCCGAATCCGCGGTGGCCGCCACTGCGCGCGAGCGAGTCCACCAGCAGATTCGTGGAGGTGCCCACGAGCGTACACACGCCGCCGAACTGGCTGGCATAGGAGAGCGGAACGAGGAACCGCGACGCCGACAAGCCCTTGCGGCGCGCCGCGAGGAGCACGAGCGGCATCAGCACGGCAACCGTGGCCGTGTTGCTGACGAATGCCGAAACGCTGGCGGCCAATACGATGACCGTGAGCAGCAACAGCGAACCATTCCGGCCGGCCCGGAGCAGCAGCCGGCCGAGTGCGTCGAGCGCGCCCGTCTCGCGCAGTCCCGCGCTGACCACGAGCATGGCACCGACTGCGATCGTGGCCGGGCTGGAGAACCCGCTGAGTGCCTGGTCGGAGGAAACCAGGCCCGTCGCCGCCAGCGACACCAGCACCGCGACCGCCACGACGTCCGGCGGCAGCGCCTGGCGCACGAATGCGACCAGCGCGCCGGCGCAGATGAGCAGGACGACGGCGATCTCCATCCCGGCAATGTATCCGATGCACACTCGGGTGGACTTCCCGCGGAGCGCCCGCGTGCGCGAAGATCGCCGCCAGCGGCTCCCGCCGCGGTCCGTCGAGGCGACGTGGGGACGAAGAAGCCGCTACCGAGAAAGCGCGCCGCGACGACCGTGCGGCCACGCGCGAAGCCCGCCAGGCAGGCGGCCGCCGTCGAAGTGCTGGCGCGTTTCCGCATCATCTTCCGCACGGCCCGACAACACTACCAGTCGGTCGAATCGGAATTGGGGATCAGTGGCGCGCAGCTGCGCGCGCTCGCGCTCATCGCGGGCGACGAGGGAAACGGCGTCACTGCGCTCGCGCGCGCAATGCTGGTGCGCCAGCCGACTGCCAGCAACCTCGTCGACCAGCTCGTCCGGCTCGGCTTGGTGCAGAAGCGACGCAGCAGCGTGGACCAGCGTGCCGCGCAGCTCCGCACGACGCCGAAGGCGCGCGCCGTGCTGCGGCGCGCGCCTGCGCCTGCGCGCGGCGTGCTCCCGGATGCGCTCGCGTCGCTCGACGCGAGCACGCTCGAGCACCTGCGCGATGCACTGGACGCGGTGCTGCGCGCCATGCAGCAGCGCGACGACCTCGCCCGCTTCGAGCCGATTTCCCAGCTGTAGCCGGCACGACAACCAGGAGTTGCCTGCGCGGATTATCCTTTCCTGACTATATTGGTTGCTATGCAAATCATCGCGTCCTAGACTGGCCTCGGCTACGTCGCAACACAGGAAAGGGGTGGGATGGCATTCAGTGCCAGCGTGCGCGAGCCGATTTCGTCCACGTCGTGTCACCAGACTGCTGTGCCTTCTCGCTCGTTACGGACAGCGCGCTCCCGCACTCCACCGATCGACCGGCGCGCGTCGTCGCGTCGCGTGGAATCCCGGAGGCTCGCTCGCGTCGCATCGCCGCTCCGGCGCTGCCGCCGAGCCCGTTGCCCGGAGCACAGGACATGATCGAGGCGCCGCGCCCGGCCCGTTCCGTCGCAGCGTCCCGAGGACGCTCCCTGCGCTCGAGCAGCGAATCGACATTCGGGATCGAGGAGGAGCTGTTCGTCGTCCGCATCGACAACGGCGCGCTCGTGCACGAGCTGCCCGCGGCGCTCGTCGAACGGTGGCAATCGCGCTTCGCGGGGCTGGTCGGCGTCGAGCTGCTGCAGGCGCAGGTCGAGCTGCGTACGCCGATCTGCCACGAGCTGGCGCAGGCGAAGGACGCGCTCTCCATGCTGCGCCGTGGCGCGAACGAGGAAGCGGTCGCTTTCGGTCTCGCGCTGCTCTCCGCCGGGACGCATCCCGTCGCGGATTGGCGGTCGGTGCAAACGGATGCCTCGCCACGCCACGCGCAGCTGGTCGACAGCTATCGCGTGCTGGCCCGTCGCAACGCGGTCTGCGGGCTGCACGTGCACGTCGCGATACCGGCAGGCGTGGACCGCATCGGAGTCATGAACCGAATCGTGCCGTGGACGCCGCTGTTGCTGGCATTGAGCGCGTCGTCGCCGTTCTGGCGCGGCGAGGACACCGGGCTTGCCAGCTATCGCCAGAGTGCGTACGACGAGTGGCCGCGTTCGGGAACGCCGCCGCTGCTCGCTGACGATGGCGCCTACGACGCGTACGTCGCACGCCTGGTCGCCAGCGGATGCATTGCCGACCCCCGTTCCATCTGGTGGACGATGCGTCCGTCCGCGCTCTATCCGACGCTGGAGCTCAGGATCACGGACGCGTGTCCCGAGCTCGACGACACGTTGTCGATCGCCGCCCTGTACCGCTGCCTCGTGCGTGCCGCGCTGACGGGGGATGCGGTCGCGTTCGACCGGGACCTCGTCGAGGAAAATCGATGGCGCGCCAAGCGCGGCGGCACCGCCGCCATCCTGCTGCATCCGCTGGGCGGCGAGGCGGTCAGCGTCCCCGATCTCGCCGAGTGGCTACTGCGGAGCCTGCGGCCGCACGCGGTGGCGCTGGATTGCGAAGCGGAGCTCGCGCACGTCAACGCGATCTGCGCGAGCGGCAACGCGGCAGAGCGGCAACTCGCCGTGTTCGCCACCGCGCGAGCCGCGGGGTACGACGCGCGCGAGGCATTGCGCCACGTGGTCGACGACCTGTTGCTGCGCACGGAAGGATCGCCATCGGAATCGTGGCGCTTCGAGGGCGAGCCGCGGCGATGAGCGAGATGACGCTCAACGCGGGCGTGCGGCGCCTGATCGTCGGCGCGCTGACCACAGTGCCGCACCTCGAGGCGCTGCTGCTGTTGCGTGCGCAGCCGCGTGCGTGGGGCGACGACGAGGTCGCGAGCCGGCTGTACGTGTCGCGCGATCGCGCGGCTGCGGTGCTCGCCGACCTCGAATCGAGCGGCCTGCTGACGCGCGCGCCGAACGGTTACGCGTACGGACCCGCGGACGCCGAGACGGCGCGGCTGGTCGCCGATCTCGCGGACGCATACGCGCGGCACGTCGTGGAAATCACGCGACTCATCCACTCGCGAACCGATCGTGCGGCACAGCAGTTCGCGGACGCATTCCTGATCCGCAAGGGAGATCGCCCGTGACACTCGACTTGTGGGTCTACACACTCTGCGCGCTGACCGCAGCGGCGACGGCCGCCATGCTCCTGCGAGCCTGGAAGGCCAATGGAACCGCGATGCTGTTCTGGAGCGGGTTGTGCTTCCTCGGGCTCGCCTGCAGCAATACGGTCGTCCTCTTCGACCTGCTGGTCGTGCCGCAGTTCGACCTTCGCTGGCTGCGCAACGGCGTCGGACTGCTCTCCGTCTCGCTCCTGATCTACGGCCTGCTGCTGGAGGATCGTTGACATGGATTCGTTCATGCTCGGGGCCATCAGCATGGGTTGTGCGGTCGCGGCCGCACTGTTCTTCCGATTCTGGCTCGGCACGCGCGACCGCCTGTTCCTCTGGTTCGGCCTCTCCTTCGCGATCGAGGCGGCGAACCGGGCGTGGTACGGCATCAGCGGCGCGGAGACCGACGCTACCGTGTGGTATTCGCTCATCCGCCTCGTCTCCTACGGGCTGTTCCTGTGGGCGATCGTCGAAAAGAACCTCCTGACGAAGCGGCGCCGTTGAGCCACGCCCCGTCGTGCTGTCGCGACGGGCGAATCTGGGCGAAACTCCGGCGCCGAACCCGGAACATGCATCCGATGCCCACCCAGACCCGGACCGCTGGACACGCCCTGCTCGCGCTGGCCCTCGCCTGCGCGTCGACCACGGCAACCGCCGCGGCGGCGGAGCACGCGCTGCCCAACCTCGGCTGGACCGGCGATCCGTTCGGTTACGCCGCGCTCGCGATCTTCGCGATTTCGTACGTCTTCGTCGTGCTCGAGGAGCGCCTGCACCTGCGCAAATCGAAGCCCGTGGTGCTGGCGGCCGGCCTGATCTGGCTGCTCATCGCGCTCGGCCTCGCGGCGCGCGGCGGCGAGCCCGGGCTGGCCGCGGAAGGCTTCCGCGAGATCTTCCTCGAATTCGCGTCGCTGTTCTTCTTCCTCGTGGTCGCGATGTGCTTCGTGTCCGCGATCGCGGAACGCAACGTGTTCGAGGCGATGCGCGCCGAGCTCGTGAGCCGCGGATTCTCGTTCCGCCAGTTGTTCTGGCTCACCGGCCTGATGGGCTTCTTCCTGTCGCCCGTGCTCGACAACCTGACGACCGCGCTCGTCATGGCCGGCGTCATCCTCGCCGTCGGCGGCGGCAACAAGCGCTTCGTGAGCCTGGCGTGCATCAACCTCGTCGTCGCGGCGAACGCCGGCGGCGCATGGTCCGCGTTCGGCGACATCACCACGCTGATGGTGTGGCAGGCGCAGAAGGTGGAGTTCACCGAGTTCTTCGCGATCCTCGTGCCGTCGCTCGTCAACTGGCTGGTGCCGGCCGCGATCATGCACTTCGCGATCCCGAAGGAGCGGCCCGCCGTCCGCGCCGACGACGCCGACATCCGCTACGGCGGCCTGGCGATCTGCGGCCTGTTCGCGGCGACGATCGCGATCACCGTGCTGGCCAAGAATTTCCTGCACATGCCGCCGGTGTTCGGCATGATGTTCGGACTCGGCCTGCTCAACCTCCTCGCGTACCACATCACCCTGCGCGAACGGCGCGCGGCGAAGACGGGCGACTCGTACTCGATCTTCCGCATCCTCGCGAACGCCGAATGGGACACGCTGCTGTTCTTCTACGGCGTGCTGCTCGCGGTCGGCGGACTGGCGATGCTGGGCTACATCGCTGCCGCGTCGTCGGCACTCTACATCGGCCTCGGCCCGACCTGGGCGAACATCACCATGGGCACGCTGTCGGCGATCGTGGACAACATCCCGATCATGTATGCCGTGCTGCAGATGAACCCGGCCATGGACCACGGCCAGTGGCTGCTCATCACGCTCACCTGCGGCGTCGGCGGCAGCATGCTGTCGGTCGGGTCGGCCGCCGGCGTTGCGCTGATGGGGCAGTCGAAGGGCCAGTACACCTTCATGAGCCACCTGCGCTGGAGCTGGGCGATCGCACTGGGCTACGCGGCGAGCATCGCCACGCACCTCCTGCTCAACGCGAAATACTTCACCGGCCAACCCGGCTAGCCGCGCGGACGCACCCGGGAGCGATTTCCGCGCCCGGGCATTGAACCGTCCTTCCGGTTTCGCGCACCTACCCCGCGACAGGAGGTGGCGCTCGATGAACCGCGACAGCACGCGCATCTACGACGAGCTCCTGGTGGCGAGCTCCGCCACCGGGGACCGTCGCGCGTTGGCGCTGCTCGTCGCTCGCTGGCACCCGCGCCTGTACCGCTTCGCGTGGCGCGTGCTGCGCGACCCGGAGCGCGCGAAGGACGCAACGCAGGAGGCGTGGGTCGAGATCCTGCGGAACCTGCGCGGGATGGACGACTTCGCCGCGTTCCCCGCGTGGGCCTTTCGCATCGTGCTGCGGCGCTGCCAGCGCGCATTCGCCCAGGCGCCCGCTCCTTCACCGATCGACGCGGACGAGGTCGCGGACGCTGACGCGACGCGCGAGGCGGAAACCACGGCGGAGGTGGCCATCGTGCTGCGCGCGATCGCGGCACTGCCGCCTGCGCAGCGCGCAGCCATCGCGTTGTTCTACGGAGAAGGTCTCGGTGTCGGCGAAATCGCCATCGCGTGCGACATCCCGCCGGGCACCGTGAAGACCAGGCTCATGCATGCGCGGCAGAAAGTCCGCGCGATACTCGAGGGAAAATCCGATGGACAAGATTGACGAACTGATCGGCCGCGCGCTCACCGACGAGGATCGCAAGCTGCTGGCGGACCCGACCGAGCCCGGTTACCTGACGCAGGCGTTCGGACTGTTTCGCGGTCCGCAGTCCGCCATCGTCTGGCTGTTGAACATCGTCGCGGGAGCCGCCTTCGTGGCGGCGATGTACGCGGCGTGGCGGATGTTCGAATCCCACGACGCGCTGCTCGCCGTGAAGTACGGCGTCGGTGCGATGTTCCTGTTCCAGGTGACGTCGTTGTGCAAGGGCTTCATGGGCAATCGCCTGGAGTCCAACCGCGTGCTGCGCGAAGTGAAGCGCATCGAGCTGCAGGTGAGCCTGATGCGCGAGCGCACACCGTCGGCCTGACGCGGTTCATCGCGGCGGCGGCGTGCGCGAAGGCGCAGCGACCGCCCCGCTCGGGGCAGGGCGCCACCCCCGGGGATCGCTGCACCCGGCGCCCGCGCCCTGCTGCGGCGCGGCAACCGGGCTTGCGCCTGCGCCGAGCGCCCCGGCGCGGTGCCGCGAAGGCGCCGCCCCACGCAGCGAAAAGCGGACCTGCATCGCGGAATCCGCCCGCGGAGCGCGTAAGCTCCGAGGCTCGCGGCCTTGCGCTTCCGTCAGGGGCAGTCGGGCAAGGCAGCGGCGGCGGACCAGTCCCGGCAAGGACCCCGTCGCTATACTCGATCGCCGAGGTGATTTCGATGTCCCTCGTACCGGCCATCCTCCTCACGTTGCTCGGCATGTCGCTGGGCGCGTTGCTCGGGCGTCGCCTCTTCGGCGCGGCGCCCGACCCGGGAGTGCGCGCGCAGCTCGAGGCCGCGCAGGCCGAGCTCAAGACGCAGGCCGCGTCGCAGGCGCAGGTCATGCACACGACGAAGCTCGCCTCGCTCGGCCAGATGGTCGCGGGCGTGGCGCACGAGATCAACACGCCGCTCGGCTTCGTGAAGAGCAACGTCGAGGTGGTCGGCGACCTCATGAACGAGCACGAGCAGGCCGTCCGCACGCTGCTGCAGGCCGTCGACCTCGTCGCTTCCGCGGACGCGTCGCGTGCCGACGCCGCGCGCGCCGCGCTGGTGCGCGCCCGTGCCGCGCTCGCCGGGGGTACGGGCCTCGAGGACGCGCGCGGCCTGCTGTCCGATTCGCTCGAAGGCATCCAGACGATCGCGAACCTCGTGCTGAACCTGAAGGGTTTCGCGCGCGTCGATCGCGACGGCATGGACCTCGTCGACCTCAACGACTCCGTGCGCAGCGCGCTCACGGTCGCGGCGCACCAGCTGCGCGACCGCGTGAAGGTGGTGACGCAGTTCGGCGACCTGCCGAAGGTGCGCTGCATGCCGTCGCAGCTGAACCAGGTGTTCCTGAACCTCGTGACCAATGCGGCGCAGTCGATCGCCGAGCGCGGCACGATCACGGTGATCACGCGCGCGACGCCCGAGAACGTGGAAGTGAGCATCGGCGACACCGGCTGCGGCATCCCCGAGGAGGCGCTCCCGCGCATCTTCGACCCGTTCTTCACCACGAAGGCCGTGGGCGAAGGCACGGGCCTCGGCCTGTCGATCGTGCACAAGATCGTCAAGGCGCATAACGGCACGATCCACGTGAAGACGGCCACCGGCCGCGGCACCACGTTCACGATCGCGCTGCCGGTCTCGAGCAAGACCGCGGCGCCCGCGCCGCTGTCCGGCAAGGTGGCCGCATGAACGCGCAGCTCGCCCCGGACCTCGGCGCGCCGTTGCGCGTGCTGTTCATCGACGACGAGGCGCGCATCACGCGCGCGCTCAAGGTGCTGTTCCGCGACTACGAGGTCTACACCTGCAACGATCCGCGCGAAGCGCCGCGCCTCGCGCGCGACCACGACGTGGACGTGGTGGTCTGCGACCAGCGCATGCCGGAGATGACCGGCACGGAGTGCCTGGCCGAGATCCGCCAGCTCGCGCCGCGCGCCATGCGCCTGCTGCTGACCGGCTTCTCCGACCTGAAGGCCGTGCTCGGCTCGGTCAACGAAGGCGAGGTGTTCCGCTTCGTCAACAAGCCGTGGGACAACCGCGAGCTGCGCGAGCTCGTCGCCACCGCCGGCGCGATCGCGCGCGAGGCGCCCGCCATGCCGATCGAGCCGATCAGCGCGGCCGAGCACGAAGAAGCGCGCAACGCCGTGGGCGTGCTCGTGATCGAGGACGATCCGCAGGTCCAGCAGCGGCTGCGCGAGATCCTGCAGCCGTACTACCAGGTGCGCTTCGCGGCGTCGGCCGACCGCGCGATGCAGATCCTCGAGCAGCACGAGACCGGCGTCGTGATCTCGGAAACCGAGGTCGAGCACGGCGACCTCACGGGCATGCTCAAGACGCTGAAGCAGTACCACCCGCACATCGCGACGGTGGTCTGCACCGAGCGCGCTAACGCGCAGACCGCGATCGACCTCATCAACGACGGTCAGGTCTACCGCATGCTGATCAAGCCGGTGCGCATGGGCTCGTGCCGGCTGTCGGTGGACGCCGCGATCGGCCGCTACTGGCAGCTCAAGAAGACGCCGGCCGCCGTGCGCCGCTTCACCGTCGTGCGCTCGGCGAACGACGGCGCAGTACCGGTGCGCGTGAACGAGTCGCTGCTCGCGCGCATCCGCCAGTTGCCGTCGCGGCTGGTGTCCATCGCTCGTTTCACCACGATCTTCTGATCGAACCTGTTAGCGTCGCGGCGTGGTCCGCGACGACATTCCCCGCCAGATCCTAGTGCTCGGTGCGACCGCCCCGGTCGGCCGCGAGCTGCTCGCGCGCCTCGCAGTCGCATTGCCGCCCGTGCAGGTGGTCGCGCTCGCCCGCGATCCGCCGGCGCCGCTCGTGCTCGACCAGCGCATCGCCTGGCGGCGCGGCGACCTCTGTCGCGACGCGATCACCGATCCGGTCGACGCCGTCCTGTCCGCGGGCCCGCTGGACGGGCTCGCGGACTGGCTCGAGCGGCAACAACCGCAAGGCATCGCGCGCATCGTCGCGCTGTCTTCCACCAGCCTGCACGTGAAGGCGGATTCACGCGACGCGCGCGAGCGCGACATCGCGGCGCACCTGCGCGCTGGCGAGGAACGCCTCGCCGCGTGGTGCGCGACGCACGGCACGCACTGGACCGTGCTGCGACCGACGCTCGTCTACGGCGCGGGCGATCGCAACCTGTCGCGCGTCGCCGCGCTCGCCACGCGCTTCGGTTTCTTCGCGTTGCCGCGCGGCGCGCGCGGGCTGCGCCAACCCGTGCACGCGCACGACGTCGCCGGCGCGCTACTCGCGTGCCTCGATGCGCGCGCCACGTTCGATCGCGCCTACGACCTGCCGGGCGGCGAGACGCTCGCGTACGACGCGATGATCGCGCGCGTGCTCGCGGCGTTACCGTCGCGGCCGCGCTTGTTGCGGCTGCCGGATTCGTTGTTCGCGATCGCCGCCGCGCTCGCGCGGCCGTTCGTGCCCGGCGCGACGCGGGCCGTGCTCGCGCGCCTGCGCGACGACCTCGTCTTCGACGCCAGCGACGCCGCGCGCGACTTCGGCTACGCCCCCAGGGCCTTCTCGCCCTGAGGGCGAGACGACGATGTGGGAGCGGTTTCAGCCGCGATCCTCTCCCCGGGCAGCTCGACGCGATCGAGCAGATACAGCGGCCGCTGCTTCGCTTCGACGTAGAGGCGCCCGACGTACTCGCCGAGCAGCCCGAGCGCGATCAGCTGGATGCCGCCGAGGAACAGGATGACGACCATCAGCGACGGATAGCCCGGCACCGGGTCGCCGAACAGGAGCGTCTTCGCGATCACCCAGGCGCCGTACGCGAACGCGAACAGCGCGGTCGCGAGGCCGACGTAGGTCGCAAGCTTCAGCGGCGTCGCACTGAACGAGGTGATGCCCTCGAGCGCGAAGTTCCAGAGCTTCCAGTAGTTCCACTTCGTCGTGCCGGCCGCGCGCGGCGCGCGGTCGTATTCCACGCCGACCTGGCGGAAGCCGACCCAGCCGAACAGGCCCTTCATGAAGCGCTGGCGCTCGCGCAGGCCGCGCAGCGCGGTCACGGCCCGGCGGCTCAGCAGGCGGAAATCGCCCGTGTCGGCCGGGACGGGCGTACGGCTCAGGCGACCGATCGTCCGGTAGAACAGCGCCGCGGTGGTCCGCTTGAGCCACGATTCGCCGGCTCGCGAGCGGCGCACGCCGTAGACCACGTCGTCACCGGCCTGGAAGCGCTTCCAGAACTCGCCGATCAGCTCGGGCGGGTCCTGCAGGTCGGCATCGATCATCACGACGGCGTCGGCGTCGGCCAGGTCCAGCCCGGCCGTCATGGCCGCTTCCTTGCCGAAATTCCGTGCCAGCAGGGCGGCGCCCACGCGCGGGTCGGATTCCGCCAGCGCCAGCAGGGCCGCGCCCGTGCCGTCGCTGCTGCCGTCGTCCACGTAGAGGATGCGCGAATCGGCCGGAACCGCGGCCAGCGCGGCCAGCAGCCGCGCATGGAGCAGCGGCAGGACCTCGATTTCGTTGTAGCAGGGGACCACCACGCACAGCGTGGAACGCCCGCCCGTGGCGGGCCCGGGACCGGCCGCGATCATGCGAACGCTCGCCTCATACGGGTGTTTTGAGGCTCCGCCTGATTGGTGCGTCGCAACATCCTGAGCGGCCTTAAAAAAGCGTTCACGCGGCGTTGCAATCCCGTTGAGGGACTACCTATGATAGCCGGGCGCTCCATGCGTCCTCGATTTATTTCCGAAGAAGGAATCCATCCATGCAGGCCCGAGTGAAACTGGCTCTCGTGCTGTCGTCCCTGCTGCTCGCGGCTTGCAGCAGCAGTAGCAACAGCCCGCGTGCGGTGCCCGCCCCGCCGGCCACCAACGACGACGGCTCGCTGATCACGGGCGTCATCACGGCGCGGTTCGATCCCGCGACGTCGACGATCCCGACCCCGAACAACCTCCTGTTCTCGGGCACGACCGACCTCACCCTCAACATCCCGGTGGCGAATCCCGCCAACTTCGGCGATCCGCAGGTCGCGCTGAACGCGCAGGACGGCTGGAGCACCGTCGCGCCGTCCATCTTCCAGCTGTCGGCCGCGCCGCGTGCGAACACGCTGGTCGCGGGCAGCTCGATCCGCGTGTTCGAAGTCTCGCTGACCTCGTTCGGCGGCGGCGTTCGCACGGTGAACCGCGAGCTCTCGGCGAACACCGAGTTCGTCGTCGCACAGCCGCCGTCCGACACCACGGGCAAGACCGTTGCGATCGTCTGGACCAGCCCGCTGAAGGAATCGTCGTCGTACATGGTCGTCGTCACCGACGACGTGCGCGACGCGAACGGCAACGACGCGACGCCGGACCAGACCTACTTCCTGGCCTCGCGCACGCAGCCGCTGTGCGTGAACGGCGCATCGACCGACCCGCTGATCCCGACCGCGAACGCCTGCGCGCTCGAGCCGCTGCGCCTGCTGACGAATTCGCAGCAGGCCGCCGCCGCTTCCGCCGGCGTCGCGCGTGCCGACATCGTGCTGAGCTGGGTGTTCACGACGCAGTCGATCACGCCGGTGCTGCAGACGCTGCTGGTGCAGAACCAGGCGGCAACGGCAACGGTGGCTCCGACCGGCCAGACGACGGCCGTCGCGGGCCTGCCGCCGGTCGCCGACATCTACATCGGCGTGCTCCCGGTGCCGTACTACCTCGAGGCGCCGTCCGCGCAGAATCCGACCGCCGTGCTGACCACGTTCTGGAAGGGCCGCCCGGGCAACTACATCGGCCCGTTCGCACAGGCCGGCCTCGACCCGAACTCGACGAACCTGACGATCGCGAACCGCGCGCCGGATCGCCGCAGCACGCAGAACGTGCCGCTGATCCTCACCGTGCCGAACGCCGCGTCGCAGCGCACGAAGCCCGCGAACGGCTGGCCGATCGTGATCTTCACGCACGGCATCACGCGCAATCGCACGGACGCGCTCGCCATCTCGGCGACGCTCGCCGGCCAGGGCTTCGCGGTGATCGCGATCGACCAGCCGCTGCACGGCCTGCCGCCGGGCAACCCGTTCTACGTCGAGACCACGCCGTTCGGCCCGATCGCGAGCGAGCGCACGTTCGACGTCGACTACATCAACAACACGACGGGTGCCGCAGGCCCCGACGGCGTCATCGACCCGTCCGGCGCGCACTTCATCAACCTGTCGTCGCTGCTGACCTCGCGCGACAACCTGCGCCAGTCGGTGTCCGACCTGATCACGCTGGCGAAGTCGATCCCGGGCATCAACATCGACGGCAACGCGGCCACGGTCGACTTCGACGGCACGCAGATCCGCTTCGTCGGCCAGTCGCTCGGCGCGATCGTGGGCACCGTGTACGCGTCGGTCGACCCGACGGTGAAGACGGCGCTGCTGTCGGTGCCGGGCGGTGGCATCGCGCAGCTGCTCAATGGCTCGCCGACGTTCGGCCCGCGCATCCGCGCCGGCCTCGCGGCCGTCGGCGTCCAGGCCGGCACTCCGCAGTTCGACCAGTTCCTCGGCGCGGCGCAGACCGCGGTGGATTCGGCCGATCCGATCAACTACGGCACGCTGTCGCGCGTGCAGCCGGAACGCTTCCTCGCCCACCTCGTGGTCGGTGGTGGCGGCACGCCGCCGTCGCTGCCCGACCAGGTGGTGCCGATCACGGTGCCCGGCGCGCCGCTGTCCGGCGGCGAGGCGCTGGTGCGCGTGCTCGGCCTGCAGTCCGTCACGCAGACCACGACCGACGCGAACGGCGTCCGCGGCGTGGTGCGCTTCACGCAGGGCGACCACGGCTCGCTGCTCAGCCCGGCCGCATCGCCGGCCGTCACGGCCGAGATGCAGGGCCAGATGGCGGGGTACATCGCGAGCGACGGCACGCTGGTGCGTATCACCAACTCGTCCGTCATCCGCACGCAGTAAGGCACGGGGACCCTAGGGGCAAGCCATGAACAACATGAAAGACGCTACCCACATCCGCCGTGCCCGCCTCGGGACCGCGATCGCGCTCGCGATCGCCGGTTTCACGGCCGCGCCGGTGCAGGCCTTCGAATTCGGTGAAGGCGACTGGACCGGCTCGCTCGACACGACCGTCTCGTACGGCGTGTCGAAGC
>CALKUS010000111.1 GCA_937996755.1 uncultured Pseudomonadota bacterium | reverse complement strand
CACTCTTTCCCTACACGACGCTCTTCCGATCTCGCACTCATACTCCTGCTCATACTCGTACTTGCCCGCCATGCACGACCTCACCATAGACCTCGACCACGTGCCCGGCGCGCTCGCCGCGATGGGCGAAGCGCTCGGCCGCGCGGGTGTCGGCGTGGAGGGTGGCGGCGTGTTCGCCGTGGGCGGGCGCGGCGTCGCGCATTTCCTGTTCCACGACGGCGCGGCCGCGCGGCGCGCGCTCGAAGCAGCCGGCATCCGCGTGCTCGCCGTGCGCGAGCCGCTGCTGCTGCGCCTGAAGCAGGGCACGCCCGGTCAGCTCGGCATGATCGGCCGCCGCATGGCCGAGGCCGGCGTCAACATCGAGGTGCAGTATTCCGACCACGACGGGCAGCTGGTGCTGCTGGTCGACGATGTGGTGCGTGGTGCGGAGGTACGCGATGCATGGATGGAAGAGCGATAGCGGTAAGCGGGGAGCGGGAAGCGGCAAGAGCAGCGCGCGGAACGCCTTTCGCCGCTCCCCGCTCGCCGCTGCCGGCTACCGGTCGCGCAACGGCTTCAACGCGCCAGCCCACCGCACCACTTCGTCGAGCGTCGCCGTCACCGCCTTCGCGTGGTGCTCGCGCGGCTTGAAGGTCTTCATCTCCTCGAAGTCGTCGCGCAGCGACAGCATGACCTGCGCGCGCACGTCGGCGACCTTCAGCTCGCCCATCACCAGGCGCAGCGATTCCACCGCGCGCACGCCCATCGCGCTGCCGTAGCTCACGAAGCCGGCCGCCTTGTCGTTCCATTCGCGGAACAGGAAGTCGATGGCGTTCTTGAGCGCGCCGGACGGGCCGTGGTTGTACTCGGGCGTCACGAACACGTAGCCGTCGAAACCGGCGACGGCCTCCGACCACCTGAAGGTGTGCGGCTTCGAGTACTTGTGCATGGACGGCGGCACCGGCTCGTCGAGCAGCGGCAGGTCGAACTCGGCGATGTCGAGGATCTCGAAGCCTGCGTCGCTGCGCTGTGCCGCGATGCCATGCACCCACTTCGCGACGTCCAGCGACTTGCGGTTCGGCCGCGTGCTGCCCGTGACGATGGCGATCTTCAACATGGGTCCGCTCCGGACAGTGGCTGGAGCGAGCATGGTACGCGCGCGCGGTCGCGACAAGGCGAACGCGTGTGGACGGGCGACAGCGGACGGGGGCGGAGCGAGGGAGTGTTACGGAGGGCGTGCTGCGAGAAACCGCGCCGGAGCGGGAAAACCCGCTCCGACGCGCAATGCATCAGTTCGCGGCGATCAGCGCGCGGCGTCCTTCAGCTTCTTCAGCGGACGCGCACGAACGCGCACGGTGGCCGGCTTCGCTTCGAACCAGCGCTCCTGGCCCGTGAACGGGTCCTTGCCCTGGCGACGCGGCTTCGCTGCAACGGCCTGCGCCTGGATGCGCAGCAGACCGGGGAGCGTGAACTGGCCGGCGCCCTTCTTGTGCAGGCTTCCGTACATCGTGTTCTCGAGCGCACCGAGCACCGCCTTCACCGAGCGCGTCTCGACGCCGCTCTCGGCGGACAGGTGCTTCGCCAGCCCGGACTTGGTGAACTTCTCGTTGATCGGGCGAATGCGCACTGCTTCCTTAGCGGCCGGCTTCTTTGCCGCCTTCGCCTTGCCCGCTGCCTTCTTCGCTGCTTTGGCCATTGTCGGCTTTTCTCCTGCAGATGGTGGATTCGAGGCCTTCCCCGCGCCCTGGCGTGGCGTGGGGACGGGACGGATCGTAGCGGGAATTTTTCCGTTTTGCCGCTGTTTTTCGCGCTTCAGGCGAAGAAAATTCGCCCTCGCCCGCGCGCACCGCGAACGCTTCGCCGACTGCCGTGCGCGCCCGATCGGCAGGAATGCGCGCCACCCACCCGAAAACACGAAGGTTTTCGCGCGCACACGCGCGCTGCTGCGTGCGATTGCGCAGCGCAGCGGCACTCGATGAGGCTTGCCCGAAAGGGCTGGCGGAACGCGTCAGGCGCAGCTCGCGGCGAGCTGCGGCACGAGCGGAACGATACGGCGCGCGGGCGCGGGAACGGGCATCGCCTGCAGCAACCAGCGCCACAACGGCAGCCAGTCTTCGCGCATCTCGGTGTCGAGCAGCGTCGCTTCGTCGTCGAGCGCGCTGCCTTCGGAGATCAGGTTCACGTAGTGCATGCTGTCGCGGATCCGCGCGAGGCACGGGAACGGCAGCGTGGCGAGCGCTTCGGAAAGCTCGCGCGCGGCGCGCGAGCCACGGCGCATGCGATTCGCGACGAGCCCCACGCGCAGCGAGCCGTCGCGCACTTCGCGCAGGCGCGACAGCAGCGAGACGAATGCCTCGGTCGCGGCGAAGTCCATCGCCGACGGCATCACGGGAACCAGCAGCACCTGGGCGGTGCGCAGCAGCGGCGCGAGCTCGTGGCCCTGGATCGCGGCCGGCGTGTCGACGATGACGCACTCGGTGCCGCGCGGCAGGCGCAGCATCCACGACGACTGCAGCCCCTGGCCCGGTTGCGCGAGCGGCAACGTCGCGATCGGCGGCAACCGGCTGGGCCGTCGCTCGCCCCAGCGCACGGAAGAGCGCTGCGGGTCGCCGTCGAGCAGGGCGACGCGCCGCGCGTTCTGGGCGAAGAACGATGCAAGGCTCGCGGCCAGCGTGCTCTTGCCGCAACCACCCTTCGGATTCGCAACGACGATGCGCAGCATGTTGCCCCCTATGCCACGCACAGGCTGGCAAGCCCGACCCGCGCATTCCTTGCCCGCGATCACAGTTCGCGCTGCCGCCCGCTGCCCGGCCGAGACAGTTCGCTACCGAATCCGCAACCTGTCACAGCCGACGAGCGCGATGTTCAGAAGCGATTTCGCCCGGCCCGCCGAGAATTCCGCGGGGCCAACCAGAAGGACACTGCGCTCATGAAGAAATCCATCCTTTCCATTGCGCTCGCGCTCGGCCTGACGACTGCGGGCATCGCGTCGGCCGAGGCACTGCGTTCGGAATCCGAGGTTCGCGCGGTGTTGCGCGACGAGGGTTTCGTCGACGTCGCCAATGTCGAGTTGAACGACGGCCTGTGGCTGGCCGACGGGCTCGACGGCGCCGGCAATCCCGTGACGCTGCGCATCGACCCGGTCACCGCGAAGGTGGTGAGCGAAGTACGCACGATCCACGAGCCCGCGCCGGGCGTCGCACGCGTGACGACCACGACCACCACCACGACCACGCGCCGCCCGGTGTCGCCGCCGCCGGCGAAGGTCATCACCGAAGTGCGCGAGGTCCCGGTGCCCGTGGCCGTGGCGCCGACCGTCGTCCCTGCCACGCCGCTGACCGCCGACCAGGCGCGTGCGGCGCTCATGGCCGAGGGCTACCACGACATCCACGACATGTCGTTCAAGAACGGCAAGTGGAAGGTCGAGGCACGCGACGCCACCGGTGACGACCGCGAGGTGCACATCGACGGCTTCACCGGCGAGATCGTCCACGTCGAGGACGACTGAGCGGTTTCGTCCCGATTTTCCCGCTGCGCGGGAAAATCGGTCCGGTAGCAGCAGGCACCGCTCGCGGGGGCAGAGGCGTGACTCTGCCCCCGCGACTGCCGTTCCGGACCCTCGAACGAGCAGTGCGCCGCCTCGCGCAGCAAGCGCATCCGTCCGTGGACGGAGCCGCTATCCGGCCGCGGCAAGATTCGCAACGGTTCCGCGCGGCTTAGCCTCGCTCGCGTGCGCGCGTCCAAAGGGGGACGCGACGCCTGCCCCGGGGAACCACGATGAAAAACGAGAACTACCGGCGCGCCATGCTGGCGCTCGCCATCGCCGCCGCGCTCGCTGCGGCGCCCGCTTTCGCGAAGGACGACACCGGCACGGCCGATGCCGATGCCGCCACCGCGGCCGCCGACGCGCAGGACGACGCGAAGTCCGACGAAGGCCAGCGCCAGCTGCCGCCCGTCGACGTCTACGCGAACCGGCCGAAGCTCGACTTCATCATGCGCGAGGTCGACGGCCCGCTGATCACGGTCACGAAGAAGACCTCGATCACGAAGACCGATCGCATCCCGACCGTGGTCGACAACAACCTGCGCAATCTCTTTGCGCAGACGCCGGGCCTGTTCTATTCCGAGCAGCAGCCGCCGGGCCAGGTGAACCTGAGCTACCGCGGCATCGGCAACCCGCAGGAATCCGAGTTCGTGACGGTGCTGCAGGACGGCATCCCGCTGATGTCGGACTGGATCGGCTACCCGACGATCTACACGTTCCCGCTGCCGCAGACGATTTCCGAAGTGCAGCTCATCCGCGGCGGCAGCTCGCTGCTGTACGGGCCGGAGCCGCCGCCGGTGCTGAACCTCGTGTCGCGCAAGCCGGTCGCAGACCGCGAGCTGGCCGGCTACACGGAGAACGTGTTCGGCAGCAACTCGATGTTCGCCACGTTCAACCAGCTGTCCGGTACGTCGGGCGAATGGGACTACCTCGCCGACGTGCACTACCGCTCGAGCGACGGCCAGCGCGACAACGCGGATTCCGAGCTCAAGGGCGCTGACCTGCACCTCGGTTACCGCCCCGACGCCGCCGCGTACTACGCGATGGACTTCCACGCGTACATGCTCGACACCGGCGATCCGGGCAAGCTCAGCTACCCGCAGTTCGTCGCGAACGAAGACCAGACCACGACGCCGTTCAACCACCTGTGGACCGACCGCTACGTGCTGAGCTTCACGCACGAGCGCTGGTTCAACGACTCCACGCAGCTCGTCGCGAAGCTCTGGGGCGGCTACCAGGACAACGCGGCGCGCTCGCAGGCGAACGTGCCGGTCACGACGACGTTGCAGGACGACCAGTTCCGCTTCGTCGGCCTCGACGCGCGCGCGGTCCATCGCTGGGGCCAGGGCAATGCGTTCACGGCCGGCACGACGGTCTACCGCTCGGAAGCGCCGTTCCGCCAGTTCACGTCGAACAACCTGCAGGTCGACCGCTACCAGCGCTACGGCCAGGCATGCGCGACGGCCGCGTCGGTGAACTGCCGCCGCCTCGACCAGGATCGTTCCACGGAGTACGGCGCGATCTTCGCCGAGAACGTGTTCCGTTTCCCGAACCGCTGGCACCTCGTGCCGTCGGTGCGCCTCGAGCGCGAGGAAGTGGACATCTTCGAGGACGTGAAGCCGCCGAACCTGACGCGCCCGAAGGTCGACCGCAAGGTGAGCCACACCGTGCCGCTGTTCGGCTTCGGCATCGGCAACGACTTCGGCCACGACAACGAGACCTACTTCAACGTCTCGCAGGGCTGGCGCCCGGTGCGTTACTTCGACATCGGCTCGCCGTTCGGCAACACGTCGCCGCTCGAAATCAACGATCCCGATCCGACGCACGTCGTGAACTGGGAGCTCGGCATCCACGGCACGCCGCGCGCCGGGCTGTTCTACGACGCGAGCGTGTTCTGGGTCGACGTGAAGGACCGCATCGAATCGCAGCAGATCGTCGGTGCGCCCCCGGGCAATACGATCAACGTGAACACGGGCGACACGCGCCACCGCGGCTTCGAAGGCCAGATCGACTACGATTTCCTGACCGCGCGCGACCCGGATTCGGCGCAGCACTTCTCGGTGTTCGCGAACGTTTCCGTGCTCGATGCGGAGTTCACGGCCTCGAGCCGCGGCTTCGTCGGCAACGAGCCGGCGTTCTCGCCGGAGTACCTGGCGCGCGCCGGCCTGGTCTACCGCGAGGACAAGCACCTGAAGGTGGCGCTGTCGGTCGTCTCCGTCGCCGAGCAGTATTTCCAGGACTCCAACCTGCCCACCGGCACGCCCACGAGCGCGAACTACATCCCGGCGAAAGTGCCGTCGTACACGGTCAGCGACCTGTCCGGCGACTGGTGGATCAACGAGCACTTCCGCCTGCTCGGCGGCATCAGCAACCTCGCCGACAAGAAGTACTACGCGCGCGTGTTCGGTGGCGGCCTCGAGCCGGGCCTCGCACGCACGTACTACGTCGGCGCGTCGTACGAGTTCTAGGCGTAGTGGTCCGGCGCGCGCAGCGCGCCGGACCACGCAACCGTGTCATCCCGACGGAATGGAGGGATCTCGCTTCCGACGAGATCCCTCACTGCGTTCGGGATGACATCGAGCGGTAGGGCGGGCAGCGAAGCTGCCCACCCTACGCAGACTTCGTTACTGCTGCGCGTTGCGGCAGGAGCGCAACCAGCAGCACGATCGCGGCCGCCAGCACGGCGGTCGCGACGTATCGGCTCAAGGCGAGCCCGCCCGCTGCGACCGGCTTGTCGAGGAAATCCCCGACCACGGCACCGAGCGGTCGCGTCAGCACGAACGCGGCCCAGAACAGCACCGCGCGCGAGACGTGCGTGAACCGGTACAAGACGAACAGGAACGCCAGCAGGCCCGCGAACAGCGCGCCCGCGCCGAGATAGCCGAAGCCGGCGTCGTCCGCGGTCCAGTCGCCGAGCGCCGTGCCGAGCGTCTGCGAGAACGTGATCGTGAGCCAGTAGAACACCTCGACGCGCCGGCTCGAGACGGTGTCGAGGGCGACGCTGCCGAGCGCGAGCTTCCACGCCGCGAGCGTGCCGAGCACGAGCGCCAGCAGCAGCGCGCTGCCGCCCGCGTAGCCGATGCCGAGCGAGCGGTCGGCGAAGTCCGCCAGCGTGGTGCCCACCGTCGTCGATGCGACGATCGTGGCCCAGTACAGCCAGGGGTGGAAACGCGTAGCCCGGACCTGCGCGATCGCGAGCGCGGCGAAAATGGTGCCGAAGATCGCGGTGCCGACGAGGTAACCGAGCCCGAGCGACATCGACACCGCATCGCCGCCGGTTTCGCCGAGTGTCGTCGCGAGGATCTTGATGAGCCAGAAGCCGGCGGTGACCGCCGCGACCTTCGTCGTTCCCGCATCGTGCGCGTTCGCCATGCGCGCGATGCTGCACGACGGGAGGTCGGAATTTCGTGGCCGCGCGCCCGTCGATCTTCAGTCGCGGGGGAATGCGCTCGATCGCGGGCGCACCGACGATCGAAGTGCCCGCGTCGTCGCTGCGCCGCCGTGCGGCGCGCGTCGCCGTCGCTCAGTCGCCGTCGTCGTAGCGTCGACGTTCCACGCGATAGTCCTTCGCGTGCGCGCGCAGCGCGAGCGTGGTGACGTACGCTTCGCGCTCGTGGCACTCACCCGGCTCGAACACGAATTCGCGCACCACGGCCACGCCGTCGCGCGACACGTCGAGCATGCCGCCGGTCTCGCCGCCGCAGCTGCCGAGCAGGTTGGCGTTGCCGGGCATGGGCGACAGGACCACGTGCAGCGTGTCGTCGCCGAGCACGCAGTCGAACGCGTCCTCGCGCGTGCCCACGATGTTCACCTGGCGCTCGTCGAGGTCGAGCAGGTCGTGGAAATCCACCGCGTGCTCCGCTCCGGCGGGCACCACCTCGTCATCTCCGCCGGGCCGGTAGTGGACGACGAGCTCGCCGGCGGCCGCGTCGCAGTCCACCCATGCGGTCGACGACTGCGCGTGCGCCGGCAACGCGGACGCCGCGGCCACGAGCAGCAGCGCAACGGCGAGGCGCGTCATCTCGCGGGCGCCGGGTCCTTCAGCTCCACCACGATCAGGCGCACGGTGGTGTCGCCGGTGTTCTCGGCCCAGTGGACGAGTGGCTCGCGATAGCTGCTGGTGCCGGCCACGAGCGTCGCGTCGGTGGTGCTGCCGTCGGGGAAGTGGTTGCGCACCTTGCCGCCCTCGATCACGTGCACGATCGACGCTGGATGCGAATGCACGCCCTCCTTCGCGCCGGGCGGCAGGATCGCTTCGAACACTCGCACGCGCGCGTTGTCGAGCGTCACCCGGATCGAGTCGGGATTCACGAGCGCGGCGTCCTGCGCCACGGCCGATGCGGCGAACAGGGCGAAGCAGGCGAAAACGATGGCGCGCATGCAATCCTCCGGCTCAGTCGAGGCTGGCGACCGCCAGCACGCGGCCATCATCCACGATCCGCAGGTCGAACGCCGCATACGCGGCAAGGGCCGCGACGTTGTCGCGCCCGACCTCGACCTGCAGGGCCGCGCAGCCGCGCTGCCGACACTCGGCCACGAGTGCGTCGAGCAGCCCGCGGGCGATGCCGCGACGGCGAAACGCCGGCGCGACGTACAGGTCGTCCACGTATCCGGACCAGCCCGTGTGCTCCATCGTGAAGCGGGTCGTGAGGACCGCGTGTCCCGCCGCGACGCCGCCGGCCTCCGCGATCCAGATCGCGCCGATCGATTCGTCCGCGACGATCGCGCGCAACGCGGCGCCGTTGCGCGCGCGATCGAGCGCGAAGCCGGCCTCGGCGTGGAAAGCGTGCATGAGGTCGAGCAACGCATCGACGTCGGTCGCGCCGGCGCGGCGGATGGCTGGATTCACCACGGGTCCACCCCGGACCTCACACCGGCCGCAGCTGCCCGTCGATCGAACGCGCCTTCTCGGTGCGCTCGTTGCCCGCGCGCGGCGTCGACCGGAGGATCCTGCTGCACCATCCATGGCGCTGCCGCGCCTCCTGGCGGCCACCTTCGGACATCCTGTACCCAGCGGTCGAACGCCGGCAGTTGCCGATATGGCTACTGCCGGGCGGCGTTCGCCCATCCGCGTCCGAGTCGGCGATCGCTGCCGGTGACCGGATCATGGACATACCTGCCTCCGCTTCGACCCGGCGGGTAATCTACTCCTCGGGTGGCGCGACTTTCGAGACGTGCGAAGCGAGCTGCAGCCAGCGACCGTCGCGGCGCACGAACGTGTCGGTGGCCATGAGGTCGACCAGTACGCCCTTGCCGTCGACGTTGCCTTCGAGGTGCTTGCCGTAGGTCGCGATCGCGACGTCGCCGTCGATGCGCACGTCGAGGTCGCGCAAGGTCGAGCGCAGCGGCAGCCCCTTCGGGGCGTCGCGGACGTCGGCGACGCGCTGGCGGCGCGTCTGGAACGCGCCATTGTCGAGCGCGCCGCTCCAGTCCGCGTGCAGCCCGCGCATGAAGAACGCGGCGTCGCCGGCGAGCTCGGCATCGGCCGCCTGGTGCTCCCAGCGCGCGAGCCAGCGCGTGTCGTCCTCGGCGAATCCGGCCGCGAACGACGCGAGGCTGTAGAACAGCGTCACGGCGATCGCGACGCCCAGCGCACTCGCGTACGACGGCAGGCCACCGGGCTCGGTGCGGCTCGCCGTCGGGCGGGCCACGGCTGGGTCGTCGATGCGCATTGCAGGTTGCTCGCGGTTGATGTCGCGGGCAATCCTAATCGCGCGCAGACCGCAAGGAACACGTGCGCGAAGCCTGCCCGCGAATCGCCCGCGCGCCGCCCGCGTGCCGCCGCCGTTGCCGCCGGAAAGGCTCAGAGTTGCTCGTCGAGCTTCGCGACCTGGGCGTTGAGCTCGGCGAGCAGGGCCTGCGACTGCTCGGACTTCATCGCCTCGATGTGCAACTCGGGGTCGCCGTCGGTGAACGCGACGAACACGCGCTTCATGATCGAAAGATCCCGCCCGAGCGCGTCCTGCTGGACGTCGCAGCCGTCGCGATCCACGAGGACTCGGTGCACGCGCTCCAGCAGCATCATCTGCCGCGTGAGCAGGTAGACCGACTCGCCGGAAACGCCTTCGGAAAGGCCGAGCCGGACCAGCTCCTCGCTGCCGGCGGAAATCGGCGCCAGCTGGACGATCGCCGCGCCTGCGCGGTCGGCGTCGATGCACGCCGGGTCGGCGGCAACGGCGGGTGCCAGCGGCAGCGCAAGGCAAAGGAACAGCGGCAGGCGCGAACGAACGAGCATGGCAGTCTCCCCGGCCGGCCCCGGCCGCCGGGACACAGTATGGATCGCGCGGCCGGCGGCGCGAAGCGAGCGCGCCGGACGGATGGGCTCAGCCGGCCAGCTCGACGATCCGGGCGCGCGCGACGCCGTCGTCGATGAGCAACTCGCCCAGCGCGATCGGCAGCGTGAAGCGCCTGCGCCCGGCACTGCCCGGGTTCACGAACAGCACGCCCTCGCGCTCCGCCACCAGCGGCCGGTGGGAGTGACCCGTCACGACCACGCGATCGGCGGGCGCGGCGCGATAGTCCGCAATGTCGTGCACCACGCAGAGCTGCAGGCCGCCGACGGCCACGCGCTCGACGTCACGGATCGATTCCGCCCAGGCCCCGGCGTCGTTGTTGCCGCGCACGACGGTCAGCGGCGCGGTCGCGCGGAGCGCGGCGAGGATGTCGGCGCCGCCGATGTCGCCCGCGTGCACGAGATGGTCGCTGCCCGCGAGGAACGCGAGTGCGCCGGGCCGCAGCAGGCCGTGCGTGTCGGAAATGAGCCCGACGCGCATCAGTCGCAGAGCAACGCCATCGCGTGGGCGTCGATGTATTCGTCGTCGACGCGGAACGCGCGGCGCAGCAGGCCCTCGTGCGCGAATCCGACGCGCTCGTAGAGCGCGATTGCGCGCGCGTTGTCGACGCGCACCATCAGCTCGATGCGCGTGAAACCCTGGTCGCGCGCCCGCGCGATGGCCGCGCGCAGCAGCAGCTCGCCGACACCGGCGCCGCGCTCGCGGGCCAGCACGCCGATGCCGAGCTTGCCGGTGTGCGAGCACGCGCCGCCGGGCGGGTGGCTGGGCAGCACGTCGCACCAGCCCACCACCTCGCCGTCGCGCAAGGCGACGACGTGGCAGAGGTCGAGCTCGACGATGCGGCGGTAGTACGCCCAGGCGTTCGCGACCGGCGGTGCCGCGAGGAACGCGAACCAGCGCCGTTCGCGCGCGATCGCGTCGAGCGCGCGGTGCAGCGAGGCGAAGTGCGGCTCGGCCAGCGGCGCGAGCGTGATGCCGGCAACGCCCATCAGCGCGTGACGACCACCGACATGCGCACGCGCTGGTCGAACTCGACGAGGAAGCGCGCACCTTCCAGCCGTTCGGACGTCCCGGGCAGCGCTTCGCCGTAGCTGGCCGACTTCGGCCGCGCCGTGTCCTCGACCCAGAGGTAGTACTCCGCGGCCTCTGCGATCGGTTGCGCCACGTCACCGGCCGCGAAGTCGGCCGCGGACCAGGTCTTCACCGTTTCCGTCGATTCGCATTGCGGCCCGCACTTCTGCAGCCGCACGCGCTCGGCCTCGGCCAGGCCGTCGACGGACAGGCGCAGCACGTCACCCGCCGCCAGCTCGCCACCGAACGTGAAGTGGCTGTTCGGCTCGAGCGTGAGCATGCGCTGCGGCGGCGGCTCGGGGCAGCCCGCGAGCATCGCCACCACGAGCGACAACAACAGCCAGCGAATCGTGCGTTGCATGGCGGGTCTCCTCGGCTTCGGCCCAGTATCGCTCCGAAGTGCGGCGGCTTCACCAGCCCCAGTGCAGCGCGGCGCGGATCGCGTTGCCGAGCGTGCGACCGCCGCCGTGCTGCAACGCCCAACCGATCGCATCGGAAAGGCTCACGCGGTCGGGCCCGATGAGGAGCCAGGCGGACATCGGCAATGCCGCGACGGCGAGCGACCGATCACCGCGACGCGCACGCGAGCGCACGCGGTCGGCCGGCATCTCGAGGATCGCCTGCGCGACCGGGCCGGGCACGGGATCGACAACGGGCTCGATCGTCCGCAATTGCGCCAGCGCGACGGGCTCGCCCCACTGCTCGTGGATCGCGTGATGCCCCGGCAGCAGCGAATGGAACGTGCGAAGCGAAATCGTCGGCCATGCGAGCGCGACCGCGACCGCCAGCAGCCACAACCACTCGGATCGACGCAACGCCCTGGCCATGGAACGTCGATGGAGCCGCTGGGCCGCGATTGCAAGTTCGCCGGGGCGCTATTTGCCGCCCGGCCCCTCGCCGATCACCGCCGAGGCACGCTTCAGGAACGCGCAGATACCGGACAGTTCGTCGGCGTCGTGCTCGTTGCGGGCGAGCGCCGTGAGCCAGTCCTGCTTCCACATCCAGCCCTCGACGTGCTCGGCGAGCTCGCGCGGCGACGGCGACTGGGGCCAGTTGTCGGCCGGCTTGTTCACGCGCGATTCGATCTCGCGCGTCGCGGCCCATGCCGCTTCACGCGTGAGACCGGCTTCGATCTCCGCGTAGCGCGCGCGTTGCGCGGCGTCGATCCCCGGGCAACGCTCGCTCGCGAACGTTTCCGGCACCTTCGCCGGCGCCGCGGCGGCACTCGAGGCGATCAGCAGCGCGAACATCAGGCTCATGGGCGGGATTCCGGAAGTGGGCAGGCGCCCATCGTCGCCGCATGCACGCGGCGGCGCAATCGCGTCAGCGTCGCAGCCCGTGCTCGAGCTCGAGGTGCAGGAGCGGCAGCAGCAGCGGGCTGCCGAATGAGAACAGCTTGAAGTCGTCGCCCGGCCACCACCACGCCTTGAAGTCCCACGGGACATCGAGGAACAGGAACGCCGCGTCGCCGAGCACGATCACGACGGCGCCGACGCGCGCGATCCACCACCAGGCGGCGTGGCAGCGACGTAGTGAAGCAGTTCCGCCCGCGACGAACGCAACGAGCAGCACCCAACCCGCGAGCAACCCTGCGTACGCGACCACCGCCAGCACGCCGAGCAGCTGGTGCGACGCGTCGCCGAGCCGCACTGCGGGCTCGAGGAACACACCCGGCGAGAACACCAGGAACAGGAACGTCACCGGCAGCGCGATGAACACGGCCTCGAGCGCCGCGAGGACGCGGCTGCCGAGCGCGGGAACCACGAACTGCCGCGCCATCGAGTCGGTCCATCGTGGAGTCGACGCGCATTGCAGCAGCGCCGCGTGCCGCGCCGGCGTCGGCGCGATGGCTTTTCGGCGGCGGCTGCTAACCTTCGGCGATGGAACGCGATGCCCCGATCAACCTGTCGCCGGAAGCCGCCATCTGCCCCGCGTGCGGCGAGCCGAACCGCTGCGGCGCAGTCGCCGCGGGCCGCCACGACGTGGCGTGCTGGTGCGCGACCGTCTGCATCCCGGAAAGCGCCACGCGCGACCGTGACCCGATGCGCTGCCTGTGCGCGCGCTGCGCGGTGGACGACTCGCGCTGAGCCGAACGGCTGCGCTCATTCGTGCTTGCGCCGAGGCGGATACAGCACATCGTGGGCGCGGAACAGCGCATCGAGGATTTCCTGGTCGCCGCCGCGGAACTTCTGGACGCTGTCTTCCGAAAAGTCCACGTGCAGGTCCAGCTCGCCGCACTCGTAGCAGATCACGAAGTCGTAGACGTGCTTGCCGTCTCGCACGCGCACGCCGTGACGCGGCGAAAAGCACAGTGCGATGGCCTCCGGTTCCGGCGCGGCGAGCCAGCGACCGAGCTCGTCGCGGATCGTCGCGATCTCGCCTCGTCAACCCTCATGCTGATGGTCGTTTGCCACCCGGACTCGCGACCGCTTCGCGCGGCTGTTCGGGGCAGGAGGACTCAGCGTCCGCCGCGGCCGGGCTTTTCGAGCTTGAATATCCTGAACGTGAGGAAGACGAGCGGGCCGCCGGCATCCACCATGTATGCGCCGGTGGCGGCATCGAGGCGCGCGACGACGGCAGTGAATTCCCAGGCTTCGTCGATCGACGAGTCGAGCTTCGCCGTCGTGTAGCGCGCCATGCGGTTCTCGGTGCCCCACGCCTTCGCGAGCAGCGCGGCGCGACGCAGGCCGGGATCGACGGAGTCGTTCGCCCAGCCCCACAGGAAGGTCGCGTCGCGCGGGTTGAACGAGCCGACGATCTGCATCGGCGCCGTCGCGACGGTGCCGTCCGCGAAATCGAGGCGCAGCGTGCCGGTGTCCTGGTCGATGTACCAGTGTTCCTCCTGGCCCAGTCGATACCGCTCGCGCAGGATCGCCTCCTGCCCTTTCATGCCCTCGACGCTCTGCGCGACGTAGAACGCCGGCGTGCCGGGCGCGGGATCGGCCGATACCGATCCGGCGAGCAGTGCCACGAGGAGCAGCGGCCGCAGCCTCATCCCGCCTGCACCTGCATGAACCCGAGCGGATCCCACACGCCGAGCATCGCGAGCGCCAGGAGCGGACCGATCAGCAGCACGAGCGACGCGATGAGGCACAGCACGCCGATGCCGAACACCTTCCAGCTCGACTGGAAATCGTGGTCGGCCGAGACGGCGATCGCGTCCTTCGTCAGCTGGAAGCGCTCGGCGACGTAGCGGCCCGTCACCACGTACAGCAGCGTGACCGGCCAGCTCGGCATGCGCTCCGGCAGCACGGGCAGCAGCAGGCACAGGAGCAGCATCAGCAGCGCGCCCGCGATCGCGGTCCAGCGCGCCGCGTCGTGCTTGCCGAGCGCGCGGAAGTTCGCCCAGAGGAAATACGCGAGTCCCACGGGACCGCCGACGAACGCGCCGGCCGCGACCTGGAGCGGGGTGTAGACCGGCGTACGCGCGTGGTCGCCGATGGCGGCGCGCGGCGGCGCGTAGGGATCGCGCATCGGCAGGCGCGGTGGGCGGGCAATCGGTGCGGGCGCGTTCATGGCGACACTCGGCAAGGGACTCTCGTGGCTACGGCGAATGCGCGCCGCAACGGACACGCGCACCTCGGGCGACGCGCTAGGGCCGGAATTTGTCGCGCCGGGCGGCACGCTCCCGGGCGTGGGCTTCCGCCTGCTCGAGCATCGCGCGCGCCATGCGGATGCGCAGCCAGGTGTACGCGAAGATCACGAGGTTCAGCAGCGGCAGGCA
>CALKUS010000110.1 GCA_937996755.1 uncultured Pseudomonadota bacterium | reverse complement strand
GGTACCAGACGCCGCTCCGCTTGCGCGCCTCGACGTAGCTCGCCACGAGGGAGGTCTTGCCGGCGCCGGGCGGACCGACGATCCACGCGAGCGGACGCCGGCACGCTTCGTCGAGGCGCTCGAACAACCGCTCGCGCGGCACCACCTGGTGCAGGCGCGGGCGCGTGAGCTTGGCGAGTCCGGCCACGTTATGTTCCCTGGCGACGCCTGCGGGAAGTCTACTGCGGGTGCGGACACGATTGGCTTCGGTGCCGACGCAATGCCTGCGCGCACGCGGGACGCAGGCTCACCCGGAGCACATGCCGGTACGGCGGAACTGCCTGCGCGGATCTCGCGCGCTGCCGCCTTCGCGTGGCGCGCAACGCGCGCCGCGACCCGGAGCTCGATGGCTGAGCGCATGGGTGGACGATCCGTGACGCGCGCGTCCCCGCATGCGCGGCAGGCCGGACGCCGCGCTCGAGGTGCGCGTGGCGCAGCACGCGGGCGCTGCGGCGTCAGCGTCGCCCTGAAGGGCAGACGACGTCGGGGACCTTTCGCGTACCATCGCGGCAGGCCAGTCGGGAGCTCGCCATGCCGGTCGCGAAAGGAAAATTCGACGTGAAGCGCACGCCGATCGTCGATGCCGACGGCGAACCCGCGCTGCAGCGTTTCCGGCTGGACAAGACGTTCTACGGCGCACTCTCCGCGAAGAGCCGCGGCATGATGCTCGCGATGGGCAACGCGTCGGGCTCCGCCGGCTACGTCGCGATGGAGCGCGTCGAGGGCACGCTCGATGGCAAGCGCGGTTCGTTCGCGCTGCAACACAGCGGAACGATGGATCGCGGACGGCCATCGCTCGTGATCATCGTCGTGCCCGACAGCGGCACCGACGAGCTCACGGGTTTGTCGGGGTTCGCGTCGATCGACATTTCCACAGGCGTGCACGAGTACACGTTCGAATACGAGCTCCGCGCGGCGAGCTGAGTCAGGCCGCGCCGTCGAGCTCGCGGACCAGCCACGCGCGCGCGGCGGTCCACACGCGGTTGACGCTGCGGGGGGAGGTGTCGAGCGCCTCGGCGGTTTCCTCGATCGAAAGGCCGGCGAACCAGCGCAGCTCGACGACGCGCACCATCTGCGCGTCGAGCGCCTCGAGGCGGCGCAGCGCTTCGTCGATCTCGATGAGGTGGGCGGCGTCGGGCGTCGCGACGGGCAGGTCGGGCGACAGCGTCACCGGCATCACGCCGCCACCGCGCTTGTCGCGCTGCCGTGCGCGCGCGTGCTCGACCAGGATGCGCCGCATCGCGTGGCCGGCGGCGCCGAAAAAGTGCGCGCGATTGCGGAACGACGCTGCGTCGCCGAGCAGGCGCAGGTAGGCCTCGTGCACGAGTGCCGTCGGCACCAGGCTCACGCCCTCGCGCTCGCGCGCGAGCTGGTTGCGCGCCATCCCTCGCAGCTCGGCGTAGACGGTTTCCCAGAGGCGGTCGCGCGCGCCGTCGTCGCCGCCGGCGAGCGCGGCGAGCAGGGTGGTGATGTCGCTCGGCGGCGTAGCCATGCGCGAGTCCGCGATCCTGCCGGAAGCCTGGGCCAGAGTACCTTTTCCGGCGCTCGCGGAAAGCGACGCGGGGCGGGAAAATGTACCCTGACCCGGGTTTTCCGCGGACGGCGGCCGTGGGTGAAGCAGACTGGAAGCGGCTGTGGGAGCTGTTCCATGCGGCCGTCGACGTGCCGGCGCCCGCGCGCTCGGCGTGGCTCGACGCCAACGTGGCGGACCCCGGCACGCGCGCCGAGCTGGACACGTTGCTCGCCGCTCACGAGCGCGAAGGTGTCGCGCTCGACCGTCCCGCCGTGCCTGCCAGCGAAGAGCCGGGGCGCCGCATCGGCGCGTGGCGCCTGGTGCGCGAGCTCGGGCGCGGCGGCATGGGCACGGTGTGGCTCGCCGAGCGCGAGGAAGGCGGGTTCACGCAGCGCGCCGCGCTGAAGTTCGTCGCGACGCCGTTCGCGCAGCCCGCGCTCGTCGCGCGCTTCCGCCGCGAGCGGCAGATCCTCGCCGCGCTCTCGCATCCCGACATCGCGCGCATGCTCGACGGCGGCGTATCGAACGAGGGCGTGCCGTGGCTCGCGATGGAATTCGTCGACGGCGAGGCACTCGAGCGCTGGGCCCGCGAACGCGCGCCCTCGCTGCGCGAGCGCCTCGCGCTCGTCGTGCAGCTGTGCGGCGCCGTGCACTACGCGCACCAGCACCTCATCGTCCACCGCGACATCAAGCCGGGCAACGTGCTCGTCGTCGACGGCAAGCGGCCGGTGTTGCTCGATTTCGGCATCGCGAAGCTGCTCGAGGAAACCGGCGACCCCGAGCGCACGGGCACGGCGATGCCGGCGGTGTTCACGCCGCGCTACGCGAGCCCGGAGCAGTTGCTCGGCGAGCCGGTCGGCACGGCGAGCGACGTCTACTCGCTCGGGCTCGTGCTGTACGAGCTGCTCGCGGGCTCGCTGCCGCACGCCGCGAGCGGCGAGTCGTGGCGCGAGCTCGTCACGAACGTGACGAACCGCGTGCCGCCGCCGCCGAGCCAGCGTGGCGGCACCTTGCCGATCGAGCGCGAGCTCGACGCGATCGTGCTGATGGCGCTGCGGCGCGAGCCCGAACGTCGCTACGGCTCGGCCGCCGCGTTCGCCGACGACATCCAGCGCTATCTCGACCTGAAGCCGGTGCGCGCACGGCCCGATTCGGCCGCCTATCGCACCGCGAAGTTCGTGCGGCGGCATCGCCTCGGCGTCGCGCTCGGTGCCGTCGGCGTCGTCGCGCTCGGCGCGCTCGGCGTGCGCCTCGCGATCGAGAGCGAACGCGCGAACGCGGCGCTCGTCGTTTCGCAACGCGAGCGCGGCCGCGCCGAGGACACCGTCGCGTTCCTCACCGACATCTTCCGCGAGGCCGATCCCACGCGCGGCGACGGCAGCAACGTCTCCGCGCGGGACGTGCTGGAGCGCGGCGTGAAGCAGCTCGACGCGCGGCAGCTCGATCCCGCGAGCCGTGCCGCCGTGCTCACGGCGCTCGGCGAAACGTTCGCGAATGCGGGCGCCTATGCGCGCGCCGAAGCGCTGTTCGGCGAAGCGGCGACGCTTGCGCAGGGCGTGGAGCGCAGCGATGCGCTGCGCGGCGACGCGCTGCACGGCCTCGGCGGCGCGCAGCAGGCCGCCGCGAAGAGCGCGGCAGCGCGCGAGACGCTGCTGCAGGCGCTCGCGCTGCGCGAGGACGCCTATGGGGCAGACAGCATCGAAGTGGCCGCGACGAGCGAACGGCTCGGCGGCGCCGAGCAGGCGCTCGCGCATTTCGACGCGGCGCGCGCGGCGTTCGAGCGCACGCTCGCGATCCGTCGCGCGAAGCTGCCGGCCGACGACCCGCGCATCGCCGACGTGCTGCTGCGCCTCGGCTCCGTGAGCTGGAGCATGGGCCGCTACGACGACGCCGAGCCGTACTACCGCGGCGCGCTCGACGTGCGACGTCGGCATCCCGGCCAGGCGGCCGAGCTCGCGCGCGCGCTCGACGCGATGGGCGCGCTCGGCCAGGTGCGCGGCCGCTACGACGAGGCCGAGCCCTACTACCGGGAAGCGCTCGAGCTGCGCCGCAAGGTGCTCGGCCCGCAGCACCGGCTCACGGCCGACACGCTCGGCAACCTCGGCTCGCTCGCGTACGAGCGCGGCGACGCGAATGCCGCGCTGCCGCTGCTCCAGGAAGCGCTCGCGATCCAGGAGCAGGCGCTCGGGCCGGACAGCCCGGTCGTCGCGAAGGCGTTGAACAACCTCGCGCTCACGGAGGCCGCGCTCGGACGCCGTGCCGATGCGCGCGCGCAGTTCGAGCGCGCGCTCGCGATCAATCGCAAGGCGTTCGGCGAAAAGCACGTGCGCGTCGCGGGCAACCTCAACAACCTCGGCCTCGTGCTGCTGGACGACGGCGAGGCCGCGGCAGCGGAGCCCGATTTCGCCGCCGCCGCGGCGATCATCGAGCAGCTCGCGGGTGCCGAAGACCCGGAGGTCGCGTACTCGCTCAGCAACCGCGCGCGGGCCCTGGTCGAGCTGGATCGCTTCGACGAAGCCGATGCGCTCTACGCGCGTGCGCTGAAGCTGCGCCGCGAGCACCTCGACCCCGCGCATCCATCGGTCACCGACACGCTCACCTGGTATGGCGTGCTGAAGTGCGAGCGCGGCGACGTGCAGGCCGGCGCCGCGATGCTCGAGGAGGCACTGGAAGGACGGCGCGCGAAGTTCGGCGACGCGCACGCGAGCACCGCGATGAGCGGCGCGCTGCTCGGCGCGTGCCTCGCGCGCCAGGGCGGCACCGACCGTTCGCGCGAGCTGCTGCTCGCCTACGCGCAACGCGTGCGCGACGACCCGGCGAGCGGCGTCACGCTGCTGAAGCGCATCGGAATGCCGAAGTGACGTCGGGCGGCGCGCCGCCCGACGTCATCCCGAGCGCAGCGAGGGATCTCGGGCGCAGATCGAGGATGCGGCGACTTCGAGAGCGCACCGCACGACGTCGTGTCATCATCCGCCCATGGACACCGCGAACCTGCTCTGGGGCATGTTGTTCAGCGCGATCGGCGCGGGATTCCTGATGTACGCGCATCGACAGAAGGCACCGGTGCCGCTGGTGGCCGGGCTCGCGCTCGTGGTCTATCCGTACTTCGTCTCGAACACCTGGGTGCTGGTGATCGTCGGCGTGGCGCTGACGGCGGTGCCGTACTTCATCCGACTTTGAGAACTTGGGGGCGACGATTGTCGCTCCCGCATCAGCGTGTCATCCCGAACGAAGTGAGGGATCTGGCGCTGGAGAAGGCGAGATCCCTCGGCTGCGCCTCGGGATGACAGTCGGGCGAAGTTCCCACGGGCTGCGCTTCAGTTCGGCCCAGGAGCGAGCGACGTCAAATCACGTCCCACGGGTAGGACCCGCGCTCGAGGATGAACCCCGCGAGCTTGTCCATGTTGTCGTCCTCGTTGCGCGTGATGCCGCGAACGTTGCGGCTCATGCGGCGGCGTGCCTGCTTCGTGAACACCTCGGCGATCGCGATTGCGTGCGCGGCGTCGGGGTGCTTCGCGCGCTCGAGCGAGTCGGCGCGCGAGAGCACGCACAGGCCGACGAACAGGTCGATGCAGAGGTCGGCGATGCGCTTCTGCTGGTACTGGAAGTCGGCGATGCGCTTGCCGTACCTGCGGAGCAGCGTGTCGGACACCGACGCGAGCTCGGTGACGTACTTCTCGTAGGTCGCCGACGCGTCGCGCAGCTTGGGCGAGAGCTGGCGCACGATCTTGTCGGCGCCGATGCCGGTGCGCTGCGAGAAGCTGCGGCGCGCGTAGTCGCCGAGCACGCCGAAGCCCTTGATCGGGTTGTTGAAGATGTCGTTCACGGCCTTGCCGAGGCCGGACAGCGTCTCGCCGACGCCCTTCAGGCCGGACAGCGCGACGTACAGGCGCAGGATCTCGTTCGTGCCCTCGAAGATCGAGAGGATGCGCGCGTCGCGCTGCACCTGCTCGTACGGGAATTCCTTCATGAAGCCGTTGCCCGCGGCGATCTGCAGCGCCTCGTGCGCGGCGCGCTGGATCGCATCGGACGCGAACACCTTGCTGATCGCGGCCTCGACGGAGTAGTCGTCGCAGCCCGAGTCGATGTAGTGCGCCACCATCCACACGGCCGACTCGGCCGCGAAGCAGTCCACCGCCATCTGCGCGATCTTCTCGCGCACGAGGCCGAACTCCGCGATCGGCTTGCCGAACTGCTGGCGGTTCTTCGCCTGCTCGGAGGAGAGGCGGATGAGCGTCTTCATGCCGCCGACCGCGCCGCCACCGAGGCCGGTGCGGCCGTTGTTGAGGATCGACATCGCGACCTTGAAGCCCTTGCCTTCGCCACCGAGCACGTTGGCGGCGGGCACCTTCACGTCGGCGAACGCGACCGTCGTCGTCGACGACGCGCGGATGCCCATCTTGTCCTCGTGCGGGCCGTGGCTGACACCGGGCCATCCCGCTTCGACGATGAACGCCGTCATCTTGCCTTCGGTGCCGTCGGTGCGCGCGAACACGGTGTAGAAGTCCGCGATGCCGCCGTTCGTGATCCAGATCTTCTCGCCCGAGAGCGTCCACGACCCGTCGGGGTTCTTCACCGCCTTCGTGCGCACCGATGCGGCGTCCGAGCCCGCGCCGCTCTCGGTGAGGCAGAACGCCGCGATCATCTCGCCGCTCGCGAGCTTCGGCAGGTACTTCGCCTTCTGCTCGTCGCTGCCCCAGAGCAGCAGGCCCTTCATGCCGATCGACGAGTGCGCGCCGATGGTGAGCGACGTGGACGAGTCGTGGCGCGAGCTCTGGCTCAGTACGCGCGCGTACGCCGCGTTCGAAAGCTCGAGGCCGCCGTATGCTTCGGGGATGATCAGGCCGAACAGGCCGAGGTCGCGCAGCTGCTGGATGTACTCGGCGGGCTGGTGCGCGGCCTTGTCCCATTCCTTGAACTGCTTCTCGTGCTCGCCGAGGAAGCGGTCGAGCGAATCGACCATCATGCCGAGCAGCTCGCGATCGCGTTCACGCATCGCGGGGTAGGGGAACAGGTTCTCCTCGAGGATCTCGCCGAAGAACAGGTTCTTCGCGAAGCTCGCGTCCTTGCGCGGTTGCGCTTGCTGCGCGTTCGCGGCGGCGTTGGTTCGTTCGGCAGTTTCGTTCATGGCGTGCGTCCTGCGGCGATGCGCCAGTTTCGATCGCGGCGCTCGTGCGATTACTCCAAACGGTGGTGGCTGCGACGTCCGAGTGGGCGTTGCAGTTACTTATGCTGCGGTGCGTCACTCGAAGCCGTCGGCAAGGAGGTTCTCCTGGATGGTTACGGATTCCGTCGTGCTCTGCGGGCCCACGTTGCCGGCGACGTCCGTTTCCGCCGACACGATCAGGTGCGTGCCGGTTTCCGCGAACGCGATCGTGCACTGCCAGGCGCCCGGCGCGTCGACGGTGACCGAGCAACGCGGCGCACCGCCTTCGGTGACGTCGACGCGTCCTGCTTCGCCCGCAATACCGGAGACGATCACGCTGGTGGTCGAGGCCACAGTCGGCGCGACGAGCGTCGGCGCCGCCGGTGCCTGCGTGTCGATGCGCACGGTGATGTCGGTGGAATCGAGCGACGGGCCCGACACGCCATTCGCGCGCGCCTTGACGCTCGCGATGCCGTCGGCGAGCGCGGGCGCGGCGGTAACCGCGTACGCGCCGGCCGCGCAGGCGACCGCCGTTGCGATCGGCACGTCGTTCGCGGTCACGGTGACCGTGGTGCCGGCCGCGCAGGCACCCGTGAACGTGGGCGTCGCGTCGTTCGTGACGCCGTCGCTGCTGGAGAGCCCGGTGTCGCTCGCCATGGCGAGCGACGGCGGGCCCGGCGGCAGCGTGGGCGGGCTTTCCAGCGCGCCGATGTCGCAGCGCAAGCCGACGACGCGCGGGAAACCCTGGCCGCGCTGGTCGGTCGCGAGCAGCGCACCGGCCGCGTCGCGGCAGCCGGCCGGGTCGCCCGCATCGAGCGCGGGGCTGCCCGCGAGCAGCGCGTACGTGTGCGTGGGGCCGCCCTGGTCGCCGGCTGTCGCCGCGATGCCCGGGGCCAGGCCCGTGACGTCGCCCGTGCCGGGCGGGCCGCATGCCGTGCCGGACTGGATGAGCGAGTAGGCGCGCGGCGTCGGCGATTGCGAAATGCAGTCGGGTGACGCATCACCGGCATCGGTCGAGTTGCGCGCAACGATGCTGTTCGTGATCGCGTCGCCGGGCGGCAGCGTGGGCTGCGCGATCAGCATGCCGCCGCCGCCGCCGCCGAGTCCCGCGATGTTGTCGACCACCGTGCTCGAAGCGAGCTCGAGGCGCCCGGTGAACGTCGCGACGCCGCCGCCGAGGATGCTCGCGCGGTTCGCCGCGATCGTCGAGTTGCTCACGAGCACTTCGCCCTGGACGTAGAGGCCCGCGCCCTGCAGCGCGAGGTTGCGGTACAGCAGCGATTCCTCGATGACGGCGCGGTTCGGGTTGTTCACCACGGCGATGCCGCCGCCGTTCAGCCCCGCCGAGTTCTCGCTGAGATTCGCGCGGCGCACCGTGCCCGTGCCCTCGATGAAGAAGCCGCCTCCGCTTTCCTGGGTGTTGCCGAGCGTCGCATCGACGCGGTCGATGCCGAAGAACGTCGTGTTGCCGCGCACGCGCAGGTTGCCGCCGTCGCGCTCGAACTGCGGCCCGCTGACGTCGCCTTCGCGCAGCACGAGGTCGCCCAGCGAGATCGACGGGAACGCCGGCGACGCCGCGGCGTCGGGTTTGATGTCGATCGCGCGGTCGAGCCCGGCGGCGTCGACGATGGTGGCGCCGTTCGGCGCGCCGTACACGCCCATCGACGAAAGCAGGTCGAGGTCGCCGGTCGCGTTCGCGTCCTCGTTGCGTCCGCTGCGCGTGATCGCATACGTGCCGGCGGGAACGATCACCACCGACGTCGACGCGTTTGCCGCGTCGATGGCCTCGCGCAGCGAGCAGTCGGCGTTGCATGCACCGTCGCGCGTGTCGGCCGTCTTCGTCACGACGAGTTGCGGCGCCGCCGCGAGGTTCACGATGAACGGCTGCGAGCCCGGCACCGGGAATTGCGAGCTCGCGAGGATCGAATACGACGTGTTCGGCTCGAGCCGGATGCCGATCGCGCGCGGCACGAACGCCGCGGAATTGCCGCGCGTGCCACAGCCGCCGGAGACGAGCCGGAACGATCCCGGCGATCCCGTGTAGATCGCGACGATGCCGTTGATGTCGCCGCCCGTGATGGACGCGTTCACGTACTCGACCTGCGCACCGGTCGTGTAGCCGTACCAGAGCGTGAAGACGAGCGGGTTCGAACCGGGCTTGCGGCACAGCGGGTCGGGGTCGCTCGCGGCGTTCGTCGCGAGGCCGGCTTGCGGTTCGGTCACGCTGAACGGGAGCGCCGCGATCGTGGTCCGGTTCGCCCACGCGTCGTTCGCGGGCTGTGCCAGCGCCGGCGGCGCCGCGGCTGCGAACAGCAGGAAGGCGACCGCAAGGAATCGTGCGTGCATCGGTGGGCTCCGCCCGGTCGCGCTCGCTGAAGCGTACACCCGGCGCCGGGCGCCGGCCCGTGCGCCAATCCCGGTTTTCGCCGCGTAGAATCGCCGGATGTCCTGGAACACGCTCGATGGCTCGCAGCCGCTGGTGATCGCGCATCGCGGCGCGAGCGGCTACCTGCCGGAACACACGCTGGAAGGTTACGCGCTCGCGATCGCGCAGGGCGCCGACGTGATCGAGCCCGACCTCGTCGTGACGCGCGACGGCGTGCTCGTCGCGCGCCACGATCGCGGCCTGTCGCGCAGCACCGACGTGGCGTCGCGCGCCGAGTTCGCGGCACGCGCCGTTTCGGGCCCTGAAGGCCAGCCGGAATGGCGGATCGACGATTTCAGCTGGGGCGAGCTCACGCGGCTGCGTGCGGTGCAACCGTTCGCGGGTCGCAGCGAGGCGCACGACGGCCGCCTGCGCGTCCCGAGCTTCTTCGAAGTGCTGAAGCTGGCCTGCGAGGAAAGCGAGCGCCGCGGGCGCCGGATCGTCGTCTACCCCGAGCTCAAGCACCCCGCCGCGTTCCTCGCATCGGGCCACGACGTGGCGTCGCTGTTGCTGCGCGACGTGGAGCTCATGCGCGCACGCAACCAGGGCGACGTGCAGGTGTGGCTGCAGTGTTTCGAGCCCGAGCCGCTGTTCCGCCTGAAGCGCGCCGCAGGCCTGCGCAGCTTCCTGCTGCTGGAAGCGGCGACGGTCAGCGGCCGGGATCCGTTCGCGCTGCTCGAGGAAAGCGGCACGCGCCTCGACGGACTGGCGCCCGAGAAGTTCGCGCTCATCGACCATCGCGGGCGCGACACGGGGCTGATCGCGAAGGCGCACGCGCGCGGTTTCGGCGTGCACACGTGGACGTTCCGCAACGATCGACCGAACCCCGCATTTCGCGACGCAACGGCCGAGCTCGTTGCATTCTTCACGGCGGGCATCGACGCCGCGTTCGGCGACTTCCCGGACGTTGCGGTGCACGCGCGCAGCATCGCCGGCGTTGCGCGCCCGCCGGTCGGCCACGCGGCGCACTGATCCGGCACGCGGCCGCCCCCTCAAGTCCAGCGCGGGGGGCACGTGGCTTGCTTCGTCCAGCCCCGGACGATTCCTGTGCGGGTGGGCGGATGCGAACGAGGGACACGACGGCACCCCGGGGTGGCCGCGGCGCGGGCAACATGCCTGCGCTCGCGTCGTCGCTGCGCGGACCCGCTCGCGCGCGATCCGGCCTGGGCGAGCGCCAGCTCGCGCTGATCAATCGCATCGCGCGAATCGCCACGGAGGACCTCGACCTCGTGCCGATGCTCAAGCGCGTGGTCGAGGCGATGCGCGAAGGCTTCGGCTGGGAGTTCGTTGCATTCCTTTCGCTGGACCTGCGCGCGCGCGTGGTCGTCTGCGAAGCGGTCGCGACGGTGCTCGACACCGAGCTCGACGTTGGCCGGACGGTGCCGATCGGCGAGGGCGTGTGCGGCCATGTCGCGCTGAGCGGCAACGCGGTGCTCGTACGCGATGTCCGCGAGTTCCCGAATTACGTACCGGCCGTCCCGGGCGTGCGCTCCGAGCTGTGCGTTCCCGTCCGGCATCGTGGCGAGCTGCTCGGCGTGATCGACGTCGAGAGCGTCGAAGTGGACGCCTTCGCCGACCAGCAGGAGCTGCTCGCAACCGTCGCCGACCAGCTGGCGGGCGCCGTTGCGGCGGCGCGCCTGCACCAGGAGCTCGCACGCCGCGCCGCATTGCTCGCGTTGATGAGCGAGGTGTCGCACACGGCGTTGCAATCGGACCAGTTGCCGGACGTGCTCGCGCGCATCGGGCGATTCGTGCAGCACCGCTTCGCCATCGACGCGTGCACGATCCGGCTCGGCGGTCGTGGCGACGAGGATGCGATCGCCACGCGCGCGCTGCGCCTCGCGCAACCGCTGTGGATCCCGGACGCCGCCGCCGACCCCGGCCAGGCGCCGGGCACGCCCGGGGTCGCGCGCTTCGTGGTGCCGATCCGGTACCACGAACGGCTGCTCGGCGTGCTCGACGCGGCCGGCACGCGCGAGGCGCTTTCCGTCGACGTGCGCAACGTGCTGCGCGCCGTGGCCGACCAGATCGCAGGCGCCATCCACCTCGTGCTCGTGAATCAGCGCCTGCTCGACACGATCCAGCTGTTCGAGGACAAGTCGGAGCAGCTCGAGAGTGCGAACGACCAGTTGCGCGTCGCGAACGGCAAGCTCGAGCGCCTGTCGTCGCTGGACGGCCTCACCGGCATCGCGAACCGACGGCAGTTCGACCAGACGCTGCGCAGCGAGTGGCGGCGCGCGCGTCGCCGCGGCCACGTCGTGTCGCTGCTGCTCGTCGACATCGACCGCTTCAAGGCCTACAACGACGGCTATGGGCACCTGCAGGGCGACGAATGCCTGAAACAGGTCGCGCGCGTACTCGCGACCACCGTGCGCCGCGCGGAGGACCTGGTCGCGCGTTTCGGCGGCGAGGAGTTCGCCGTGCTGCTGCCCGAAACCGAGCCGAAGGACGCGCTGAAGGTCGCCGAAGCGCTGCGCGCCGGCGTGCTGGCGCTCGCGGCGCCGCACCGCTACTCCGAGCTCGGCCAGGTGTCGATCAGCGTCGGTGTCGGATACGCGATCCCGCACGGCAGCCTGTCGCCGTCGCAGCTCATCGGCATGGCGGACAAGGCGCTCTATGCGGCGAAGTCCGACGGCCGCAACCTCGTGCGACCGTACCGCGAAAGCATGTCAGCGTCCGGCGGCGCTCGCGTCCCCGGTGGCTCCGCCACGGAACACCACGCGGCCACCGAGGGCAATCCCGTCGCGCCAGAGCGCTAGCTGCGCCTCGATCTCCGGCGAGCTGGCGATCTGCGGCTCGGACGGCGTCTTGTCCTCGGCGCGCTCGCGCTGCGCGATCTCGCGCTTCGCGTAGTCGAACGCATCCACGAGCGTGTCGCGCCGGTTCAGCCCGTGCGCGAGGAAGGCACGGCCGAAATACGTGATGTCGGAATCGGCACCGCAACCGAAGGACGTGCGGTCGCGCCGCGCCGCGGCGATCACGAGCGTGCGCGGCGCGGCGAGCGCGTCCACGAACCCGCCCGAGTAGCACGCGGAGACGATCGCGACGCGCCACTCGATCCCGGCGTCGGCGAACGCGAGCGCGAGCGAGTCCGGCGTGACCTGCGCGAGCGGCAGCGGGTCCAGCGCGACGTACAGCTCGTGGTCCTCGCTGCCGTGCGAGGTCATGAACACGGCGACGATGTCCTCGCTGCGGTCGATGCGCGCGCCGATGCCGGCCAGGGCGCGGCGCAGGTTGGTGAGCGTCGCGAGCGCCGTCTCGCCCGTGGTGCCGGGGTCGTTCAGCAGCAGCAGCGTGCGGCCCTTCGCGTCGTAGCGCTGTTCGAACACGTCGCGCGCGTAGCGCACTTCGTTGCCGAACACCGCTTCGCCGCCGTCGCCCGCGAACGCGATGAGGTAGAGGTCGACCTTGCCCGGCCGCTGCGGCGCGAGTGCGGCGAGCTCGGCGTCGACGAGGCGGTATTGTTCCGCCATCACCACCTCGGGCTCGAACGCCGGCGCCGCGGTTTCCTCGTCGGCGTAGTAATCGTCTTCGAAGTCGGCATAGAAGAACGCGCCGCGGTGGATCCACCACGGCGGCAGCACGAGCGCGAGGGTGATGGCGAGCGCCGCGAACGTGCGCGCGGGCCAGCGCCGGTAAGGCTCGAGCCAGTCGAGCGTGCGACGCACCGCGAGCAGCAACCAGGCGCACCACAGCACGTAGGCGATGCCGACCGGCAGCTCCGGCACGGCATCGGGCAGGAGTGCGGCGAGCCCGCGGGCCGCCAGGTACAGCCCGCTGCCGAGCAACACGAGCATGGTCACGAGCGGCCAGAACAACGCCGACCGACCGAGCGCGCGCGCGGCGAGGTACGAGACGCCGAGCGCGAGCAAGCCGGTGAACGCGATGCCGGTCACGCCACCGAGGAAGAAGCGCGCAGGCCCGTCCACGTCGAGCCGCGATTCCAGCGCGAGCAGCAGCGTCGCGACGCCGAGCGCGAGCCAGTACTGCCCCGGCCCGATGCGCCGCGCGGGACGCGCCGGCCGTACGAACAGGGACAGCTTCAGCGCGTCGAGCAGCGTGCGGAGGAATTCCATCGCGTTGCGGTGAGCCGAAAGCGGGGAGCGGGGAGCGGCAAGCGCAGCGTATCGCACCTCGGGACCGGCGAGCCGCTCTTGCCGCTGCCCGCTATCCGCTCTCCGCTTGCGCTGTCAAATGGCAATGTCGTCGAACGACTCGACCTGGCGGTGCGGGGAGCTTTCGCTGTACGCGCCGTCGCGCCGCACCCAGACGGTGTCCATGCCGGCCGCGCGCGCCGCGTCCACTTCCTGCTCGATGTCGGAGAAGAAGACGATCGCCTGCGGCTCGACCCCGATGTCCTTCGCGATGCGCTCGTACGATGCGCGCTCGCGCTTGCCGCCGCTCGTCGTGTCGAAGTAACCCGAGAACAGCGGCGTGAGGTCGCCGGCCGCGGAATGGCCGAAGAACAGCTTCTGCGCCTGGACGGAGCCCGACGAGTAGACGTACAGGCGGCGACCGGCGCGACGCCAGCGCTGCAGCGCGGGCGCGGCATCCTCGTACAGGTGCGCGACATACGCTCCATCCCGGTAACCGGCTTCCCAGACCATGCCCTGCAGCGCCTTGAGCGGCGTCGCCTTGCGGTCTTCGTCGATCCAGCGCTGCAGCACGGCGACCAGGGCGGGCACGTCGTCGCGCGCGATCCCGGACTCGCGTGCGACCGCGTCGAGCTGCTCGCGCACGGTCGGTTCGTCGGCGTGCGCGGCGACGTACGCGGGCAGGTGCGCGCGCGCGTACGGGAACAGCACGTCCTTCACGAAGTCGATCGACGAGGTCGTGCCTTCGATGTCGGTCAACACGACTTGCGGGGTGACTGGGGAGGACATGGGCGCAAGTATGAGTATGAGTAGGGTGTATGAGTGCGCTCGGGCAAGGCTCGAGGTTGCGAACAGGCTCGGAGTACGAGCTCATACTCCGACTCATACCCATGCGACGGCATGAACGCCTTTCGGTACCCTCAGTTGTCGAGCCGCGAATACCTGGAAGCGATCTCGCTACCCGTGAAGTTCGCCACCCAGCCCGCCGCGTTCGTGAACAGCCGGATCGCGACGAAGTACGGATTCGGGCCCATGTCGAACCAGTGGCGCGTGCCGTCGGGCACGCCGATGAGGTCGCCCTGCGTGCAGAGCACCTCGTAGACTTTCTCGCCTGCGTGCAGGGTGAACAGGCCTTCGCCCGCGACGAAGAAGCGCACCTCGTCCTCGCTGTGCGTGTGCTCGTTGAGGAACTTCTGGCGCAGCGCCCCCTTGTCCGGGTGGTCGCGGTCGAGGCTGATCACGTCGCAGGCCTTGTAGCCTTCTGTCGCCATCAGCCGGTCGATGTCGCTGCGATACGCGGCGATCACGTCGTCGGGTTTGTCGCCGGGCTTGATCGGCTGCGCCGCTGCCCAGCGCTCGAAGCGCACGCCGATCGGCGCGAGCGCGCGCGCGATCTCCGTGTGGTCGCTGGTCTCCAGCTGCGGCGTGCGGGGTTCGGTTTCGGTGAAGACGCGCAGGCGGCTCATGACAGTTTCCTCATCTGAAGCTCGCAGGACAGCAGGAACTCGAACGCCTCGAGGTGGCGGCGCGTCTCGGCCATGTCGGCGCCCCACGCGTAGATGCCGTGGCCCTCGATCAGGTAGCCGTACAGCGGCGGGCTGCGGTCGAGGAACCGCTCGACGCCGCGCGCGATCACGTCCATGTCCTGCGAGTTCGGCAGCACCGGTACGTCGAGCTCGACCTCGTGCGTCTGCGTGCCCGAGAACGCCTTCAGCAGCTCGTAGCCCGCCAGGTGCACGCGGCCCTCGCGCGCGAACAGGCGCGACGCGATCGTCTGCACCTGCGAATGCGTGTGCAGCACGCAACCCACCTGCGGGAAGCGCCGGTAGAGCTGCGTGTGCAGCAAGGTCTCGGCCGACGGGCGCAGCGCGGGATCCTCGGCGCGGCCGTCCAGGTCGACGACCATGATGTCGTTTTCCGAGAGCCGGCCCTTGTCGCGGCCCGAGATGGTGATCGCGGCGCGGCCTTCGTCCAGGCGCAGCGAGAAGTTGCTGCTCGTCGCGGGCGTCCAGCCGAGCGCCGCGAGCTCGCGGCCGGCGGCGGCGATCGCGCGCGCGGCGGTGAGGAACCGGTCGTCGGGCGTGCTGGGCGTGTCGATGGCGGCGGTTTCCGGTCGGCTCTGTTGCAGCGCGCAATATACCGGCTGCAACGCCCCCGATGTGGACGCCGGGTGCATTCGCCGGCAGGGTGGGCGCCTGCCTCCGCAGGAGGCACAATGCGTTACCTACCGGAGGATGACGCCATGGCCCAGGACCGTTCCCGCCGCCGTTTCATCGAGCTCGTCGTGCTCGGCGCCGTCGCCGCGCCGCTCGCGCGCGAGGCGCACGCCGCCGACCTTCCGCACATCGAGGAAACCGACCCGACCGCGTCGGCGCTCGGCTACCACCACGACGCGACGAAGGTGGATGCGGCGAAATTCCCGAACCACAAGCCCGACCAGCTGTGCGCCGGCTGCAACCTCGCGCTCGCGCCGCAGGCCGACGGCTGGCTGCCGTGCCAGATCTTCCCGGGCAAATCGGTGAACCCGAAGGGATGGTGTGCCGCATACGTGAAGAAGGCGTAGGCGCGCGCACCGCGGGCAGGGCGCGCCCGTCGCGGGCGCGGGCGCTGCGGCGCGTTTCACTCGCTGAGACGGGCCGCTCGCTAGAATCGCACCATGCCCACGTTCGATCCATTCTCGCTGCTGCTCGGTGCCGTCGTCGCGTTCGTCGCGACCGCGCTTGCCGCGTTCGGGCTTGCGCGCCGACAGTCGGAAGCGCGCATCGCCGAAGGGCGCGCGCAGCGCGAAGCCGAGGTCGCCCGGCTGCTGGCCGAGCGCGATGGTGCGCAGGCGCGCGTGGCGCAGCTCGAAGCGCGGCACGACGAGGACGCGCGACGCCTCGCGGAAGCGCAGGCGCAGCGCGCCGACCTCGAGCGCGCCAGTGGCGGCTCCGAGGCGCGCGTGCGCGAGCTGGGCGACCGCCTGGCCGAAAAGGCGGCGGCGCTCGAGCGCGCGACCGGCGAGCTCGCGCAGCTGCGTGCGGAGCTGGGCGACGCGCGCCTGCGCGAGGAAAAGCTGGCGGCGTTGCGCCAGGCGACCGAGCAGCTCCTGCAGCGGCAGGAACAATTCGTGACGAACGCGCGAGAGGAGCTCAGCGCGAAGTTCGGCGAAGTGGCGGGCGCGTTGTTCGACCAGAAGTCGCAGGTATTCGCTTCGCAGAGCCAGCAGCAGCTGACGTCCGTGCTGCAGCCGTTCGCGGAGGAGCTCAAGGGTTTCCGCGAGAAGGCGGAAACGCTGTACACGGACGAAGCGAAGGAACGGGCCGGACTGAAGGGCGCGCTGGACCAGCTGATGGGCCTCAACCGCGACTGGAGCGAGCAGGCGAAGGCGCTCACGAACGCGATGCAGGGCAACGTGAAGCACCGCGGCAACTGGGGCGAGATGATCCTCGAGAAGGCGCTCGAGGCCTCGGGGCTGGTCGAAGGCGAGCACTACACGCGACAGGGCAGCGAGAAGGACGAGGAAGGCAACCGGCTGATTCCCGACGTCGTCGTGAAGCTGCCGGATTCGCGGCGCGTGATCGTGGACTCGAAGGTGAGCCTGGCACGCTGGCAGGAGGCGATGAACGCCGAGGACGACGAGTCGCGTGCCGTCGCGCTCAAGGCGCACGTCGGCGCGCTCAAGCGCCACGTCCGCGACATCAAGCAGAAGGATTACGCATCGCTGTTCGACGGCAAGGCGCTCGACCTCGTGCTCGTGTTCGTGCCGATCGAAGGCGCACTGTCCGCGGCCTTCTCCGAGGACCCGGAGCTGTCCGCCGATGCGCTGTCGAATCGCGTCGTGCTGGTGAGCCCGAATACGCTGGTCAGCGTGCTGCGCGCCATCGAGTACGGCTGGGCGCGCGCGAAGAGCCTCAAGCATGCGAACGACATCATCGGGCGCGCCGAGTCGCTCGCCAAGTCGCTCGAGCGCTTCCTCGTCGCGTTCGGCGCGGTGGGCGAAAAGCTCCGTGCGGCGCAGAACGCCTTCGAAGCGGCGAACGACAAGTTCCGCAGCACGCACGGCCCGCTCAGCCAGGTGCAGCGACTGCAATCGCTGGGCGTCAAGGCTGCGAAGCGCCTCGGCGCCCCGGACCCCGCGGCCGGCGACGAGCCCGTCGCGGGCGACGACTTCCTACTGGAGCGCCAGCCCCTCGAGTAGCGGGCGCTCGCGCACGTCGTCCCAGATGCGCGGCCACGCGTCGGCCGCCAGATCCACCTGTTCCAGCAGCGCGCGCCAGGCGGCGCGATCGGCCGCTTCCAGTACGGTGGCGTCGAGTGCGGCGAGGTTGACCTCGCGCACCCGTGTCGCGTGCGCGCGCCATTCGGCCGGCGCGTCGGGCGCGTCCTCGAGCGCGTTCGCGATGCCCTTCACGAGGTTGCCGACGTAGCGGCGTCGCCAGGCGAGCACCGTGGCGTCCAGCTCCGTATCCGTCGCGGTCGCGAGCGCGCCGCAGTCGCGACCGATCGCTGCGAGCCGCGCGCGGCGGTCGTCGCCCGCGAGGCGCTTCGCAGACGTCGCGAACAGGTCGCGCACGAGGCTGTTGCGGTCGAGCAGCAGCGGCTCCAGCGAGCGCTGCAGCCGCGAGCGTCCTTCCACCGGGAAATGCCCGAGCAAGGTCGGCAGGTACGCGAACAGCGGCTCGCGCACCATCGCGCCGAGCAGGCCGAGGAAGAACGTGTCGTCGGCCATGCCGCGCGTACCGGCGAACGGCAGCAGCTCGCGCGCGTCGCAAAGCATCGGCGCATAGAACGCCTGGTCGACGAGGCGCGGCGCGAGCGTGCCGTGCATGAGCGAGTCGCCTTCCAGGCGCGCGTGGCGGTACGGCGACTGCCACAGCGGCGCGAGGTCCTCGGGAATGCCCGTGTTGAGCCAGGCCGTCGAGTTGTACGCGAGCCCGCCGTAGACGCCGCCGAACGCGGCGAGCACCGGCGCGCCGCCGCGACAATGCGCGAGCGCGTCGGCGGGTTGGCCGTCGAGCAGCGCCTCGTGCCAGCCGTGGCGCTCGACCAGCGTGCGCGCGCTCGCGCCCACGTGCGAGGCGATCCACGCGTAGGGCTCGGCATCGAACCGCGGCAGGACGTCGAACTGGCCGTCGTCGACGTAGCGCGTGAACGACCAGAGCGAGTTGAACGGTTCGTAGCTGGCGGACGCATCCGGCGCGCGGCGCAGCGGGAACGTGGTGTCGTTGTCCACGAACGACAGGCCGCCGCCGGCGGCGGCGAGCACGCCGAGGTTCCACGCGCGCGCGCCGGTCGTGCAGCGCGCGAACTGGCGGTCGAACAGCTCGGCGAGATCGTCGCCGCGCGCCGCGGGCACGAAAGCGCGCCAGCGCGCCACGCAACGCGCGCGCGCTGCCGGGTCGAGCAGGAACACGCGCGACCGCGTGCGCGACGCGAACTCGCGCACGAGCGTCGCGATCGCCGCTGACGTCGCCGCGTCGGGTGCGTCGTCGACGACCAGGTAGCGGCGTCGCATCCCGAATCGCTGTTCGTCCGCGAGCAGCGAGACGAACAGGCGCTGGAGCGACTGCTGCCTGCCGTGCTCGCGGATCACGATGAGCGGATCGGCGAGCGGTGGCGACGCGCGCGGGGGGCCGAGGTGCTCGATCGCCGGCGCAACGAGCCCGCGCTCGATGAGCTCGTCCAGCACGCGGCCGGCGCGCGCCGGCGCGAGCCCCGGCCGTTCGCCGAGGCGCGCGACCAGCGCCTCGCGCGTACCGAATTCGTCGAGCGCCGCGAGCGACTCGGCCTGGCGCGCGTCGAGCGCGACGCGCCCACGCAGGCCCTCGGCGCAGGCATCGCTGCCGCCGGCGAGCACTGGTTCGCAGGTGCGGGCGAAGCGCGTGCTCACTGCAGGCGTCCATGCGCGATGCGCGCGAGCGTCTCGCGCGCAGCCGCCACGTCGTCGCCGTGCAGGGCCGTCGCCAGCAGGTCCGCTTCCAGCGTCGCGCGCACGGTCACCGCTGCGCGTTCCAGCCGCCGCGCGAGGGCCGCGCGCCGGGCGCGCAGCAGCAATGCGCCGAGTGTTTCGTCGCGCGTGGCGGCGAGGTCGTCGGCGAGCGCAAGCAGCGCGTCGAACCGCGTCGTCGCGTCGCGTGAAGCGAAGCGCCGCGCGCGACCCGCGAGAACCTGCAAGGCGGCGATCGCGCCGGCGTGGGCATGCGGCACGCCGGCGCCGGCATTGGGCACGGCCAGCACGCTGCCGGGCCCGTGCATCGCCTCGTGCGCGACCACCAGCCATGCGCCCTCGAGCGCAGCGTCGCCGAGCGCGCGGGGCTGCGGCGACGCGTCGTCGCGCGCGAGCACGGCGGCCGCCGCACATTCGCCGGCCGAGGCCAGCGTGGGTGCGAGCGCACCGGACCAGCTTTCGTGCGCCCCGACGACCGCGCGGACGCGTGCGTCCGCGAGCAACGGGGCGAGCACGTCGGGAGCGCAGCCGGACAGCGAGCGTCGATCGATGCCGAAGCGCGCCGCGAGCTCGCGCCAGGTTGCGCCGACGAGCGCGTGCGCGTCCGGCGCGAGCGAGAAGCGCGGATCGCCGGCGGGCGCGGCATCGGTCGCGAAGCCGAGCCGGTTATCGCCGTCGTGCGCCGCCGCGCCGAGGACGCTGTCCGCGGACACGAGCAGGCCGCGCTCGAGCAGCGCATCGAGCAGGCGGCTCGCGCGCGAGCCGGTGAGGCCGAGCCGCACCGCGATCGTGGCTGCGTGCTCCTCGCGCGGGCGGAACGTGGCGCACGCGACGAGCGCGGCATGCTCGCGCGGGTCGAGCAACGCGCGGTGCGCATCGTCGCTGGAGCGCCACAGCACGGCGTCCGCGTCGAACGGTTCCCAGCTGCCGGCGTGCGCGGCGAGCAACGCGGTCATGCGCGCACCGGCGCTTGCGCGTCGAGCGGCGGACGGGCGCGGCACGCGTGCCACGCAGCGGTCCACGGCGCGGCCGCGTTCGCCATGTGCGCGAGCTGCGCGCGGAGCGCCGGCGCGCTGGCGACCGGCCGGTCGGCGCGCAGCGATTCGCGCAATCCCCGCAACGTCGCGACGGCGCGCTCGCGCCACGGCGCGGGCGCGTCCGGTCGCGCGAGGGCGACGGCGAGGCGACGCGCGTATTCGGCGCGAGGTATTGCGGCTGCGCCGTCGGCGCGCGCGGCGAGTGCGTCGTCGCCTGCCGATGCGAGCTCCCGGCACAACGCAGCGATCGCGGCGAATCGAGCCTCGCGGCGTTCGCCCGACAGCCCGGCGCCGAACGACGCGACGAGCGAAGCGAGCGTCCCGTCGTGCAGCCGCCCTGTCGGCGGCGCCGCCGGGAAGTGCCCGAGCAGCAGCGGCAGCCACACGCAGGCCGCGCCGGGCTCGATCGCCTGCAGCAGGCGCGCGAAGCCATCGTCGTCGTGGCCGAAGGGCAGCAGCTCGCGGTTGTCGACCAGCAACGGCACGCCGGCGAGCGCATACATCAGGCGCGGCGCGCGCACGCCGTTCCAGGTGTGCGCGCCGGCGAGCCGCGCGGGCTGGAACGGCGCGCGCCACAGGTCGGAAAGCGTCCTGCGGCTGGTGGCGAACGGCCAGGCCTGTGCGGGCATTTCGCCGTACGTGCCCATCGACGCGCAGACGACGCGCGCGCGTGGCGTCGCGCGCGCGAGCTCCGCCATCGGCGCGTTCTCGAGGTCGACGAATCGCGCGTCGTCGAGCGGCACGATCGCGCGCACCGGCTGGCCTACCCAGCGCGCGGCGATCGCGAACGCGTCGCCGTCGACGAGCGGGCGTTCGTGCCAGCCTGCTTCGTCGTCGAAGAAGCGCGTCTCCGCTTCCGGCGAATCGTTGAGCTCCAGCCGGAAGTGCGTGCCGACGGGCTCGCGCACGGGCATGCGATGCGCGTCGTCGAGCAGCGCGAACGTGCCGCCGGCCGACAGCAGCACCGTCCAGTTGCGGGCGCACGAGCCCGGCGATCGTGCGTCGGGCTGCAGCAGCGCGACGAGCGCTTCCCGATCGGCAGGCGCGAACATGGCTGCGATGAGCGCGTGGCGCTCGCGCGAACCGAGGTACCACACCGAGGACGCGCTCGCTGCGGCGAAGCGTCGTGTCGCGTCGAGCAGCGCGCGGTCGTCGGACTCTTCGCATACGACGTAGCGGCGCTGCGCGCCGAGCCGGCGTTCCTCGGCGAGCAGCGAGTCCAGCAGCGCCGCGAGCTGCCCGGCGTTGCCGTGCGCGCGGATCGCCACGAGCGGGGCGGGGACCGGCGCGCGCTCGCGCGCGAGCCCCTCGCCGAGCAGCGCGATCGGCGTCGCGAGCAGCCCGCGCGCGGCGAGCGACTCGATCGTGCGCGCCGCGTCTTCGCGCGACAGGCCGGTCCGGTCGGCGACGTCGGCAGCCTGCGGCGCGGGCCGCTGGAAGACGTCGCAGGCCTCGAGCACGGCCGCTTCCAGCGCGCTCAGGCGTTCGACGCGCGTGCCGTCGTCGCTGAACCAGGCGCGGCGATCGCCGTCGAGCGCCACGACGCTGCCCGGCAGCGCGACGCGCAACGGCGCGTCGTTCTCCAGGTCGCCGTAGAACGCGGCGGCTTCGTCGAAGCGGAAGCGGATGTCGTGCATGCCGTCCCGGAAGGAAAAAGGCCGCGACGAGCGCGGCCTTTCCTTCGCAGCGGCCGGCGCCCCGGGGCGCCGATATCTTGCCTCAGGCCGTGTCTCCGCCCAGTGCACTGCGTCGCATGCTGCAAGCAAAGTACACGATCAGGCCCAGCAAGCAAGAAGGCCGCGACGAGCGCGGCCTTCCTGGTTCCCAACCCCGCCGAGGCGTTGGCCTCTACCTCAGGCCGCTGCGCGAGCCAGGGCGCTCTTCCTCATGCCATAGAGTGCGTACACGATGACGCCGATCACCGTCCATCCGGCGAACAGCTTCAGCGTGATGTGATCGAGGCTGAGGAACAGGATCGTGCAGCCGATCATCGCGAGCGGACCGACCACCCAGACCAGCGGGGTGCGGAACGGACGCGGACGGTTCGCGTCCTTGACGCGCAGGATCATGACACCCGCGGCCACGACGAAGAACGCGAACAATGTGCCGGAGTTGCTGACGTCGGCGAGCGCGGCGACCGGGAACATGGCGGCGAACAGTGCGACGACCACGCCGGTCACGATCGTGACGACGTGCGGCGTGTGGAACGTCGGATGCACCTTCGCGAAGCTCTCGGGCAGCAGCCCGTCGCGCGCCATCGTGAAGAAGATGCGCGTCTGGCCGTAGATCATCATCAGGATGACCGACGGCAATGCCAGGCCGGCAGCGAGGCCGATCAGGTTTCCGGCTTTCGGCCAGCCGATCTCGCGGAGCACGAAAGCGAGCGGCTCCTTCGACTGCGAGAGCTCGCCGCCCGGCTGCGCGCCGACGGCGCCGGTCGCGGCGTAGGCGACCAGCAGGTAGAACACGGTGCAGACCGCGAGCGAGCCGATGAGGCCGATCGGGATGTTCCGGTTCGGGTTCTTCGTCTCCTCGGCTGCCGTCGACACCGCGTCGAAGCCGACATAGGCGAAGAAGATCGAGGCCGCTGCGCCCAGGACACCGAGGCCGTTGCCGCCCACCGGGCTGCCCCAGCCGTTCGGGAACATCGGCGCGAAGTTCTCGGCGTTGACCGCCGGGATCGCCAGGATGACGAACATGGTGAGCGCGGCGATCTTGATCGCGACGAGCACGGCGTTGACCTTCGCGCTCTTCGACGTACCGATCACGAGCAGGAACGTGATCACGAGCGAGATGATGAACGCGAGCAGGTTGAAGCCGCCCGCCGCCATGGTGCCGTCGGGCATCGTGATCGTGTCCTTCGGTCCGGCCGTCAGGAACAGCGGCAGCGGCATGCCGGCTTCGCGCAACAGTCCATTCACGTAACCCGACCAACCCACCGCGACCGCGCACGCGGCGACCGCGTATTCGAGCACCAGCGCCCAGCCGACCAGCCAGGCGATGAACTCGCCGAGCACTGCGTAGGAATACGTGTAGGCCGATCCCGCGACGGGAACCATCGCCGCGATCTCGGCGTAGATCAGTGCGGTGAGCGCGCAGACGCCGGCCGCGATCACGAATGCCCACATCATGCCCGGGCCGGCCTTGTTGGCCGCGACCGCGGTGAGCACGAAGATGCCGGTGCCGATGATGGCGCCGATGCCGAGCAGCGTGAGTTGCAGGGCGCCGAGCTGGCGCTTGAGCGAACGCTTCTCGGCGGTTGCAAGGATCTCGTCGAGCGGTTTGACGCGCCAGAAAATCATCGGTTTCTCCCCGAGCGGCAAAGGATGTCTGGCGGGCGTGAGGCTCGGGCAGCGACCGACAGGAAAGGCGAAGCGCGCCGTAACATAATCGACCCATGGGTGGGCGGCAAGGCGCCGCCGGCCCGTTGCCATCCCTTTCGGAGCCTTTTCTGGACACCCGACCCGATCCCCGCGAGGCGTTGCTCGCCGCCGTCCGCAGCCACGCCGCGTCCCGGCCCGACCAGGCCGATGCGGCCGGGCGCTTTGCCGATTTCATCAGCGCGAACCCCGACTGCTGCGAGCGCAGCCTGCCGGAGGGCCACCTGACGGGCTCCGCGTGGCTCGTGAGCCGCGACGGCCTTCGGGTGCTGCTGACGCATCACCGCAAGCTCGGCAAATGGCTGCAGCTCGGCGGGCACGCCGACGGCGACCACGACCTCGCGCGCGTGGCGTTGCGCGAGGCCGAGGAAGAGTCCGGGCTGCGCGACCTCGAGGTCGAACCCGCGATCTTCGACCTCGACTGCCACTGGATCCCGCCAGGGAAATCCGACCCCGGCCACTACCACTGGGACATGCGTTACGTCGTGCGCGCAAGCGGCGACGAAACGTTCACCGTGAGCGACGAATCGCATGCGCTGGCCTGGCGGGAGATCGCCGAGCTCGTGGACGAACCCGACCTCGACGAATCGGTACGCCGCATGGCGGCGCAGTGGATGCAGCGCCTATAGCGCGATGACGCTGCCGTCGGCGACGACGAACACGCGTTCGCCGATGCGTGGTGCCTCGGTCCACAGCCCGGTGAGCGAGCCGAACGCCGGCAGCAGCCCGACGTCCGCGCCGAGCCGGAACGCGGGCAGGCGCGTGGCGCGTTCGTGCGCACCCGACAGGACCACGCCCGGATGCAGGTGCCCGGCGAGCGTGTAGGCGCCGGGCGTCGCGCCCGGGTGGTGCGCGAAGGCGAACGGGCGTTCGATGGACGGTTCGCCCACCACGTCGATGCCGAGCGCGCGCGCGTCGAAGTGGCGATCGTGGTTGCCCTTCACCACCTGTACGACGAGCTGCGTGCGCCCGCGCCGCCATTCGCGCACGCGCTCGGCCCACGGCGCGTCGTCGCGCGACGGACCGTGCACGAAATCGCCGAGCACGAGCAATCGCTCCGCCGCGTGCCGCGCCACCAGCGCGTCGATGCGCGCGAGGTCCTTCGATGTGCTGCCGCGCGGGATGCCGATGCCGGCGCGCCGGAACACGTGCGCCTTGCCGAAATGCACATCGGCGACGACGAGCGTCTTCATGCGCGGCCAGTACAGCGCGCGGTCGGCATCGAGCACGACCTGCTCGCCGGCGAGCACCGTGGCGACGTTCACGCGGCGCGCTCGAGCTGTTCCGCCATGCGTTGCACGCGCGCACGCCAGTCCTCGCTCGAGAGATGGCCGCGGAACGCTTCCGCCCAGAGCGGGAACGCGAACGGCGTGAGCCGGCGCGGCGACTCGAGCACGATCGACTGTCCCTCGATGCGACGCAGGCATTCGTCCAGCCGCCGCAACTCGAGCTGGCCCTCGAGCACTTCGTCGACCGCCTGTGCGAGCAGCACGTGGTCGGGCTCGTGCTCGCGCAGCACGTCGAAGATCAGCGTGCTCGACGCGGTGACCTGTCGCAGCGACTTCGCCTGGCCGGGCAGGCCCTGGAACACGAGCCCGGCGATGCGCGCGATTTCGCGGAACCGGCGGCGCGCGAGCTCGGCCATGTTCAGGCTGGCGACGAGGTCGGCGGCGAGGCCTTCGGGCGACAGCAGCTCGCGCAGCGCGTCGGCGTCGAAATCGGGCAGCCTGCGCGCACCGATGCCGAGGCCGTAGTCGTTGATCGCGAACGACAGGCTGGCGGGCGCGCGTCGCGCGATGCGGAACGACAGCAAGGCCGCGAGGCCTTCGTGTGCGAGGCGGCCCGCGAACGGATAGAGGAACAGGTGCTCGCCGTCGCGCGCGCGCAGGCGCTCGACGAGCAGCTCGCCGGGCGCGGGCAGGCGCGACGCTTCGTGCTGCAGCGCGAGCATCTGCGCGGCGAACGCCATTTCCGGCTCCGTCGGCGCGGGATCGGCGAGCACCACGCGCATCGTGTCGGCAAGCTCGGAGGAGAGCGGCATCTTCGCGCCCATCCAGCGCGGCACGGCCGCCTGCCTGCTGCGGCTGAGCCGTACGTACGCCGTCATGTCCTTCGTGCGCACGAGCTCCAGCGCGCGACCCGCGAACAGGAACGTCTCGCCCGGCTTCACGCGCGCGAGGAACTGCTCCTCGAGGTGGCCGATCGCGCCGCCGCGCAGGAACTTCACCGCGAACGAGCCGTCGCTCACGATCGTGCCGATCGCGAGGCGATGCAGACGGGCGATGCGCTTGTTCGCCACGACGTAGCGGCCGGTTTCGTCGCGCACCACCTTCTGGAAGTCCGGATACGCGGCCAGGCTCGCGCCGCCCTGCGTGACGAGCGCCAGCGCTGCGTGCCACTGCGAGTCGCGCAACTGCGCGAACGCGTGCGTGCGACGTACCTCGTCCAGCATCTCGCGTGCGTCGAAGCCGCGCGCGAGCGCGCACGTGACGAGGTGCTGCGCGAGCACGTCGATCGAGTTGCGCAGCGGCACGCGCGCCTCGACCGCGCGCGCGGCGACCGCGCGACGCGCGGCCGCGATCTCGACGAGCTCGAGGTTGTGCGTGGGCACGCAAAGGATGCGGCTCGGCGCGCCGGGCTGGTGTCCCGCACGCCCGGCGCGCTGCAGCAGGCGCGCGACGCCGCGCGGGCTGCCGACCTGGATCACCTGTTCGACGGCCGCGAAGTCGACGCCGAGGTCGAGGCTGGACGTGGCGACGACGCAGCGCAGCTCGCCGCGCCGCAGTCGCTCCTCGACCTGCTCGCGCAGGCGCTTGTCGATCGAACCGTGGTGGAGGCCGAGCGTCTCCGGCGCGTCGATCCACACCGCTTCGAGCGCGCGATGCCAGAGCTCGGCCTGCGAGCGCGTGTTCGTGAACACCAGCGTGGTGCGCGAGCGCTCCAGCGCGGCGAGCACCTGCGGCAGCTGCGAGAGGCCGAGGTGGCCCGCCCACGGGAAGCGCGATGGCGATTCGGGGAGCAGCGTCTCGATTTCGACGCGCTTGTCGGTGTCGCCGTGGACCAGCCGGCCGGTAGCGGCCGGACCCAGCAGCACGTCGCGCGCCTGTTCCAGGTTGCCGAGCGTCGCCGAGAGTCCCCACGTGCGCATGCGCGGCGCGAGTGTCCGCAGCCGCGCGAGCGCGAGCTCCAGCAGCACGCCGCGCTTCGTGCCCATCAGCTCGTGCCATTCGTCGACGACGACGGCGTCGAGCGCGGCGAAGCGCTCGACGGAGTCGTCGTACGACAGCAACAGCGCGAGGCTTTCCGGCGTCGTGATGAGGGCGTCGCACTCGCCGCGCTTCACCTTCGCGCGCTCCGTGCTGCGCGAGTCGCCGGTCCGTCGCAACGTGATCCAGTCGAGCCCGAGCTCGCGCACCACCTCGGCCAGGTTCTCCTGCGTGTCCGCGGCGAGCGCGCGCAGCGGCGTGATCCAGAGCACGCGCAGCGTGCGCGCCTTGCCCTTGCGCTTCTCGTTGCCGCGGCGCATGGCCTCGAGCATCGGGCCACCCCACACCGCGAGTGTCTTGCCGGTTCCGGTCGGCGCGTGCACGAGCCCGCTCTCGCCGGCCAGGAACGCGTCCCACGCTTCGCGCTGGAACGGGAAGACCCGCCAGCCGCGCGCCGCGAAGAATGCGTCGAGCCGCGCGTCAGCCACGTGCCAGGTTCCGCAGGTTCTCGAGCGTGTCCGCTTCGGCCGCGGGCTTGTCGCTACGCCAGCGCAGGATCCGCGGGAAGCGCACGGCGACGCCGCTCTTGTGGCGCGCGGAAGCGTTGATCGCCTCGAACGCGAGCTCGAACACGTGCGCGGGCTTCACCATGCGCACGGGGCCGAAGCGCTCGAGCGTGTTGGCGCGGATCCAGCGATCGAGGCGCGAGATTTCCTCGTCGGTGAGGCCGGAGTACGCCTTCGCGACCGGCACCAGCTGGCCTTCGTGCCAGACGCCGAACGTGTGGTCGGTGAACAGGTTCGAGCGTCTGCCGTGGCCGGGCTGCGAATAGATCAGTACCGCGTCCAGCGTGTAGGGATCGACCTTCCATTTCCACCAGTCGCCACGCCGTCGGCCGACCTGGTACGGCGAGTCGAGGCGCTTGAGGATCAGCCCCTCGACGTTGCGTTCGCGCGAGGTTTCGCGCAGCGTCGCGAGCGACGCCCAATCGCCGCCGATGAGGTCCGGCGAGAGCCGTACCGGCGTGCCTTCGACCAGCGCGGCGAGCGCGGCCCGTCGCTCGGCCAGCGGCCGTTCGCGCCAGTCGACGCCGTCGAGCTCGAGCAGGTCGTAGGCCATGAACGCGGCGGGACAATCGGCCAGCAGCTTCGGCCCGGGCTTCAGGCGGCCGATGCGCTTCTGCAGCGCGGCGAACGGCAACGGCTTGTCGTGCAGCCAGCCGAGGATCTCGCCGTCGAGCACGGCGTCCTGCGGCAGCAACTGCGCGGCCGCCTCGATCTCGGGGTAGCGGCCGTCGAGCCGCTCTTCGCCGCGCGACCACGTTGCGATCGCACCGTTGCGCCGGATCAGCTGTGCGCGGATGCCGTCCCACTTCCATTCCGCGAGCCAGTCGCGCGCGTGGCCGAGCGTCTCCGGTGGATCGTCGAGCTGCGACGCGAGGAAGAACGGGTAGGGACGATCGCCGAGCGCGGGCGCCGCGTCGTCGGCCGGCGCGAGCAGCGCCGCGAGGAACTCCGGCGACGGCGTCCACGCGCCCGTGAGGCGATGCGCCAGCACGTCCGTGGCCAGCCCCGACAGCTTCGCGAGCGCCTGCACGACCAACCGCTGCGACACGCCGACGCGCAGCGACCCGGTGAGCAGCTTGTTGAGCAGGAACCGCTCGTCATCCTCGAGCGCGCGCCACCACGCGACGATGCGCGCGTCGCGCTCGGACGCATCGAGCGACGGCAGTGCCTGCAGCCGGCGCACCCATTCGTGCAGGGGCGCGTCGTCGTGCGCGCCTGCGCGGCAGGTGAGCAACGCGATCGTTTCCGCGAGGTCGCCGACGTGGTCGTAGCAGTCCGACAGCAGCCACTCGGGCAGCTCGGCCACCTGCGCGACGAGCGCCGCGAGCACGCCGCTCGACACCGTGCGCTTGAGCTTCGCGCCCGTGAGGAAATGCAGCGCCCAGGCCGCGTCTTCCGCTGGCGCCGACGCGAAGTACTCCGCCATCGCGGCGACTTTCTCCGACGTCGCCGTGGTCGCGTCGAGCCGCGCGAACAGGTTCGCGAAGCGCCTCACGTCGTTTCCTCGTCGCCGTACGGCGTGCGCAGCGTCTCGGCGGCGATGCCCTGCTCGACGAGGTAGCGCACGAACGATTCCGTGCTGCCGTGCGTCGCCAGCACGCGCTGCGCGCCGGATTCGCGCACGGTGCGCACGAGCCCGTTCCAGTCGGCGTGGTCGGACAGCACGAAGCCGCGGTCGTAGCCGCGGCGGCGGCGATTGCCGCGGATGCGCATCCAGCCCGACGCGAAGCCGGTGGACGCGTCGCGGAAGCGGCGCATCCACGGCGCGCCCGCGGCCGACGGCGGCGCGAGGATCAATTGCCCGGCGAACGCGCGACCCTTCGCCTGCTCCGACACGGCTTCCGTCGGCAACATGGCGACGCCCGCGTCGCGATAGCACTGCACGAGCTCGAGCATGGCGCCGTGCAGGTACACGGTGCGGTCGGTGAGTCGCGCGAGCTCGGCGAGCAGGCGCTGGGCCTTGCCGAGCGCGTAGCAGAACAGCACGGCCGGCCGCTCGCGCGCGATGCACTCGTCCCACCATGCGAGCACCTCGCCCGCGACTTCGCTCGCCGGCCGCCAGCGATAGACGGGCAGCGCGAACGTCGCCTCGGTGATCAGCACGTCGCACGGCACCACCTCGAACGGCGTGCACGTGGGGTCGGGATCGCGCTTGTAGTCGCCCGTCACCACCCAGGTCTCGCCCGAGGAATGCCGCACGCGCACCTGCGCCGAGCCGAGGATATGGCCGGCCGGGTGGAAACTCACGGTGGTCTCACCGAGCACGAGCTCGGCGCCGTAATCCATCCAGTCGATGTGCGCATCCGCACCGAGCCGCGCGCGCAGCAGCGGCCGCGCCTCCGTCGTGCCGAGGTAGCGCTGCGAGCCCCAGCGCGCATGGTCGCCGTGGGCGTGCGTGATCAGCGCAAGCGGCACCGGCTGCCACGGGTCGATGTGGAACCCGCCCGCGGCGCAGTACAGGCCTTCGGGGCGCAGCTCGATGAGGTCGCGTTGGGGCATCCCCGTATTGTGGGGATCACCGCGTCAGCGGTATGTCACGAGTGGTCAGGGTCTGAGCCTGAGTCTGAGTGCGCAAGCTCGAACGCACAGACGAGCGCGGAAGGCCGGTGTACTCGCACTCAGACCCAGACTCAGACTCAGACCACGGGCCGCGAGAGCGAATCAGAAAACTGCAGACGCGCCAGCTCCGAATAGAGCCCACCCTGCGCCACCAGCTCCGCATGCCTGCCCTGTGCGACGACGCGACCCCCGTCCATCACGACGATGCGGTCGGCCTTCAGGACCGTCGCGAGGCGGTGCGCGATGATCAGCGTGGTGCGGCCCTGCATGAGGCGCTCGAGCGCCTGCTTGATCGCGGACTCGCTCTGCGCATCGAGGCTCGAGGTCGCCTCGTCGAGCAGCAGCACCGGTGCGTCCTTCAGGATCGCGCGGCCGATCGCGATGCGCTGCTGCTGGCCGCCCGAGAGGCGCACGCCGCGTTCGCCGAGGTAGGTGTCGTAGCCTTCCGGCTGTGCGCTCAGGAATTCGTGCGCCTCCGCGGCGCGCGCGGCGGCGTGCACCTGCTCGACGCTCGCCTCGGGCTTGCCGAGGCGCAGGTTGTCGAGCGCGCTCGCGCCGAAGATCACGGTGTCCTGCGGTACGAGCGCGATCGCGCCGCGCAGCTCGCCGAGCGGCGTCGCGCGCAGGTCGGTGCCGTCCAGCGTGATGCGGCCGGACTGCGGATCGTAGAAACGCAGCAGCAGCTGGAACACGGTGCTCTTGCCGGCGCCGCTCGGGCCGACGAGCGCGACGGTTTCGCCGGGCTCGATCGCGAGCGAGAAATCGTGCAGCGCGGGCGCGTTCGGCCGCGACGGGTAATGGAAAACGACGTTCTCGAACGCCAGCCGCCCGCGCACGGGGCGGAACGTGGTCGCGGGACGATCGGGCTCCTGGATCGCGGACTGCGTCGCGAGCAGCTCGCCGACGCGCTCCATCGCGCCCGCGGCGCGCTGCACGTCGCCCCACACTTCGGTGAGCGCGCCGACCGATCCCGCCGCCATCACGGCGTACAGCACGAACTGGCTCAGCACGCCGGCGGAGAGCGTGCCCGCGAGCACGCCCTTCGCGCCGACCCAGAGCACGAGCGTGATCGCGCCGAACACGAGCACGATCACGAGTGCCGTCAGCAGCGAACGCGTGCGGATGCGCCGGCGTGCGGTCGCGAGCGTGCGATTCACCGCGTCGCCGAAGCGCGCACTCTCGGCGGGCTCGCGCACGTAGGCCTGGATGGTCTGGATCGCGTTCAGCGTTTCCGATGCGACGGCGCTGGAATCCGCGATGCGGTCCTGGCTCTGGCGCGACAGGCCGCGCACGCGCCGACCGAACAGCACCATCGGCAGCACCACGAGCGGGATCACGAGCGCGGCATACCCCGCGAGCTTCGGGCTGGTGAGGATCAGCAGCACCGACGCGCCGACGAGCGTGACGGCGCTGCGCACGGCGACCGACGCGCTCGAGCCCACCACCTGCTGCACGAGCTCGGTGTCCGTGGTGAGGCGCGACAGCACTTCGCCCGTGCGCGTCGACTCGAAATAGCCCATGTCGAGGCGCAGCAGGTGGTCGTACAGCGCCTTCCGCAGGTCCGCGGTGACGCGCTCGCCGAGCATCGAGACGAAGAAGAAGCGCGCGGCCGTGGCGAGCGCGAGCACGAGCGCAACGCCGAACAACGCGACGAAGTAGCGATCGATGTACGCCGCGTCGCTCGCCGAGAAGCCGTGGTCGATCATCTGCCGCACGGCGAACGGCAGCACGAGCGTCGCGGCCGAGGACAGGGCCAGGAACACGAGCCACGCGCCTATCAGGCCCTTGTAACGGGCAACGTACGGAAGGACCGCGCGCAATGGCGCGAGCCCCTGCGTGCCGCCGGGTCGCTGCTTCGAATCGTTCATGCGCGCACTGTGGGAGCGGCCCTGGCCGCGACCGGGAAAACATGGGGCCCGCGATTCTAGACGCAACTAGCGCTCGGACATTGCAATCGTCGCTTTTCCCCTCGTCGCGTCGCGAACCGCCACCTCGAACCCCGGCCGCGCGGTCGCAGGCAGCGCGACCTGCAGTATCGCGCCGTGCTCGTCGAACGCTTCGTCCGTGCACTCGCCGCCGTGTGCGGCGACGATGTTGCGGACGCTGCCGACCGCGTCGAAACCGCAGCGCACGGCGAGCCCCACGCGCGCCACGATCGGCACGCGCGGCGCCGTGCGCAGGCATTCCGCCGCCGTTCCGCCGTACGCGCGCACCAGCCCGCCCGCGCCGAGCTTGATGCCGCCGTACCAGCGCGTGACGACCACGACCACGCGGTCGAAGCCCTGGCCGTCGATCGCGGCGAGGATCGGCCGGCCGGCCGTGCCCGCGGGCTCGCCGTCGTCGGAGGAGCGATACGCGGCGCCGATGCGGTAGGCCCAGCAGTTGTGCGTCGCGCCCGGATCGGACACGCGCGCCAGCTCGGCGAGCGCGGACTCGGGCGTCGCCGCGGGCAGTGCGTGCGCGATGAAGCGGCTCTTCTTCACCTCGAGCTCGAGGCGCTGCTCCGCCGCGAGCGTGTGGCTCAACGCAGCAGGTCCCGCAGGTCGTCCGGGATCGTCGCGTCTGGATGGGCCTTGCGGAACTCGCGCAGTGCCTTGCGCGCGTCGTCGCGGCGGCCTGCGCGCACGAGCTCGCGCACGCGTTCGAACGTGGCGGCGTCCGCATCGCGGCGATCGGCGGGTGCGGTCGCGCCGAGCACGCCGGTGGTCGTCGCGGGCGCGGCCTGCCGCGACAGACCGCCGGTCACGGGCGCTGCCGCGGCTTTCTCCGCGGCCTCCGTCGACGCCGCCGATTCGCGCCGACGCTTCTCGTCACCGCGCGAATCCAGGCCACCGGGCGCCTCGGATTGCGCGCGCTCGCCCTCGGCCGCTTCCTTCTTCAGCTGCTGGAAGCGCAACTCCTCGTCGCGCGCGGGTGCGCCCGCTGCCGCGGCGGCCGGCTCGGCCGGCTTCGGCTCGGGGAACGGCACGGGCTCGTCGTACACCACGGGTGGCTCGGCGACGATCACCGACTGCGGCGCAGCCGGCGCCGGCGGTGCAGGCGGCGGCGGTGGCGCGGGCGTGGCCAGCACCTCGACCGATTCGGCGGGCGCGTCCGCACGCTTGCCCGCCGCATCGGCGCGCAGCGCGGAATCGGCCTGGTCCTTGCCGCCGGGCGCCTTGTCGCGGAACGCATCCTCGGTCGCGCCGCGATCGTCGGACACCACCGCCTTCCGCTCCTGCGCGTCGAGCTTCGGCTGTCCGGCCATCGGCTGCGCGACCGGCGCCGCCGCGCCGTCCTGCTCCGCGGGTGCGGTGTTCGATTCGGGCAGCGCGTCGGTCGGCGCGGGCGCCTCGCTCGGAACCACCGCCGGTGCCGCGGCGGGTGCCGTGTCGCGCGCGAGTGGCGCAGGCTGGCCCGCCTCGTCGCCCACGCGCACGCGCCAGGCCAGTCCGACGGCCAGCGTGACGGCCGCGGCGCTCGCGATCCACGTCGGCCAGCGCTTCCGGCGCGCGGGCGTCGCGACGGCCGCCCGCGCCTGCGCGAGGATCGCCGCGTCCAGCGCGGGCGAGGGCTCGGGGCGTGGCAGCTTGCGATACGCCGCGGCGAGCTGGTCGAGGCCGTCCAGGTCCTTGTCGCTCACGGCCGCAACCTCTCGCGCAGCTTGGTGAGCGCGTAGCGCAGGCGCGATTTCACGGTTTCCCGTCCCACGCCGGTGACTTCCGCGATCTCCTCCAGGCTCATCTCGCTCTCCGCGCGCAGCAGGAACGCCTCGCGCTGCTCGTCCGGCAGCTCCTCGAGCGCGCGCTCCAGGCGCCGCCGCTGTTCGAACGCGGAAAGCTGCTGCTCGGGGCGCTCGTGCGCGGGCGCGTCGACCTCGGCGAGGATCCGTTCGGCCTCCTCGCCGCCGGCCGTGGGTTTCGCGCGCCGGAACGTGTCGACGACCAGGTTGTGCGCGATCTGCAGCAACCAGGTGCTGAACTTCGCCTCGGGTCGGTAGCGCACGCGCGCGGCGATCAGGCGGCTCCAGGTCTCCTGGAACACGTCGTCCGCCTGGGCGCGCTCGGGCACGGCGCGCAGCACGAAGCGGTACACGGTGCCGCGGTGGCGCTCGTAGAGCGCCTGGAACGCGCGCACGTCGCCGCGGGCATACGCCAGCATCAGTTCCTCGTCCGTGGGTTCCGCCGCCATGGCGGCATGGTTAAGGGATTCGTCCGCGGGCGCAACCACCCGCTCGAAGCATGGAACGCGCGACGAACGGCGGCGGGGTTTGCCCGCGGCCCACCGGGTCGCTTGGTATGCTGGACCCCGCGATACAGGGGATCGGACGACAAAGTGAGCGACGCGCGCCTCGATTGGCGGGCAGCGGAGTCCTCGGCTGCGACTTCGCTGGCCGCGGAGCTGCTGCGCGAGCGCGACGTTGCGGGCGTCTCCCGGGTGGCCGCGCGCCACGCGGAAGCCCGATTCGGCCTGCGTCGTCCGCGCATCGTGTCGTGTGCCGGTGCCCAGGCCGAGCTGCCCGCCGCCATCCGCATTGCCCCCGAGGGCGTGCTGCGGCCGCGCGAGCAGGCGCTCGTGCTGCGCGTGCTGGCCGACGCCGGCCCCATGCTGCAGTCCGATCCTGCCGAGGCGGGCCCGCGCCTGGCGGCGCTGGTGCTGCGCGGGCGCAGCGCGGACGGCTGGGCGGTGCTGCTGTGGGAAGCCGGCGCCGCGATGCCGGACGACGACGAGTGGCAGGCGTTTCGCGGCGACCTGGTGGCCGCGTTCGCCGGCGTGCTCGAAGCGGAGCGGCTCAAGCGCGCCGTCGACCGCCTCGAAAGTGCCGAGCGCCTGCAACGCGCGCTGTTCGCGATCGCCGACATGGCGAGCTCCGACCTCGACATGCCGGAGATGCTGCGCGGCGTGCACGGCATCGTCGGCAGCCTGATGTACGCGGAGAATTTCTTCATCGTGCTCCACGACGCGAAGCGCGCGACCGTGCGCTTCATCTACTTCGCCGACGTCGTCGACAAGATCCAGCCCGATCCCGAGGAGGAAATCCCGACCGCGGGCATGGAAAACAGCCTGACGCTCGCGCTCATCCGGCGCGGGCGTTCGATGATGGGACCGTCCCCGACGTTGCGCGCGGAAAACCTCGTGGCGCGCGACGAAAGGCTCGGCCCGGATTCGGAAGACTGGCTCGGCGTGCCGATGGTCGCCGGCAGCGAAGTGCGCGGCGCCATCGTCGTGCAGAGCTACGACCGCAGCGTCCGCTACACGGAAGAGGACCGCGCGCTGCTCGGCTACGTCGCGCAGCACATCCTGACGGCGCTCGAGCGCAAGCAGGCGCACGCCGAGCTCGAGCGCCGCGTCGCCGAGCGCACGCGCGAGCTCGCGCGCGCGAACGAGGACCTGAAGTGGGAAGTGCAGGAGCGCCAGCGCGGCGAGCGCCTGCAGGCCTCGCTGTACCGCATTGCGGAGCTCGCGAGCACCGCCGAGACGCTCGAGGAGTTCTACGGCTCGGTGCACGCGATCGTCGGCGAGCTGCTGTACGCCCGGAATTTCTACATCGCGATCGCGTCCGACGACGGCACCGAGCTGGACTTCCCGTACTCGGTGGACGAGAACGACGCGCGGCGGCTGCGCCGTCGCATGGCCAAGGGCATCACGGAATACGTGCTGCGCACCGGCCGCCCCCTGCTCGCGGATCGCACCGCCATCGCGCGCCTCAACGAGCAGGGCGAAGTGTCGAGCTTCGGCTCGCCGTCCGTTTGCTGGCTCGGCGTGCCGCTGATCTGCGACGATCACACCGTCGGGGTCCTCGCCGTGCAGAGCTACTCGGCCGAGCACCTCTTCACGCCGCGCGACCAGGAGCTGCTCACGTTCGTGAGCTTCCACATCGCCACGGGGCTGCAGCGCAAGCGCGCGCAGGACTCGCTGCGCGCCGCGTACAGCGAGCTGGAACGCCGCGTCACCGAGCGCACCAGCGAGCTGGCCGACGCCAACCGCGAGCTGCGCGACCAGATCGGCGAGCGCGAGCGCGCCGAGCTCAGGCTCAAGCACCAGGCACTGCACGACGCGCTCACCGGGCTGCCGAACCGGGCGTGCCTGCTCGATCGCCTCGGCCATGCGCTCACGCGCTACCAGCGCGACCCGCGCCACCAGTTCGCCGTGCTGTTCCTGGACCTCGACCGCTTCAAGGTGATCAACGATTCCGTCGGCCACCTGGTCGGCGACGAGATGCTGAAGGAGGCCGGCGCGCGCATCGCCAGCTGCCTGCGCTCGCCCGACACGGTGGCGCGACTGGGCGGCGACGAGTTCGCGATCCTGCTCGAGGACATCCACAGCACCGGCGACGCGTTCACCGTGGCGCGGCGCGTGATCGAGTCGCTTTCCGAGCCGATGCGCGTTGCGGGCAAGGAGCTGTTCACGTCCGTGAGCATCGGCATCGCGATGGCGCACGCGCGCTACGTGCGTGCCGAGGAGCTGCTGCGCGACGCCGACGTCGCGATGTACCGCGCGAAGGCGCAGGGCCGGCAGCGCTACGAGTTGTTCGACGAGCAGCTTCACACCGAGGCGCTGAAGCTGCTCGACCTCGAGGGCGACCTGCGCCGCGCGATCGCGCGCTCGGAGTTCGAACCGCATTTCCAGGCGATCGTGCGGCTCGACGACGCGAGCGTCGTCGGCTACGAGGCGCTGCTGCGCTGGCGCCATCCCGAGCGCGGCCTCATGTTGCCGGGCGACTTCCTCGCGGTGGCGGAAGAGAACGGCTCGGTCGAGCAGATCGACTGGCAGATGTTCGACCTCACCTGCCGCGAGATCCCGCGCCTCACCGTGCGCGACACGTACGTGTGCATCAACGTTTCCGCGCGCCACTTCCGCACGAACGACCTCGATGAAGCCGTGCTCACGCTGTTGCGCGCGCGCGGCATCGCGCCGCACCGCCTGCGCCTCGAGGTGACCGAGGGCGCGCTGCTCGACAACCCCGACCAGATCAGCCGCACGCTCGCGCGCCTGAAGGACGCCGGCGTGCTCGCGCAGCTCGACGACTTCGGGACGGGCTACTCGTCGCTGAGCTACCTGCACCGTTTCCCCATCCACTCGCTGAAGATCGACCGCTCGTTCGTGGCCGACCTGCACCCCGGTGCGAAGGGCGGCAGCGCGCCGGTCGTGCGCGCCATCCTCGCGCTCGCGCATTCGCTCGGGCTGGAAGTGATCGCCGAGGGCATCGAAACCACCGAGCAGCGCGACGCGCTCGTCGAGCTCGGATGCACCTACGGCCAGGGTTTCCTCTATTCGCATCCGCGCCCCAGCGGCGAGCTGATCGACGCGATCGAACATCCGGGCTCGCACGCGCAGCGCTGAAGCCGCCAAAGCGTGACGCAAGTCGCGGTGCTTGATTCGGGTCAGGGGAAATCCCACCGATTTCACGGATCCTGCGCACTTCATCCGTACGCTCCTGCATCCAGAAGGGAGGTGGCATGAAACGCTGGTCCGCCCTGATCGCCGTGTTCTCGCTCGTTTCCGCCGCGCACGCCGACGTGGTGGTCGGCAGCTTCGACCCGATCTCGACGGCGCGCGTCTTCGCGCCGACGGCACAAGGCGACGTCGCGCCGATCCGCACCGTCGGCGGCCCGCTCACCCAGTTGCAGAACGCGACTTCGTTCGCGCTGGACGGTACGCGCTCCGAGCTCTACATCGGCGACTTCGCCGGGCAGGCGATCCGCGTGTTCGACGTGCGCGCGAGCGGCGATCGCGCGGCGACGCGCACGATCACGTCGCTGAACATGGGCCAGCCGCGCGAGATCGCGCTCGACCTCGTGCACGACGAGCTGTTCGGCATCGCGCAGCTCGCGTTCATCTGCACCTGGCCGCGCGGCGCGAACGGCCAGACGCCCGCCACGCGCAGCATCAACTGGGGCGGCCTGCCGGGCAGCGTGACGCTCATCGACAACCCGAGCGGCCTGGTCTACCTGCCGGGCCCGGACCAGATCGCGATCGGCGACTACCAGCAATCGGGCTCCGACCCGGCGGTCGCCGAGGTGCTTTTCTTCGCGCGGACGGCGGTCGGCAACGTGGCGCCGGCACGCGCGCTGCGCGGCCCGCTCACGCAGCTCGGCTCGTTCGTCGAGTCGCTCGCGTTCGACGCGGGCCGCAACGAGCTCTACGTGCTGGTCGTCGTGCAGGGCACGCCGAACACGCGCCGCATCGTCGTGTTCCCGGGCGACGCCGCTGGCGAGGCCACGCCGTTGCGCGTGATCGAGGGCGACCAGACGCAGGTCCAGGGTCAGTCGGCGCTCGCGCTCGATCCGCGCGCCGGCCTGCTCTGGGTCGTCACCAACGGCGATCGCATCGTCGCCTTCCCGCGCCTCGCGACCGGCAACGCCACGCCCGTGCGCGTGGTCACGGGCCCGCAAACCGGCTTGAGCAACGCGTTCGGCGCCGGCGTCATCGACCTCGATCCGTTGTTCGCGAACGGGTTCGAATGAAGGCCGGGGCCCGGCCCGTACAGGGTCGGGCCCCGGCGGTGTCACCGCGCGATGGCGACGGCTTCGCCGCCTTGCGCCGTCTGCAGCGCCTGCGCCTTGCGCACGAGCGAGACGAGCTCGGCGCGATAGCCGAAGCGGTCGTCGCCGCGCGCATCGTCGGCGAGCTTCGCCGCGTCGTCGAGCGTGAAGCGGCCGAGGTGCGTGCCCCCGCGCAGCGCGTCGGCGAACGCGGCGACCGCGGCCGCGAAGCGCAGGCGCTCGCTCGGGCCGCCCGCGGTTTCGCGCGCGGAGATCGGCTGCTCGATCAGGCGGCTGGTGTCGCCGTCGGGCTGCTTGTAACGCAGCTTCAGGAACGCGAGCTCGCTGCCGCCGCGCTGGATCGGCGGCGCGACGTTGCCGTAGCGCAACGGATCGATGGTGGCGGGCTTGCCGACGAGCGTCAGCTCGTACAGCGCGGTCACGTCGTGGCCCGCGCCGATCTCGCCGGCGTCGACCTTGTCGTTGTTGAAGTCCTCGCGGCGCAGGATGCGGTTCTCGTAGCCGATCAGGCGGTACTCCGCGACGACCTGCGGGTTGAACTCGATCTGCACCTTCACGTCCTTCGCGATCGTCATCGTCGTCGCGGACAGTTCGTCGACGAGCACCTTGCGCGCCTCGTTCAGCGTGTCGATGTACGCGTGGTTGCCGTTGCCGATGTCGGCCAGCTGCTCGGCGAGCTCGTCGTTGTAGTTGCCCTGGCCGAAGCCGAGCGTGGTGAGCGCGACGCCCGCCTTGCGCTTGTCGGCGACGATCGTCTTCAGCGCTTCCATGTCGACCGTGCCCACGTTGAAGTCGCCGTCGGTGGCGAGGATGACGCGGTTCACGCCGCCGTCGATGTAGGCGAGCTTCGCCATGTCGTACGCGAGCTGGATGCCTTCGCCGCCGTTCGTCGAGCCGCCCGCGGAGAGGCGATCGAGCGCGGCGACGATTTCGTCGTGGCGGTCGCCGGGCGTCGGCGGCAAAACGAGGCCGGCGCTGCCGGCGTAGACCACGATCGACACGCGGTCCTGCGCGCGCAGCTTGCCCGCCATCAGCTTCAGCGATTCCTTCAGCAGCGGCAGCTTGTTCGGCTCGTCCATCGAGCCGGACGTGTCGAGCAGGAACACGAGGTTCGACGCCGGGATGTCGACGGCCGGCACTTCGTAGCCCTTGATGCCGACGAGCAGCAGCTGGTGGTCGGCGTTCCACGGCGCCGGCGCGAGCTCGACGGTGGTGGAGAACGGCACGTCGCGCGACTTCGGCGGCGCGTACGCGTAGTCGAAGTAGTTGATCATCTCCTCGGCGCGCACGGCGTCGGCGGGCGGGAGCGATCCTTCATTGAGCATGCGGCGCACGTTGCTGTACGACCCCGTGTCGACGTCGATCGACAGCGTCGACACCGGCGTCTCCTTCGCGAGGTGCACGGGGTTGTCCTGGTGGTCGGCGTACTTCTCGGTGTTGAAGTCGCCGGCCACGCGTGGCTCGAGGAAGGGCATCGCGGCGGTGCTCGGTGCAGGTGGCGACGGTGGCGCCATCGCGAGCGGTTGGCCTGCGACGCTGCCGCCGACGACGGCGGCTTCTGCGGCCACCACTTCCTGCTTGCGTTCCTCGTCGCGAAGCTTCATTGGCGCGGCGTCGCGATCGTCGCTGGCGGCGCGCTTGTCGAGGCCGGCTTCGCGCTGGCGGTAGTCGTCTTCCTTCCCGGCCAGGCGGTCCTTCCCGGGGGGCGGCTCGGCGAACACGATCGACTGGTCCGGGGCGGGCTGCTGCGGCCCGGCACAACCCGCGGCGAGCGCGACGAGGGCGGCGGACACGGCGACGACGAGCAACTGGCGTTTCATGGCGCACACTCCGTGGTGGACTGGACTGTGCAACGCGGCGCCGGCTGAAACGGGGTTGAACGGCCGGGAATTCGCTTCCGCGGCGCGCCGGAACCGCGCTGCTAGCATTGCCGTCATCGACGCGGGGGTCGAGGTGGCATGGACGTGTGGGGCAGGGTGGCGCGCAGCGTCGCCGCGGCATTGCTCGCGGTGGTGCTCTCGCCGTGCGCGCACGCCGCACGGCCGCTGTCCAGCGTCCTGCGCCCCGACGTCGACATCTACCCGCAGTTCTTCGCGCTCGTGCAGGCGCCGGACCGCACGCTGTACGTCGGCGCGACCGATGCGGTGTTGCGTTACGACGGCGCGCGCTGGACGCGCGTCGACATGCCGCGACCCGGTCCGGTGCGCGCGCTGCTCGTCGACAAGCGCGGGCGCGTGTGGGCCGGCGGCACGGACTGCTTCGGCTGGATCGAGCGCGACGCGAACGGCGTCGACCGCTTCGTGGACGTCGCGCCCGCGTTCGACCGCGCCTATGGTGCGCGCGACTTCGGCGACACCTGGGGCGCGCTCGACCACGGCGACGAGATCTGGTTCCGCAGCCTGCGCCACCTGTTCCAGGTCGACCTCGACGGCAAGCCGCGCAACCACTGGCAGAACCGCGCGCGCTTCGGCGCGCTCGGCACGCTCGACGGCCGCGTGGTCGTCCAGTGGCGCGGCGAAGGCCTGAAGTCCTGGGACGGGCAGCGCTTTGCGATGCTGCCCGGTGGCGAAGCGTATGCCACGCCGCTCGCGTACAGCCTCGTGCCGCTGGGCGTGCACCGCATGCTCGTCACCGACCTGACCCGCGTCGATCTCTACGACGGCGGCAAGCGCGAGTCGATTCCGCTTCCCGGCGGTCCGGACGCCGCCTCGCATCTCACCGACGCGCTGCCGATGCCCGACGGGCGCATTGCGTTCGGCGGCGACGACGGCGTGGTGCGCGTCCTCGACACGGCGACGCGCGCGGTGGAATCGATCGCGATCGGCGAGTCGTTCCAGTCCGACCTGCACCTCGACCACGACGGCGCGCTCTGGGTGGTTGCCGACGACGGTCTCACGCGCATCGCGTGGCCGCCCGCCTGGCGCGCATGGGACCGCGAGGACGGCCTCGCCGGATCCGTCCACGACGTCGTGCGCGTCGGCGAACGGCTGTTCGCGCTCAGCGGCTCGGGCGTGTTCGAGGCGGCGTGGCGCGACGGCAGCGTGCAGGGTCCGTTCGAGCGCCGGCCGTGGACGGTGAACGAAGCCTGGTCGTTGCACGACGGTGGCGACCAGTTGCTGCTCGCGGAGTCGCACGCCATCTTCGACGTGGCGCAGGTTCCGCCGCGACGCGTCGGCCCGGACGACCTCTACCCGCGCGTGTTCATGCGCTCGCCGCACGACGCCAACCGCCTCTGGGTCGGGACGGAAAGCGGCGTCGCCGCGTTCGTGCACGGCGATGCCGGCTGGACGATGGCATCCAGCACCGACCTGCACGCGCGTTCGCTCACGCTCGTCGAAACGACGCCCGGCGAGCTGTGGGTGGGCAGCGAGGACCGCGGGTTGATCCGCGTGGATTTCGATCCGGACACGAGCGTGATCGAGCGCTCGCAGCGCATCGGCGCGGAGCAGGGCCTCGACCTCGGCGGTGGCGTGCAGTGCTTCGTCGACGCGCCCGGCGGCGCGTTGCGCGCGAGCACGCGCGCCGGCCGGTTCAGGCTGGTCGGTGGCCGGTTCGAGCGCGAGTCGCCCGATCCGCTCGCCACGCTCGCGCCCGGCAACGACGCACCCCGCCTGGTGACGGGAGCCGACGGCACGCAGTGGGCGTGGACGTTCCGTCGCGTGTACCGGCATCCGCCGGGCGGCGAATGGGAAACGCTGGAGCTCGCGGGTGCCGAGCGGATGTCGATCGAGTCGCTGCTGCCGTTGCCCGACGGCGCCGCGCTGATCGGCGCGTCGGCCGCGATGTTGTCCTTCGCCGGCGGCTCGCTGCACGCGCGCGACGCCGAGGTGCCGAAGGCCACGGTGACCTCCGCGGTGCTCGAACAGCGCGGACGCACCACGCCGCTGCCGCTCGACGGGTCCGCGCGTGTCGACTACGGGTCGGGCGCGCTCGTGGTGTCGCTGGGCTTCACCGATTTCGGCAGCGCCGACCGGCCGCAGTTCCAGGTGCGGCTGACCGGCCTCGATCGCCAGTGGTCGCCGTGGAGCGAGCGGGCGAGCGACAACTGCACGTGGGTGCCGGCGAGCCGGGTCGATTCGCACCAGCGCTGGAGGGATGGAACGAAGGTGGCAGGGCTGAGGTCGTCGG
>CALKUS010000109.1 GCA_937996755.1 uncultured Pseudomonadota bacterium | reverse complement strand
ATCTACACAGGCGAAGACACTCTTTCCCTACACGACGCTCTTCCGATCTATGCGCGGCTGCAGGCACTGTTGGTGGACGTGTACCAGGTGGCTCCGCCTGTCGGCGTACTGCACATCGCACCGGAGATCGTGCCCGGCGGCAGTCCTGAATCACCTTCGCGAGCAGCCGACCGGCGCCTGCGGATCGGCTGGCTCGGACGTAACTCCCCCGAGAAGCGACCTGACCTGGCCTACGACATCGCGGCCCTGGCCCCCGACATCGACGTCGTCGTGGCAGGGGCCGGCTTCTCCAGCAGACCGTCGGTGACACCTTCGAACGCGGAAGTGCTCGGGTGGATCGATGACACCCGCGCGTTCATCGGCGGGTGCGATCTCCTGCTGAACACCTCCGACACGGAGGGAATCTCTGTGAGCGCCATGGAGGCACTGTCTCTCGGTGTCCCGGTGGCGACCCGCGACGTCGGCGGCATGACCGATCTGATCACCGACGGCCACAATGGTCTGATCTACGACGCCTCTGATCTGTCGACGTTGATCCACCGACTTCTGGACCCGGGGTTGATCCGGCGCCTCAGGGCACAGGTCGCCGCCGAAGGCCTGCCCGAAGGGTTCACCGCCTCGCACATGGTCGCGACCTTCGCGTCGTACCTCACCACGCCGCGTGAAGCGTCAGCTCATGGCGGGGAGTAGACCCTGACTCAACCGACGGTTCCGCACCCCCCTGAGGGCGGGTCCCGGAACGCAGGCATCCGGATACTCGCCGCGATGCCGTAGCGTGATTCCCGCAGCACGGCTCATGCCAGGAAGGAGATTGGACCAGCGTGCACCACGCGTTCATCCTGGCCGGCGGTCTCGGGACCCGACTTCGGCCGTACACAACCATCCTGCCCAAACCCCTGATTCCCCTCGGTGACCGATCGATCGTCGAGCGGGTCCTGGTAGGGGTCAGAGACGCCGGTGTGACCCGGGCGACAGTCAGCCTGGGCTACCTCGGGCACCTTGTTGAAGCGGTGCTGGGCGACGGCCGCGCACTTGGTCTCGAGATCACCTACACGCGCGAGCCCGAGCCGCTGGGAACGGCCGGGGCGCTGAGCCTGATTCGCGACGACGTCTCGGACGACGACATCGTGCTGGTGATCAACGGTGACACGTTCACGACCCTCGATTTCGGGCACCTGCTGTCCTGGTTCGACACCACGTCTGCGGATGCCGCGATGGTCTGCGTCCAACGCGACGTCACGATCGACTACGGGGTCGTGGACATCGATCCCTCCGGACGGTTGATCGGCATCCGGGAGAAACCGCACTTGCAGCACACGGTGAGCACCGGGATCAACCTGTTGCGCGGTTCGACGCTTCGCACACTCGACGGTGGCCGGATCGACATGCCGGTGTTCCTGACGGGCCTGCAAGAAGCAGGCCGAACCGTTCTCTGCAGAGTCGTCGACGACCTGTGGATGGACTTGGGACGCCAGGAGGATCTGGCAGCCGCGAACGATCTGATCCACGCAGAGGGATTCCCCCTGTGACCTCGGTCCGGACCTTGCTCACCGGCGGCAGCGGCTGGATCGGCGCCCACCTCGCGGGTGCCCTGCCCAATGTTCACCTCATCCCCGCACGGGCGATCCTCGACGGGTCTGCGCTCACGACCGTCACCCCCGGTCCGTACGACGTGATCGTCAACGCTGCGGGGCTACGCAGCGGCAGCGACCCCGACCTGTACTCCGCAAATGTCACGCTGGTCAAGAAACTCGTAGCATTCGCCGACGCAGGTGGGTGCCGCATCGTGCAGTTGGGTTCGGCCGCGGAGTACGGCCCTGACCTCGGCACGGACTTGTCCGAGGATGTGGCACCGCATCCTCAGAGTTACTACGGCCTCACGAAACTGCTGGCCACCGAGTTGCTGGAGTCACGAGGGAACGCGACCGTGCTCCGGGTGTTCAACCTCGCCTCGTCCCCGCCTCAGGCGGGCAGTCCTCTGGGCGACGTCGTGTCTCGTGTGCGAGAGGGTGTTCGGCACAAACGACCGGCAGAGCTACTTGCGGCAACCACTGTCAGGGATTGGGTGTCGCTCGATTTCGTCGTCCGTAGTGTCGAACGTGCCGTTGCTGCCCCGGTACCGGGCCTCTACAACCTCTGTTCGGCCAGAGGGGTCAGCATGGCGGACCTCGCCGTGGCCATGCTGCGCGGCCTGAAGAACCGCTGCCCGGTGTGCGGCGTGGGCAAACTGTTCCGCGGCTTCCTGCGCGTGCTGCTCGACCGCTACGTGATGAACGCGCGCCGCGGCGCGCGTGTCGCGGTCGACGGCGAAGACGAGCTCGCGGAACAGCCGTCGCGCGACGCGGGCCCCGAGCTCGCGTACGACCGCGCATTCGCGGCGACGCTCGCCGAGCGCGCGCTCGCACGCATCGCGGCAGAGTACGCGCGCCGCGGCCAGGCGGCGCAATTCGCGCTGCTGCAGCCGTTCATGGTGGAAGCGGCGCCCGGTGAGCTGCGCGCGACGGCCGGCGCGACCGGCGCCACGCCGAACGCGCTCGCCGCCTCGCTCCTGCGCCTGCGCCGCGCGCACGCCCAGGCCATGCGCGACGAGCTCGCCAGCCTGCTCGACGACCCCGCCGAGCTGGACGCGGAGTGGTCCGAGCTCGCGGCCGCGCTGTCCGCGTCATCGTCGGTGCCGAACGGGTAATGGACAGGACGAGGGCCCGGAACCGCCGGGCCGCGACCGCCAGGACATGAGCATCGAACGAGCCAGGCTGCACGATCCGGAGCACACGAAGCTTTCGCACGCCGACACGCTCGTCGGCCTCGCCCGCGCCGCGCTCGCGCGCGCCGGCGACGGCGCGACGATCCCGTTCGAGGACCTCGACATCGACGACGCGGTCGCGCGCCGCTTCGGCGACTACGAGCTGCTCGAAGTGCTCGGCGCCGGCGGCATGGGCGTGGTGTACCGCGCGCGCCAGGTCAGCCTCGATCGCGAGGTCGCGATCAAGTTCATTGCTGCCGGCGCGGCCGACGACTTTTCGGTTGAACGCTTCCTCGGCGAAGCGCGCGCCGCCGCACGGCTCAACCATCCGAACATCGTGCCGGTGTACGAGGTCGGCTCGCGCGGCGGGCTGCACTACTTCTCGATGCAGCTCGTGCGCGGCACGCACCTCGGCGCGCGCCTCGCGCGCGGCCCGCTCACCGAGCGCGAGGCGATCGACCTGTTGCTGCCGTTGTGCGACGCGCTCGACTACGCCCACCGCCTCGGCGTGCTGCACCTGGACCTCAAGCCCGCGAACATCCTGATCGACGAACACGGCGCGCCGCTCATCGCCGACTTCGGCCTCGCGCGCCGCATGGACGCGAGCGGCTCGGTGCAGGCACAGGAAGTCTCGGGCACGCCGGCGTACATGGCGCCCGAGCAGGTGCTCATCAAGCAGTACCGCCTCACGACGGCGACCGACCTCTACTCGCTCGGCGCCGTGCTGTTCGAGCTGCTCGCGGGCGTCTCGCCGCACGGCCGCGGCGCGGCCGACGACGTCGTGCGGCGTGCCGTGTCGGGACGCCTCGAGTCCCTCGTCACGCATCGTCCGCACATCGATCGCGACCTCGCAGCCGTTTGCCTGCACTGCCTCGACCTCGATCCGAAGCGGCGCTACGCCGATGTCGCGTCATTCGCGGCCGACCTGCGCCGCGTGCGCGAGGGCGTGCCCGTGAGCGTGCGCATTCCCGGCCGCATCGAGCGCGTGCGCCGCTGGGTGGCGCGCGAACCGCGCTTCGCCGCGGCCGCGCTGGTCGCGACCGTCGCACTCGCGCTCGGCATCGGCGTCTCCACCTGGCAGTGGCAGCGCGCCGAACGGGAACGCGCCGCGGCCGTGGCCGCACAGGCAGCCGAATCGCAACAGCGCCGGCGTGCCGAGCTCGCGAACGGGCTCGGCGTCCGCCTGTATGCCGGGGCCAGCGACTACAGCAACAAGATCAACGGCGCGACGCGCACGGTGAACTGGTTGCGCGAGAAGCTGCCCGACGATCCGCAGGCGCAGGCGGAAGTGCTCGACGCGTTCGCGACGGCGCTCGCGAAGGAAGGCTCCGTGATGCAGGTGCAGGACCTGCTGCTCGCGGTCGTCGAAGTGCTCGGTGGCGAGTACCGCACGAAGCTCGTCGACGCGTTCGCGAAAAGCACGGATGCGAGAACGTTGCTGTACGCGGCGATCCTCGCCTGGCACAGCGAGCATGCAATGGACGCGCCGCCGCGCTTTCCGGGCCTGCTCGACCGCGCGCTGGCGGCGGATCCTCGTTCCGCGTTCGCGTGGTACGTCGCGACGACGCACTGCTACGGAAGCGCCGGCGACTCGACCTGTGCGCGCCCCGAGGCGGCGGAGCGGCTCGTGGAGCTGGACGCCGACAACGGCTTCACCTGGGCGCAGCTCGCTGCCGTGGCGAAGGGCCCGCGCGCCGACGAAGCGTTGCACGAAGCGGCGAACGCACCGCAGTTCCGCGACTACTTCGGACCGGCGTACTTCGAGTACCAGGATGCGATCGCGGGGAGCAGCGTAGCCGTCCCGCCCTTGCTGGCCGGCCCGGCCCGGGCGTTGTCGCCGAACGAACCCGTCGCCCGGACGATCGCCCAGCTCGAAGCGTGGAGCCTGCCGCTACCGAGCTGGCAGGGGCTCGTCGTTCGATGCGACCCGGCACGGACGCAGCTTTCGGATGCCGCGCGCGCCGACTGCCTGCAGGTGGGGTTGCGCATGGGACGCAGCAAGGGCGGCCTCATCACGAGCATGGTCGGCGCCGTCATCGTGCGTCGACTCGCGCGCGGGACCGAGCTGGAGACGGAGATGAAGGCGCTGCGCCTGCGCTACGTGTTCGTGATGGACCAGCTGGAGCAGCTCACGCCTGCGCAGCGCGTGGGGTATCCGAACGCCACGCTGCGCAAGGACATGATCGAAGCCGGCGAGCTCGAGGCATTCGCGCGCATGGTGAAGCACTACGGCCTCACCGACCTGGCGCCGGCGGGCTGGGTGCCGAAGAATCCGGAAACGTTGTTGCTGCCGGAGGAGCGCGGCAAGCACTGAGCATCGCGTCGTGCGCAGCGGTCAATGGCCGCTGCGCACGTACGTTCCGCTGAAGCTCACGTTCGCTCCGCCGCACTGGAAGTTGTCGCTCACCAGCAGCCGGTCGCCGAGCAACTGCAGCGACACGCGGCAACGGTACTCGTCTTCCGGGTCGTCCGGTTCCTCGCCCGTGGCGAAGCGCACGACGGATTCGCCGCCGATCGCGACCGTCGTCGGATCGATCGTGCCGATGTGCACGCCGCCGCGCTCGACGCGCTCGGGGTCTTCCGCTCCCCAGGTCGCGTCGCCGCTCACCACGACGCGATCCTCGCCCGCGGCCTCGATGCGGATTTCGGCTTCGACGCGCGTCCACGTGCCGAGCCAGTCGGCGAGGTCGCGTGCGGCCGGATCCGCGAATACGAGCGCTGCGGTCGGCAGGAATCCCGTGGTCACGCGCCCCTTCGCGCCGTTGAAGCTCGCGCACGCATACTCGCCGTCGTGCGACCACACGACGACCTCGTCGCCGGGCACGAGATAGGCCTTCAGCCGACACGCCGCATCGGCCGAGGGACAACCGGGCGCGTCGCTCGCATTGCGCAGGAAGTAGGTCCGCGCATCGTTCGTGGCAGCGATGCTGGCAAGCCGTGCCGGCTCGCCTTCGTTCCAGCCGGGCTCGACGCAGTCGCCGGCGCGCGCGGCCACCATCGGCGCGAGCAGCGCGATCGCCACGGGCAGTCGACTCATCGCTGCGAGCGGCGCCATGCCATGGCCAACAGGGCGGCGGCGAGCAGCGCCATGGGCAGCCAGTGCGACAGCACCGGAATGCCTTCGAGCACCGGGCCGCCCCCGCCGACGACCAGCTGTGCCTGCAGCGGCAGGCACGACACGGCTCGGCCGGTTCCGTCCTCCTGCACGAGCTTCGCCGTGACGGTGTACGTGCCGCGCGGCAGCGCGCCGAGCGGGAACTGCCTCACGGTTGGCGGCGGCGGAATGGTGAAGTCGATGCCGAACGTGGTTCCGCTCAACTCGATCACCGCACCCCAGCGGTCGCTGCGCGCGTTCGCGATGCCGCCGGAGATCGGCGCGCCCAGCACCGCCGTCACCGGCTCCCCGGCGGCGGGTTGCGCCGGCTCGAACGTCATCGCCGTCGGCCACACCGCGACGCCGTTGCCGTCCAGGCACTGCGCCACCGCGGGCGCCGACGACAGGGCGAGCAGGAAGGCCACCGACAGCAGGCGAGCGAGCATGCAGCCTCCGGCACGGGCGAGGATCGGGAAAGGCAGGCTAACCCGAAGTCGCGCGCTCGGGCAACGCGTGCACGCGTACCTCAGCGCTGCACGCGCGGCGCACTCGCGGTGAGCGCTGCATCGAGCTCGCCGACCCGCGGGTTCCTGGCGTAGTCGGAGCGGGCACGCTCGAGCATCGCGCGTCCGTCGGCGTCGCGACCTTCGAGCGCCAGCAACTGCGCGCCCATGATCGCGAGCTCCAGGCCTTCCGCGTGCTTCGGCTCGCGCGCGCGCAATGCCTCGACGAGCTCGAGCGCGAGCTTGTAATCGCTCGTGCGCCGGGCTTCGCGCGCGATCGCCGCGAGCGCGTCGCCATGGCGCGGCAGGAATGCGATGTCGACGAGGCGCGCGTCGCGCAACGCGGCGAGCGCGTCGGCCGGCTTCTCCTGCGCAAGCGCGATGTCGACGAGGCGGTGCGTGTGCGCGGCGAGCGCGGCGCGGTCGTTCGCGGCCAGCAGCAGCTCGCGGTAGCGCGCGTGCACGCCCGGCGACACGGCGCGCGCGTCCATCGTCGCGGCGAAGTGCGCGGCCGCCCCGGCCACGTCGCCCGCCTTCGCGCGCCTGTCCGCCTCGGCGATCAGCACCGCGTCCGGGTCGGGGCGCCGCTCGACCCGCACGATCGCCTCGTTCGGCGCGAAGTCCAGCACGTCGCGGTGGCGGAAGATGGTGAGGCCCATCGCGCGGAACGCGGCGACCACGAGGTACTGCGCGATGAAGTGGTAGACGACGATCGCGATCGGCCCGGGCAGCAGCTTCAGCACGACGACGGGCGCGTAGATCTGCGCCGCGGCGAACACGACGCACGCGAGCACGAGGCCGACGTACGCGCCGCCGAGCCGCGACGCCGCCTTCAGCCACGTGGCGGGATTGATCGCGTGCACGAGGTCGCCGTCCATCGCCACCGACATGCACACGCCCGGCATCGCAAAGCAGGCCAGCGCGAGCGCGACGATGCCGGCGAATCCGCCGAACACCAGGCTGGTCGCGAGGATGAAGAGGATCAGCGCGAACTGCGCGACGAGCATCGTCCAGCCGGTGGAAGCGTCCGCGTTGTAGCCTTCGGGCGCATCGTCACGGCCGTGCGCGCTCTGCCACAGCACGTCCGCCGCGTAGCGATACGTCGCAAGCCAGACGCCCAGGTCGAGCAGCCAGCCCCACGCCGGCACGTACGCGAGCAACCGCAGCAGCGCGAGCACGAGGATCGTGAGGATCGCCGGCCCCTGTGCCGGATAGGCGAGCGCGTCGTTCCAGAGCGGCGTGCGGTTGCGGTCCATCGGTGGAGCGTAGCCGAGTCCGGATGCCATGCCTCGTGCCGTAGGAACCATCAGCCACTCGCTGGAGGCACGGGCATGTCCATCCTCGCCACCGCGTTGTTGCATGCCGCGCTCGCGGCGGCCCCGGACGACGGCACCGTGCGCATCGTCGCGAACGACGACGGGTTCGTCGCCCCGGCGCGCGTGCCGGCGGGCCTGCGCCACGTCGCGTTCGCGAACCGCGGCAGCGCCATCCACGAGGCGATGTTCGTGCGCCTGCCGACGGGCATGGATGCGGCCGGGTTCGTGGCCGCCGTGCAGCGCGGCGACCTGTTCCCCGACGGCGCGATCGATCATTCCGGCCCGGGCCTCACCTCGCCCGGCGAGTCGACCGAGGTCTGGACCCGGCTGGAGCCCGGCGATTACGTCGTGGTCTGCTGGAACCACACGCGCTCGACGCAGCCCGCGGCGCTGCGCGTGGTCGCCGACGGTGCGCACGACGACACGCCGCCGGAACCGGACGCGGTCGTCCGGCTCGTCGACTATCGCTTCGAGCTGTCGGCACCGATCCGCAGCGGCGTGCGTACGCTGCGCATCGAGACGCCGGGCCCCTCGATGCACGAGGTCGACCTGTACCGCCTGCTCGACGGGTTCGACGTCGACGACCTGTTGCGCTGGCGCAAGGCGGACCGAGAAGGCGCCACGCCCGCGATCGCGCTCGGCGGCGCGCTCGACAGCCACGACATCGCGGCCACGAAGTGGCTGCGCCGCAACTTCCTGCCCGGTCGCTACGCGCTCCACTGCGAGATGCCGATGGCGCAGGACGCGCAGGCCGGCACGCAGTACGCGACGCATGCCGACGCGGGCATGGTGCTGCCGTTCGAAGTGCGCGACTGAAGCGGCTATTCGCCTTCGAACTCGCCGACCGCACCGTCACGCGCCGGCTGCAGGAACGCGACGCCGAGCAACGGCGCCGCGACGGGCGTCAGTCGCATATCCCCACGGCATCGCCCGTGACGTAGCGCGGATTGGCGACGGCGATGTGGGTGATGTCGTGCGGCCAGTTCTCGTAGGTGTTCGCCGGGCACGAGCTCGTGTACTGCCAACGCTCGCCGTCCGGCGAAATGTAGAAGTCGAGCTTGAGCTTGCCGTCCGCGGTCGCGGCGAACGACACCATCGTCATGTCGTGGTTGCGCGACGCGATGGCGAGCGTGACGTTGCCGTTCGCCTCGTCCGACGGTGCCAGCACGAGCGGGTCGCCGGAGACGCGCAGGAAATTCTTCGCGGCCGGATCGAGCTTCACGTAACCGGCCGGCAGCTCGCTCGTCGCGACGATGCCGCGCTCCCTGGCGAACGGCGCCGGCTCGCGCTGGCCCGCGGGCGTGGAGCACGACGCGACGAGCACCAGGGCGGTGGCGAGTGCGAGTGGGCGCATGCGGATGTCTCCCATGGACGCGCGTCGCGCGCGTTTTCAGTGCGCCTCGCCGAGCTTCACGGCGAGGTCGTGGATGTGGTCGAGCCCTTCGTAGAAAGCCCGGACGGGCAGCCGCTCGTTCAATCCGTGCGCGAACATCTCGCTCGGCTTCGCGAACAGGCCCGAGCTCGCGAACGTCGGGATGCCGGCCGTGCGGTACACCTTGCCGTCGGTGGCGCCCGACTCGAGGTACGGCACGACCGGGACGTTCGGGTAAGTCTCGTGCACGGACGCGGCGATTGCGCTCATCACGTCGTCGCGCATCTCCGAAACCGGGCTCGCCTGCGGATCCTGCAGCGTGGCGATCGCGATGGCGGGATCGGCGATCGTGCTCGCGATCGTGTCGCGCACGGTCTCGACGGCCACGCCCGGGAAGATGCGGCAGTTGACCGTGGCCTTCGCCTTCTGCGGCAACGCGTTCTCCGCGTGTCCCGCGTCCAGCATCGTCGCGACGCACGTGGTGCGCGTGGTGCCGACGAACTCCGGCGACTTCGCGAGCACCTCGATCGCGGCTTCGTCCTTCGGGTTCGCCGAGAACGCGCGCAGCGCCGCGCCGACCTCGCCCTCCTGCGTCCTGCCCACCGCGCCGAGGTACGCGAGCGAGAGCTCGTTCGCCATCACCGGGAAGCGGAACGCTTCCAGCTTCACGAGCGCGTGCGCGAGCTGGTAGATCGCGTTGTCGCCGCGCGGGCGGGAGCTGTGGCCGCCGGGGTTCGTGACGGTCAGCTCGAACGTGGCGTAGGTCTTCTCCGCGCCCTGCACGAGGTAGATGAGCGGCTTGCCGGTCTCGTCGTCGAGCAGGCCGCCGCCGGCGTCCGCGTTGATCGCGAATTCGGCGCTTTTCACCCACTCGTGCGCGGCGATCAGCTTCGTGGTGTCCATCGCGGTTTCCTCGTCGCCGACGAACGCGAACACGAGCGTACGCGCGGGCACGGCCTTGTCCGCCCTGATGCGCAGGATCGTCGAGACGAGTGCGGCGACGCCGGCCTTGTTGTCGGTCGTGCCGCGACCGTAGAAGTTGCCGTTCTCCTCGATCAACGTGAACGGATCGCGCTGCCAGTCTTCGGGTCGCGCATCGACGACGTCCATGTGCGCGGAGAACAGGATCGGCCTGCGCGATGCGTCGCTGCCCGCGATACGCACGACCATTGCCTGCGTCTCGCCGAGCGGCAGCAGCGCGATGTCGGAGGTGGCGACGCCGCCGGCCTCGAGTACGCCCTTCAGGTATTCGGACTCGGCCTTCGCGCCGCCGTGCCCCTTGGAGCTGCGCATGCCGACGATCTGCGCATAGACGTCGCGCGCCTGCTTCTGGTACGGCGCGTCCTGGGCAACTGCCGACGTGGCGACCAGCAACGAAAGGAATCCGACGATCGCGTTCCTGCGCATGGCGAGCTCCCGGGTACTGTAGTGATCTCGCCCGAGTATACGGCCCGACCGCGCCCGGGCAGACCAGTGCCGATCGGAAAATCCGCTGCTACGCCTCGACGCCGAGCTCGCGCAGGATCGCCGCACGCAGGTCCTGCACGGCCGCGCTCGCGAGGCGACGCGGGTGCGGGATCGGCACGTCGAACGTGGCCTGGATGCGCGTGGGGCGCGTCGAGAGCACGAGCACGCGGTCGGCGACGTGGATCGCTTCCTCCACGTCGTGCGTGATGAGCAGCACGGTGTGCCGCTCCTCGGCGAGGATGCGCAGCAGCTCGTTGCGCATCTTCAGGCTCAGCAACGCGTCGAGCGCGGAGAACGGCTCGTCCATGTACAGGATTTCGGGCTTCACCACGAGCGCGCGCGCGAGCTCCGCGCGCTTGAGCATGCCGCCCGACAGCTCGTGCGGATAGCTCCTCTCGAAGCCCTTCAGCCCGACCATCGCCGCGTAGTGGTCGGCGAGGTCCTGCTTGCCTTCGAAGCGATGGCCGTTCAGCCCGAACATCAGGTTCTCGCGCACCGTCAGCCACGGGAACACCGAACCCTGCTGCGAAATCAGGATCCCCTTCGAGCTCGGCTTGCGCAGCGGCGTGCCGTCGATGGCGACCGAACCGCGATCGGGCCGTTCGAAGCCGGCGATGATGCTCATCAGCGTCGACTTGCCGCAGCCCGACGGGCCGACGATCGCGACGGTTTCGCCTTCCGCGACCGAGAAGCTGATGTCGGCCAGCACGTCGAGCGTGCCGCGCCCGGTCGTGAAGCTCTTCGCCACGCCCTCGACGCTGATGCGCGGCGCCTTGCCGTTGGCGTGGTCACTGGGCATAACGCCACCTCACCACCTTCATCCCTTCCGCGACGCGCATGAGCCGGTCCAGCATGAGCCCGATCAGCCCGATGATGATCATTCCCGCGATCACGAGGTCGTAGCGATTGCCAGCGTTGCGCGAATCGATGATGAGGTAACCGAGGCCCGAGCGCAGCGCGATCATCTCGGCCGCGACGACCACGAGCCACGCCACGCCGAGGCCGATGCGCATGCCGACTATGATCTGCGGCAGCACGGCCGGGATCACGACCTGGCGGAACAGCGTGCGGCGCGAGACGCCGAAGTTCGCTGCGGCGCGCAGGTAGCGCTGCTCGATCGTGTGCACGCCCGCGACCGTCTGCACGATCATCGGAAACACGGACGAGATGAAGATGAGGAAGATCGGCGACACGTTGCCGACGCCGAACCAGAGGATCGCGATCGGGATCCACGCGATCGGCGAGATCGGGCGCAGCATCTGGAAGATGGGGTTCAACGTCGCGTAGGCGCCGCGCACCCAGCCCATCCACAGGCCGAGCGGGACGGCGACGAGCATCGCGAGCGTGAAGCCGGTGCCGACGCGGAACAGCGACGCGCCGATGTGCTCCCACAACGAGCCGTCGCCGGCGAGCTCGAGCGTGCCCGTGACCACCTGCCACGGCGTCGGGAACACGACGCTTTGCGTAGCCCACACGACCAGCCACCACAGCGCGAGCAGCGCCGCGAAAACGGCGAGCGCAGGCAGTACCTCGCGAACCGGCTTCACGTCACCGTCCTCCACGCACGGATCGCGCGCAGACGCAGGCGGTTCCACGGCGTATCGGGCGCGGGATGCACGACCACGACCATCTGGCCGCTCGCGTGCGCCGTGCACTCGAACTGGTAGTCGGAAGCCACTGCGAACGGAAGGCGAAAGCTCTGGCCCGGCATCATGACGGTCGGTCCGAACACCTGCGGTACGTCATCGGAATTCTTGAGCAGCAATACGTCGTGCACGTGGAGCACGAGGTCGATGCGCGCGGGCAGGATCTCGACGGGATCGCCCGCCATTCGGCGCGCCCACGTACCCTTCGGGATCTCGAATACCTCTTCGCGCGACTCGAACCGTACCGGAACGAAGGCGGCCCACGCCAGCCCGGCGAGCAATGTCGCCGCCGCGACGAGCGCGCTGCGACGCGCGAACGGGTTCACGGCTGCGCCAGCAGCGCCCGCAGGTCGTGCACGTAGTCCGCGGCCGGATGGCCGTACGGCATCAGCGCGCGCAGCTTGCCCTCGCGGTCGATGAGGTAGGTGAACGAGGAGTGGCCGTACTGGTAGTTGCCCGGTCCGGCGTGCTTCTCCGCCATGATCCCGTATTCCTTGCGCACCGCCGCGAGCTGCGCTTCCGTGCCCGTGCCGCCGCGGAAGGATTCGTGGAAGGCCGCGAGGTACTTCTTCATCTGCGCGGCCGTATCCCGCTCGGGATCGACCGTGATGTAGAGCACCTGCACGTCCTTGCCCGCATCGCCGAGCTCGCGCATCGCCGCGCCGAGCGTCGCCAGCGTGACCGGGCAGACTTTCGTACAGTTGGTGAATCCGAACCCCAGCACGACGATCCTGCCGCGGTAGTCGGCGAGCGCCAGCGGCTCGCCGTTCGAACCGGGCAGCGTGAAGTCCGGCGCCATCCGCGGCGGATCGAACACGCCGGCCACGAGCTCGTCCGCGTTCGCTGCAGCGGAAACCGCCACGACGAGCAGGCCTGCGAACATCAGGCGAAGGAACCTCACAGCGGAATCTCCGCCGGCTTCTGCACGCGCGCGAAGCGTTCGTCCACGTACTTCTCGTACGCGATCTCGTGCTTGATCGTGCCCGCCTCGATCGACAACTGCATGAGCTCGTCGAACTCCGCGCGGATCATGCGCAGGTCGCCGTAGGTCACGCGATCGGTCGGATTCTCCATCACGAACTGCAGGATGTTCGGGTCCTGATTGAAGAAGCGCCGGCCCGCGGCGATCGCGACGGCCTTGTCGCGGTTGCCCTGCACCTGGTCCAGCCAGACGCCCGCGCCCTGCACGTGGTCGACGAGGTCCTGGATGAGTTCCGGGCTCGACGCGATCAGCTCCTCGCGCACGGTGAGCACGCAACAGATGTAGTTGCGCCATTCGTCGCGCGTCATGCGCAGCGGCCGCGCGTAGCCAGCCTTCTGCGCAGCCGCGCCGAACGGCTCGCCGGTGCAGTACGCGTCGACCGCGTTCGCGTAGAGCGCAGCGGGCATGTCCGGCGGCGGCATCTCGACGATCTCGACGTCGGCCGGCGTCATCTCCTCGCGCGCGAGCATCTTGCGCAGGAAGAGGTAGTCGACCGCGAAGCGGCTCGGGATCGCGATGCGCTTTCCGGCCAGCTCGCGGAACTTCTGGTACGGCGAATCCGTGCGCACCATGATCACGGCGCCCGAGCGGTGCCCGAGCGACACAATCTTGACCGGGATTCCCTTGTCGGCGAGGTCCATCACCAGCGGCGCGAGCATGTAGCCGGCCTGGATCTGGCCGGTCATGAGCGATTCCTTGATCTCGGGCCAGCCGCTGTACTTGCTGTACTCCCAGCGGAACGCCTTCGCGCCCGGCGCGAGCGACTCGTTCTTCTTCTCGCGCGCGACGCACGCGACCGGCAGCGTGAGGTTGCACGTCACCGGCAGGCCGCCGACGACGAGCGGCGCGTCTTCATCCTTCGCGCACGAGAGCAATCCGGCCGGCAACGTAGCGACGAGCCCCGCCTGAAGCAGGCGGCGGCGGACGAGATTCGGGGGATGGTTCATCGAACACTGGAGGCGGGTCGACGCGGGAGTCTAGCGTGCAGCCCGGCGCGTCGCTCCGGACACGCCCCGGCAAGTCTGATTGCACTATCCTACATGCATGCCGAGCTCGAATTCCGACACCGAGATTGCCGCCCGGGCGGGTATCGACCTCGGCCTGCTGGAGGACAACCTCCGCTTGACCTGCGAGCAGCGCGTGCTGCAACACCAGGACGCGTTGAACCTGGCCCTCGAGCTCGAACGCGCCGGACTGAGCTTGCGTGAGCGACCTGCAGCGATTGCTCCTTCGACTCGGTGAGGCGGGCGTCGAGTTCGTGCTGGTCGGGGGCTACGCCGCCGTGCTGCACGGATCGAGCATGCTGACCCGCGACATCGATGTCTGCGCCCGGCTCTCTGCGGACACTCTCGAAAAGCTGCGGCACGCGTTTCGCGACGCCCATCCCGTGCATCGCCTCACCCGGCCGAAGCGGTCGTTCCTGGAAGACCCACCGCCCGGCGAGGCATTGAACAACCTGTACCTGGACACGGACCTGGGCACGCTCGACCTGCTGGGCAGCATCACGGGAGTCGGCGACTTCGACCGCGTCGCGCGCGACGCGGTCGAGGTGGAATTGTTCGGGCGACGGATTCGCGCGATCAGCCTCGACGACCTGATCGCGGCCAAGGAAGCGTTGGGCCGCGACAAGGACCTGATCGCGGCGAAAGAACTACGGGCAATTCGCGAGAAGATCCGGTTCGGCGGAAACGGGTAGCTCGTCCGGATTCCAGGCACGCCTCCCCAACCCGTTCCGGCCAGCGCTGCTCGCGCTGGTGGTCGCCGGGAAACGTCGCCCGAGGGCGACGTTCCAGATCCGTCTCACCCCTGCCGTCGCAGGGGAGGCAGAGAACGGGAACTACCAGACCTCGCAGCGCTCCGCCGGCTTGCGCACCATCGGCGCGTCGGCCTTGCACTCGAATGCCTGCGCGAACTGCGGCAGGTTCGCGAGCGGGCCGTTGACGCGGTACTTCGCCACCGGGTGCGGGTCGCCCTGGATCATCGTGCGCTGCGTTTCCATGCGGATCTCGTCGCCGCGCCACTGGCCCCACGCGATGAAGAACTGCTGCTCGGGCGTGAAGCCGTCGATGGTCGGCTCGGGGCCCTTGCCCTCGCGCGACTTCTGGTAGGCGAGGAACGCGATCTTCGCGCCGGCCAGGTCGCCGATCGACTCGCCGAGCACGAGCTTGCCGTTGTGGTGCACGCCCTTCTCGATCTCGTAGCCCTCGAACTGGTCGACGACGCACTGGCCCTTCGCCGCGAACGCTTCCGCGTCCTTCGGCGTCCACCAGTTCTGCAGGCGTCCCTTCGCGTCGAACTGCGCGCCCTGGTCGTCGAAGCCGTGGCTCACCTCGTGGCCGATCACCACGCCGATGGCACCGTAGTTGACGGCGTCCGTGGCGTTCACGTCGAACGCAGGCGGCTGCAGGATGCCGGCCGGGAACACGATCTCGTTCTGCAGCGGGTTGTAGTACGCGTTCGAGGTCGGCGGTGTCATGCCCCAGCGCGTGCGGTCGGTCGGCTTGCCGACCTGCGCGCGGTTGTCGGCGATGAACCACTTCGACGCCGACGTGACGTCGTCGAAATAGGAGTCGCGCGTGACGACGACGCCCTTGTAGTCCTTCCACTTGTCCGGATAGCCGATCTTCGGCATGTACGACGCACGCTTCTCGAGCGCCTTCTTCTTCGTGTCGGCGTCCATCCACTCCAGGCCCTTGATGGTGTCGTCCATCGCCAGGAGGATGTTCTTGACCATTTCTTCCATCCGCGCCTTCGCTTCGGGCGGGAAGTACTTCGCGACGTAGGCCTTGCCGAGCGCTTCGCCGAGCAGGTTGTCGGTGGACTCGGCGCAACGGATCGCGCGCGGCTTGATCGTCTTCGCGCCGGACAGGAACCTGCCGTTGAACTCGAAGTTCTCGTCGACGAACGCCTGCGACAGGCTGTCGGCCGCCGCATTCAGCACGTGCCACTGCAGGTACACCTGCCAGTCGGCGACCGGCGTCGACGCGAGCTCCTTGTCGACCTGCGCGAGGAACTTCGGCTGCGTGACGTTCAGCGCATCCTTCGGCATCTTCGCCGCGTCGAAGTAGGCGCCCCACGCGAAGTGCGGCGCGCTCTTCTCGAGGTCGGCGAACGCGGTCATGTTGTCCTGCAGCTTCGGGTCGCGCAGCGCGACGTTGTCGAGCGAGGCCTCGGCGAGGCGCTTCTCGAACGCGAACACCGTGTCGGCGTGCTGCTTCGCGTCGGCCGGTTTTTCGCCCGCCAGCTCGAACATCTTTGCGACGTGCACGAGGTACTTCGCGCGCGCCTCGACGAAGCGCGGCTCGTCCTTGATGTAGTAGTCGCGGTCGGGCATGCCGAGGCCGCCGGCATACACGTGCGCGATCGTCTGCGACGGATCGTGCAGGTCTTCCTGCGCGAAGATGGCGAACGGCACGGCCACGCCCACGTCGTGCAGGCGGCCGATCATCTTCTCGATGCCGGCGCGGTCCTTGGTCGCCGCGATGTCGTCGAGCCACGGCTGCACGGGCTTCGCGCCGAGCGCGTTCGCCGCTTCCTCGTTCATGCATGCGGCGTAGAAGTCGCCCGAGAGCTGCTCGGCACTGCCCTTCGCCCAGTCCTGCTTCGCCGACACCTCGGTGAGGATGTCGCGCACGTGTTCCTTGTTCGTCTCGCCGGACTGCCAGCGACGGCTCCAGCGATCCATGTAATCGGGGATCGGATTCGACTTGCGCCAGGCGCCGTTCGCGTACTGGAAGAAGTCGTCGCAGGGCTTCGCCGACGTATCGATGTCGGCCTTGATGATGCCGTGCTGGGCAGCGAACGCGGGGGCAGCGATGGCGCAGGCGAGCGCGAGCGCGAGCCGCGCGGGGGCGGGACGGCCATTTTTCATGTCGTGGACCTCGGTCGGGGACCGGGCGATCCTACGCCCGCGGCGGCACCCGCCGCATAGCCCGAAAGGCATTGGCGCCGCGAACCATGTTCCAGGATGCGGCAACCACCCCCACCAAGGGGGCGATTGACCCCCTGCCGCCGCCGGCGCAGCTTGGCGTCGGGCCTGGAATCGTCGGCATGGGGCAGCTGCTGGCAGCGTTCGCGGTGATGGGTGCGTGCGTCGCCGTCCACCTGGTCGGCGGGTTCGCGCTGCTCGTGCGCATGGAGCGCCGGGTGCGCGAGGCGCAGTCGCGCTCGCTGTTGTTCGGCTGTGCGCTCCTGTTCAAGCTGTTCGTCGCGCTGATGCTGCTGCACACGGCGCAGGTCGCGCTGTGGGCGCTCCTCTACCGGGCGCAGCTCGACTGGGATTTCGACAAGGCGCTGTACTTCTCGACCATCACCTACGCGACGATCGGCTACGGCGACGTGGTGCCGCCCGAAGGCAACCGCGTGGGCGCGGCGATCGAGGGCATGAGCGGCGTGCTGCTGCTGGGCTGGTCGAGCGCGATCGTGTTCGCAGTGGTGAACCGGCTGTTTTCGGCGCATCGCGAGCGCGCGGGGGCGCGCGAGGCATGACGTGGCGCGCGATCGGGATGCTGCTCTGCGCATTCGCCCTGCCCGCCCGCGCGCAGGACATCGAGCCACGCGCCTACAGCAACGCCCCGGTCGGCGTGAGCTTCGCGATCGCGGGCTTCGCGCATGCGAGCGGTGGGTACGAAGCCGACCCGACGCTGCCGCTCGAAGACGCGAACATCGACACCGACACCGCGATACTCGCGTGGGCGCACGTGTTCGACGTGGGCGGCCGCTCGGGCAAGCTCGACGTCATCGTGCCGTACGCCGACCTGTCCGGCACCGCGACGTTCGACGGCGACCCCGTGTCGCGCGACGTCACGGGCCTGGCCGATCCGCGCATCCGATTCTCGTACAACCTGTACGGCGCACCCGCGCTGTCGCCGGCGGAATTCGCCGGCTGGCAGCAGCGCACGATCGTGGGGACGAGCGCTCAGCTCGGGCTGCCGCTCGGCCAGTACGACGAGGACCGTCTCGTGAACATCGGCACGAACCGCGCGTTCCTCAAGCTGGAGCTCGGCGTTTCGCACGTCGTGGGACGCTGGACGTTCGAGCTCGCCGCACCCGTCACGCTGTTCGCCGACAACGACGACTTCTTCGGCGGTCGTACGCGCGAGCAGGCTGCGGTGTACGGCCTGCAGGGCGGCGTCGTCCTCTCGCTGAAGCGCGGCATGTGGCTCGCGGCGAACGGTACGTGGTACGCGGGCGGCCGGACCACCGTGGACGGCGTCGCGAAGGACGACCGCCTCGACAACTCGCGCTTCGGGCTCACGTTCGCGATGCCGGTGAACCGGCGCCACTCGATCAAGCTCTACGCGAGCAGCGGCGTCATCACGCGCTTCGGCACCGATTTCGACATCTTCGGCATCGCGTGGCAGTACCGCTACGGCGCCGGGCTCTAGCGATCGCCCCCGGCGATCAGCCGCGCGACAGGGCGCGCTGCAGCTGCGCGTTGAGCGCGGACACTCGCGCGGCGTCGGCATCCGCCGGCAGCTCGGCGAGCGCGGCGCGCAGGATCGCGACCGCTTCCCGCGGCCGATTCGCGAACACCATCGCCTGCGCTGCGGCCTGCCGGCCTTCGAGGCAATCGGGATCGCCGTCCGGCGCGTCGCGACAGCGCATCCGCCCGAGCTCGACGACTTCCTCCGGCGTGATCGGCTCGACGAGCGCGTCGTTCGTGGCGAGCACGGCGGCGATCGTGCGTGCGCGCCAGCGGTCGCCCAGCGGCACCGCCCGGGCCGACTGCAGCGCGAGCTGCTCGATGGCTGCGCGCGAGCCGGCATCGGACCGCGCGGCACCACGGTCGAGCAGGACGTCGATGCGTGCCTGCACGGCAGGATGTCCCGCGCCGTGGTCGATCGCCGCACGACGCGTCTGATCGAGCAATCCCGCGAGCGCCCCGCCCGTCGACAGGTCGGCGCATGCGCGCAATGCGACCAGCGCCGGATGTTCGTCGCCCAGCGTGGCGCGCAACCGGTTGGCGGCTTCGCGCATGCGTTCGACGCGCTCGCGCGCCGCGGCGGCGTCGCCCGCACCGCGCCGCGCCTGTTCGATGAGCACGCGCGATTCGAGCTCCGCACGCAGCACCTCGTCCCCGTCGGCTTCCGGCACCGGCCAGAGCGCGAGCGCACGGTCGGCGCGTTCGTCGCCGACGGCGACGTGGCCGAGCCAACGCGCGTCGTCCGCGCCGAGCAGGAGGTTGGCGGCATGCACGAGCGCATCGCCGGCCAGCGCGGGATCGGCAGCGAGCTCGTCGTACGCCGCAACGAATTCGCGATGGCTGACGTGCTGCTGCAGCAGCTCCGAGCGACGCAGTTGCGCACGCAGGCGCGTGCGCACGTCGTTCGCTTCGCGCGCGGCTGTCGCGGCTTCCTGGTAGCCGACGAGCGACGCCTCGATGTCGCCGATGTTCCTGCGCGCCTCCGCGAGCGCGAACAGCGCGCTCGCGCGCGCGGCGGCCGGCAGGTCGCCGATGCGTTCCGCACCGCTCGCGAGCGCGTCGCGGAACGACACGTCGGGGCGACCCGCGATCGTGGCATTGCCCGCCGAGAACATGCGGTCGTACGCACCGAGCTTCGCTTGGGCGGCTGCCCGCGCCGCCTCGGCACGCTTCGCATCGGCCCCGGCGTGGGTGGCGGCCGCGACGGCCTGCGCGCGTTGCCGCGATTGCGACCATCCGAAGCAGATGGACGCGAGCAGCGCAGCGGCGAGGATCGCGATCGTGGTCTTCACGACGGCATCGTGCCGCCCCGTCCGGGCGGGCACCAGTGCGGAAAGTTGGCTACTCGAAGCCGTTTGCGAAGACCGGCCCATAGAGGAAGCGGAGGCCGGCGAGGTCGTCGGCATCGGGCACGCGGTTGATGCGCCCGAGGCACGGCGCCGCCACCTGCATCACCGGGCAGGAGCCATCGAATGGCGGATGCGCCATCCCCATCGCGTGCCCGAGCTCGTGCAGCAGCAAGGTGTCGAAATCGTTCGGCGCGATCGCGCGTCGCCCTCGGGCGCCGCGCGGTTGAGGACAGGACGTCCGAAAGTGCGTCCCGACGAAGCGCGCCAGCGCCAGGGATGGCGCAGCTTCAGTCGTCTGCCGCGACTGCGCCACCTGCCGTCATCTTGCCGCGTCTCGCTGCTCGCGCAGCGCGGCGCGCATTTCGTCGAGCTTCGCGATGCGCGCATGGTCCGGGCCGAGTGCCGCCACGAGCTGCTCGCGCGCCCTCGCGAACTCGGCATCGGCTTCGGACCAGCGCTTCGCGGCCTGCAGGTCCTGCGCGAGGCCGACGCGGAACAGGCCCTGCTCGGGGCGCTCGGGCGGCAGCGTGCGCGCAACCCGCTCGACGACGTCGCGATGCATCGCCTCCGCTTCCGCGAGCTGGCCGCGTTTGCGCAACAACCCGGCGAGGTTGTGCTCGAGGATCAGCACGTCGAGGTGGTCGGGCCCGAGCAGCTCGCGCTCGACGGCGAGCGCGCGCCGGTAGAGCGGCTCGGCTTCGTCGAGCTTGCCCTGCAGCGAGAGCACGAGCCCGAGGTTGTTCAGGCTGTTGCGCGTCGCTTCGTGGCGGTCGCCGAGCGTCGCCTCGCGCTGCGCGAGCACTTCACGGAACAGCGCTTCCGCGGGTGCGTACTGCTGCGCGTCCTGCAGCATGCTCGCGAGCTCGTTCTTCGCGTTCTGCACCTGCCCGTGTGCGTCGCCGAAGATGCGCGTGCGCGCGGCCAGCACCTCGCGCTCGATCGCGATCGCGTCGTCGGTGCGCCCGGCGTTGCGCAGCGTCACCGCGAGATTCTGGCGCTCGGCGATCGTCGCGATCGCGTCCGCGCCGTCGCGGCGCTCGTGCCACGCGAGCACGGCGCGCTGCTCGCGCTCCGCATCCTCGTAGCGGCCGAGCTTCTCCAGGCCGAGCGCGAGCTCGCTGCGTGCGCCCATCGTCACCGGATGTGCGTCGCCGAGTGCCGCCGCGATGCGCGGGACGAGTGTGGAGAGCGTCGCGACGGACGCGTCCGCATCGCCCGCGAGATAGGCCAGCCGCGCAAGCTCCACCTCCCAGCGCCAGGCATCCTCGACATCGCCCGCCGCCCTGGCGGCGTCGCGCAGCTCGATCGAAATCGCCTTCGCGTCGTCGTAGCGCGAGTCGAGCTCGGCGGTTTCCGCGAGCTCCGCGCGGATCGCGCGCGACGCCACGGCGTCGCCCGTCGCGAGCGCCAGTGCGCGGTCGAGCTGCTCGCGCCCGCTGTCGTAGCGGCCGATCCCCACGTAGCTCGAGCCGAGCGTGCGGCGGATCGCGGACTCCACGGCGGGCTTGCCCGCGAAGCGCGCGCCGACGCGCGCAGCCGCCGCATCGAGCACTTCTTCGACGCGCACGTCGCTGCGGCCGGCGCTGTACGGGTTCGCGGCCGGCAACAGGTCTTCGGTGAGGAACGAGTTCACGGCGGCCGCGGTCTCCGCTTCGCGCGCGGCACGCGTCGCCTCGCGTTGCGCGCGCAGCGCGAGCCACGACGAGACGCCGATGCCGGCGACGAGCACCGCCACCAGCGTGCCCTGCCAGCGGCGACGCACGTGCTGGCGCTCGGCATTCGCGCGCAGTCGTTCGGTCTCGGCAAGCGCCGCGCGCTCGGCCGCGCGTTGCGCGCGTCGCGCGTCGAGCGAGCGCAGGCGCTGCGCGAGCTCGCCCGCGTCGGCCAGCCGACGACGCGGGTCGACGTCGGCCGCCGCCGCGATGTCCTCGCGCAGCAACTCGTCGTCGACGTCGCGTTCCCAGCCCGCGCCGAGCGGCTTCGCGAGGTTGCCGATCGCGAGCTGGTAGAGCATCACGCCGAGCGCATACACGTCGGAGCGCGTGGTGGACGGCTCGCCCGCCACGACTTCCGGCGCGAGGTAGAGCGGCGTGCCCGACGTGTCGTCGCCGGCGCGCGTGCGCGTGAAGCCATGGCGCGTGATGCCGAGCGCCGCGAGCCGCTCGGGATCGAGCAGCGCGCCGACACCGAAGTCGCACAGGACCGCGCGCGGCGCGTCGCCGGCATCGCGCACGAGCACGTTGCCAGGCTTCAGGTCCTTGTGCAGCACGCCGACGCGATGCGCGAGCGACACCGCCTCGGCGCATTGCGCCACGAGGTCGAGGCGCTGCGCGAGCGGCGCATCGGGATGCGCCGCGTGCCACTCGGCGAGGTTGCCGCCCGCGACGAACTCCGCCTCGATGTGGTACGGCGGCTCATCGGTGTTCCAGTCGAGGATGCGCACGATGGCGGCATCGTCGCCGAGCGATTCGCGCAGCACGCGGTACAGCGTGACTTCGCGCTTGAGCGCGGTGAGCGTCGCGCCGTCGCGCGCGTACTTGAACACGCGTTGCTCGCGCGTCTTCGCATGCTCGGCCAGCCATACGAGCGCATGGCCGCCCTCGCCGAGCGCGCGCACCAGCCGCCAGTTCGGTCGATGCGGCACCGTGTCCCCGGCATGCGGCTCGAACGCGCGCGCCTCGCCCGCCACGCGCGACTCCACGGGCACGCCGAGCCGATAGCCGTAGCCGTGCACGGTGCGGATCACGGCCTGCTCGTCGTCGCCGAGCAACGCGCGCAGCTTCATCACGCACTTCGCGAGCACGCCTTCGGTGACCACGCGCCCTGGCCAGACGGCATCGAGCAGCTCGTCCTTCGTGAGCGTCTCACCCGGACGGCGCGCGAGCTGCACGAGCACGTCGAACGGTTTTGCCTCCACCGGCACCGGATGCCCGCCGATGCGCAGCTCGCGCACGCGTTCGTCGAGCTCGGCCGCGCCGAAGCGGTGGATCGCGGTGCCGGGTTCGGGGATCGCGGCCATGGTTCGGGCAGAGCCTAACCCATTAGCGCGACAGGGAATAAATCCTTCCCGATTGCTTCCGCGTTCCGTCGCGACATGCGCGGACGCGATGCGCGAGAACGGCGTCCCGGCAGCACGCGGAGAGCGCCCGTGATCGCACGATTCCATCGCCACCGGATCCTCGTCGCGCTGCTCGCCCTGCTGCCGGCGACGCCGCACGCGCAGTCCGGCGGCACCTTGCGCATCAGCCAGTCGCTCGTCGCGAACGGCGGCGGCACCGCCACGGGCGCCGCTTACCGACTGGACGGCACGATCGCACTGGTGTGCGCCGGCCCGGCGCCGACCGGGCAGATGACGGGCGGCACGCTGCGACTACGCGGCGGGTTCTGGCCGGAGGACGAGGCGGCCGCAGCCGACGTGCTGCTGGCCGACGGTTTCGAATGACCCTGGAGAACTCCATGAGGCTCTTCGCACTGCTGCTGACGTTGCTGCCGCTCGCGGCCCATGCGCAATCGGGCACGGCGTTCACCTACCAGGGCCGCCTCGACGACAACGGCGTCGCGGTGAACGTGAACCACGACTTCCAGTTCCGCCTGTGCGGCGATGCGGCGTGCACGAGCGGCGGCACGCTCGTCCAGCGCGACGCCGTGCAGGTGCGCACCGGCGTCTTCACCACGACGATCGATTTCGGTGCTGCGTTCGCTGGTCAGTCCGCGTTCCTCGAGATCGCGACACGCCGCAGCGGCAGCGGGAATCCGTTCCAGCTGCTGCTGCCGCGGCAGCCGCTCGTGCCGGTCCCGGGCGCGCAACATGCGCAGGTCGCGACGGTCGCGGACACGAATGCGGTGAACTCGGCGGCGATCGTCGACAACAGCATCGTCTCTGCCGACATCGCGAACGGCAGCGTCACGGGCGTGGACATCGACGCGAGCCAGGTCCAGCAGCGTGTCGCGAGCACCTGCGCGGCAGGATCGTCCATCCGATCGATCGCCAGCAACGGCACGGTCGCGTGCGAACCCGACGACGTGGGCACGATCAACGCGTGGTCGCGCGACGGCAACGCGGGCACGAACCCGCCCATCGATTTCCTCGGCACCGTCGACGACAAGCCGTTCGAGATCCGCGTGAACAGCGTCCGCGCGTTTCGCGCGACGCCGGCCGACAACGGCGCGGGCGATAGCGCCATGAATATCGTCGCCGGCCCGAACACGTTCGACGCCGGCGTCGAAGGCGGAACGATCGCCGGCGGCGGCGGTATCCTCGACAACGTCGTCGGGAACAACCGCATCTCGGGCGACTACGGCACGATCGGTGGCGGCTACAACAACAGGGCGCACTACTTCGGCACGATCGTCGGTGGCCGCGACAATGTCGCCGACATCGGCGGCACGGCGATCGGCTCGTTCAACGTGGCGGCCGGCGAAGGCAGCGTCGCGATGGGCCTGTTCGCGAAGGTCCGCTCGGTGCCCGGCTCCGGCATCGCGCCGGAAGGCACGAGCAGCGCGGACAACGGCACGTTCGTGTTCGCCGACAACGTGAACGCCGACTTCGTCTCGACCGGCGGCAAGCAGTTCCTGGTGCGCGCCGGCGGCGGCGTCGCGTTCACGAACGCGCAGCTGCCCGCGGGCCAGCCTTCGAATGGCGAGTTCCTCGTCGACGCCGCGAACGGCGTGGGCATCAACGTGCGCGATCCCGGCGGCACGCTGCACGTTCGCCGCGGCACGTCGGGCGCCACGTTCGGCAGCGGTAACGCGGCCGTGTTCGAAGGTGCGAGCGCGACGTTCGTGCGCATCGTGTCGCCTTCCACGAGCGAGCGCGGCGTGCTGTTCGGCGACGAGGATTCCAGCGCAAACGGCGGCATTGTCTACAACTCCGGCCTGCCGAACGGGCTGCAGTTCCGCACCGGCGGCAACAACACGAGGATGTCGATCACTGCGTCCGGCAAGGTCGGTATCGGCCGCGCGCCCGACGACGCAGCCGGCAACGCGCTCGAAGTGAACGGCACCGCATCGAAGTCTGCCGCCGGCTCCTGGCTGGCGAATTCCGACGCACGGATCAAGCGCCAGGTCGCACCCGTGGCGAGCGCGCTCGACACGCTCATGCGCGTGCGACCCGTGACGTTCCGCTACACGCCCGAGTACCTCGCCGCGCATCCCGAGCTGTCCGACGAGCGCTATTACAACGTCGTCGCGCAGGAGTTCGCGCAGGTGTTCCCGGACGCCGTCACGCCATCCGGTGAAACCGTGCCCGGTGCCGCGAAAGGCACGCCGAACGCGGCCATCCTCCAGGTCGATACCTATCCCGCGCTCATCACGGCGATCGCCGCGATCCAGGAACTGTCCGTGCGCAACGAGCGACTCGAACAGCGCAATGCCGAGCTCGAGGCGCGCATTGCCAGGCTGGAACGCAAGTGATCGCGCGCCTGCTGTTCGCAGCGTTCCTGTCGATGCCGCTCTGCGCGCGCGCATTCTCCGACGGTTCGACGGATTGCGCCGTTCCGCAGCACGGATTCTCGGCATCGCCCGGCAGCGGCGGCTACACGCTGTCGGTGCCGGCGACCTACCAGGGCGGCACGCCGACCACGGTGACGCTTACCGGCACCACGCCGTTCAAGGGCCTGCTGCTGTTCGCCAGCGGCGCCGGCGGTCGCGCCGGCACCTGGCAGTTCCCCGCGGGATACCGCGGCGTGATCAACTGCTTCGGCAGCGACACGAACACGCTCACCCATTCGAGTGCTGCGTCCAGGGCGCCACCCGTCGCGTTCACCTGGAGCGCGCCGCCCGTGGGCACGGGCACGGTGACGTTCCGCGCCACGATCATGGTCGACTTCGCCACGTTCTTCGTGATCGAGGCGACGACGCAGGAGGTCGTCGACCCGGTGTTCGCGAACGGATTCGAGTGACTCAACGCAGGGCGACGGTGCTGCCCTTCCAGCCTGCGTCCTGCCAGCGGTGGAACGCGCTGAGCGACGACGGCTGGTCGGCCTTGTTCGCGACGACCAGCGTGCGCAGGTCGATCAGCTCGAACGTGCGCCGGTACTGGCCATCGACGCGCGCTTCGCGCGCAGCGAGGAACTGCGGTGCGTTCGGCACCCAGCCCGCGAACTCCAGGTAGCCGAGCTCGGGCGCACCGATCGCGGGCGGCAGCACGTCGATCTGCCATTGCGTGCCGACGCGGCGGAACAACCAGAGCTCGCGCCAGCCTTCCAGCGGCTGTACGGCGAGCGTGAGCGCGGTGCCCGCGGCGTTCGCGCGCTGCGATGCATTCCACACCACGCCGTACGTACATTTCGCTTCCATCAGCTTCGTGCCCTTCGCGTCGACCAGGTCGATGCAGGTCTGGCCGGGCTCGCCCTTCGTCGTCGCGATGGCGAGGCCCTTCACCGGGGCGACCGGTTGCGCGGCCCAGCGCGACGCGCCCACGCGCAGCGCGGCGTCGTCGTACGCGGGCCGATCCTCCTCCGCGAGCTGCAGCACGTCGACCGCGGCGAGCTCGGCGAGCGCCTGCTGCGCGACCTCGTTCGCTGCGTTGCCGCGGCGCATCTCCTGGAACGCGAGCGACGAGAGCACCGCGGCGTTGCGCAGGCGCAGGCGGTTCTTCACGTGCTCGGGCAGGTTCGTGCGCGGCACGCGCGACAGCACGTCGGCGCGCCATGCGTCGAGCTCGTGGCGTTGCGTGACGGTGAGCGACGGGTCGACGCACTCGGGCCGCGTGAGCGCGAGCGCCGCACGCGCGCGCATCCCGTCCGTCGCGGGCAGTGCCAGCACGCGGCGGAACGCTTCGCCGTCGTAGCAGAGCTGCATGCGGCCGTCGGACTCGAAGCTGCGGATCGTGGCGCCGAGGCTCGCCGCCACCTCGAGGTGTGCGGAAATCACGTCGTCGTCGGCTTGCGCGGTGCGCGCGGACGCACGCCGCGCCAGGCGATCGGCGAACGTGCCGAACGCATCGAACGCCTCGCTGCCGATCGCGTCGGGCGCGGCCGCCTTCAGGAACGCCGCCGCGTACGCCATGCCGAGCGCTTCCGCGCCGGGCGTGTCGCGCAGGAAGCGCGTGACGGCGAGCAATTCGCCGGCGTCCTCCGGCGCGAGCGACACGCGCCGCACCTGCACCGCGCGCACCCAGCCCGCGCGCTCGCGGCGATGGTCGTATACCTGCAGCCAGTCGAAGCGCTCGCCGCGCACCTCGAGCGTGTCGCCCTGCCAGAGGATCGCCTGGCGCTGCGCCGAACCCTTCGGCGCGGCGCGCAGCAGCGACTTGTCCTGCGTGACGATGGCGGTCGGATACGCGGGCGCTTCCGCCGCGCGCGCGGTCGCCGTGCAGAGCAGCATCACGAGCAGCAGTGCGGCGAGCGCCAGGGGAACGGCACCGGACCTGCGGTCGTCGTGGCGACGTCGGTGGTTCATTGCGACCCCGCGCTCGCCGTGCGGATGCCGCCGGTGAGCGCATCGCCCACGAACCCGCCGTTGGCCGGCGGCGGCGCGATGATCACCGACACCTTGTCGGACAGCTTGTCGACCAGCGTCTTCTGGATCAGCAGCGGGTGCCTGCTGACGAGCTCGCCGTCGCGCGCGAGCTGGTCGCTCGCCACCTTGCCGAGCTTCTCGAGGCGTTCCGCCTCCACTTCCGCGAGCTTGCGCCGCGAGTCGGCTTCGCCGGCGGCCTCGATGCGGCGCGCATCGGCCGTTGCTTCCGCCTGCTTGATGCGCGCGGCCTTCTCGGCCTCCGCCTCGAGCTGGCGCTGCTCGATCTGCTTCTGCTTGAACGGGATCACGTGCTTCATCGCCTCGGCCTGCGCCTTCGCGGCGATGATCTGTTCCTGGCCCGCGGCTTCCGCGGCCTTCTCGCGCACCATCTTCTCGGAGTCGGCCTGCATCTCCGCTTCCTTGAGCTGCTTCTCCTTCAGCTCGAGCGTGTACTTCATGCGCTCGGACTCCAGCTCGACCGCGAGCAGCTGGTCCATGCCGGCGCGGTAATCGGCCGGCAGGTCCACGTTGCCCATCATCACGGACTTCAGGACGATGCCGTCGGCCAGCAGCTTCGGCCGCAGCTCCTTCTCGATCTCCTCCTGGATCTGCTGGCGCTTGTTCGAGAAGATCTCGCGCACGGTGTACTTCGTGAACACCTTGTAGAGCGTGCCCTGCGCGGCCGGCTCGACGCGCTCGGTGCCGATGTCGGTGGGCAGCGTGCCCTGCAGCGCGATGAGGCGGTTCGGGTCGAGCGCATAGCGGATCTGCAGCTCGACGCCGATCGAGAGGCCTTCGGACGACTGGAACGGCGCCTCGCCGTTCGCCTTCGCGCTGCGCACCGGCTTGTACACCTGGTCGCGCAGCGGATAGCTGCGCAACTCGTGCACGCCGGGAACCATCACGACGACGCCCTCGCCGACCTGCGAGAAGCTGCCGGTCAGGCGGTTGACGCGGATGCCCGACTCGCCGTGCGCAACGGTCTGCGTCGGCGGATGCGTGACGACGAACCAGCCCGCCACCGCGATGGCGGCGAGCGCCAGCAGGCGTGGGTTCGCGATGCGGCGCGCGTTCTGCGCCAGCCACTCGGCCCTCTCGGACACGGCTTCGATCTCCTGTGTGTGTTTTCGGGGCGAGCCGCTGCCGGTTTCCCCCGCGCGACCCGTGGTGCCATTCAATGCACACGCGCGGCGCGCATTGCGTCCGACCGCGGCGCAATCGGCGGCGAATTCGGGCGGATTGCGGGCAGGCCGCGCGACGCGCGCCTACCTCGGCGCGGTGCAGTCGGCGTGCGTGTCGGCGAACTGGACCACCTGCCAGCGGCCCTCGTCGAAATACAGCTGGAACGTGGCGATGCCACAGTGGGCGTCGTCGTGGAACACGCCGGCTTCGGTGTATGGCGTGCGGAAACGGTAACGCGACCAGACCACCGCGATCGTGCCGTCGACGTGCACGACCGGATCGAGCAACGTGTCGTCCCATTCGCCGGGCTTCACGCCTGCCATCGCACCGAGCAGGCGCTCGCGCGTCACGGGCGTGATCGACCAGCCCTCGCCCTTTGCGTGCATCGTCATTTCACGAAAGTCGCGGTGCAGCACGCGCTCCGCTTTCGCGACATCGGCCTCGCGCCAGGCGTCGAGCAGCGCATTTGCGGCGGCGAGCGGGCCGGTATCGGCCCCGGCCTGCACGGTGGACAGCAGCAGCATGGCGACGGCGAGCATCGACGGCCCTCCGTGCCCGCGAGTATCGCCCGGTTCGACGCCGGCGCGCCGCGACTTCGCGCGATCGGCAACGGAGTAAGCTGCCTCGGTCTCGCTGGAAAGGACGCGCCCGTGCGACCGCGATGGCTGTGCCTGCTGGCCCTCGTTCCTGCCGCCGCGATCGCCGGCGGCACCGCGATCTTCGCGGACGGGTTCGAGACGGCGCTGCGCTTCCGCGGCACGAACCTCGTCGGCATGGAGATGGCCTACCAGGTGTGCGACCAGGCCGGCGGCCCGATCGAAGGCACGAACTACCCGCGCCACGACGAGCGCACCGTCGACTACTTCGCGGGCAAGCGCGCCACGGCGCTGCGCTTCCTGTTCTCGTGGGAGTGCATGCAGCCGCAGTTGAACGGCGCGATCCCGTCCGCGCTCACGGCGAACCACACGCTGTACTTCAACAACTACAAGCGCATCGTCGACTACGCGACGAACGTGCGTGGCATGACCGTGATCGTCGAGCCCTGGGACACGAACGCCGGCGGCGGCGCCGGCGGGGCGCGCTATCGCGGCAACGTCGTGGGCTCGGGTGCCGTGCCGACCGCTGCCTTCGCGGATTTCTGGTCGCGCATGGCGACGATCTTCCGCAACAACCCGCGGGTCTCGTACGGGCTCATCAACGAGCCGAACGACATGTCGACGATGTCGTGGTTCGCTTCCGCGCAGGCCGCGATCACCGCGATCCGCGCGACGGGCTCCACGCAACGCATCTACGTGCCGGGCAACGGCTACACGGCCGCGAGCACGTGGACGTCGAATTTCTACGATACGGGCGTGCCGCAGCGCTCGAACGCGTACGGCTGGCTGAATGCCAACGGCGTCGGGCAGCCGTTGTCGGACCCGGCGAACAACATCGCGGCCGAGGTGCACACCTACCTCGACGCCGACGAAGGCGGCAGCACCACGGGCATCACGTCCATCGATGCCGCGCGCCTGCACCTGCAGGTGGTAGTGAACGAAGCGGCGCTGCGCGGTTACCAGGTCTGGCTCGGCGAAATCGGCTTCTACGCGAACGAGCCGCTGGCGCCGCAGGCGTGGGCCGACTTCGTGTCCTACTTCGATTCGCAACCGAACACGCTCGTCGGCTGGACGTGGTGGGCCGGCGGCGACCCGAACGGCTGGTGGCCCGACGTCGCCGCGAACGGCGGCGGGCATTTTTCGATCACGCCGACGAGCGCTGCCACGTACACGGGCGACACCGTGAACATGGACATGATCGAGGACGATTTCTGAAATGAACGGAGCAATCGGAATGACGATGAAACCCGCGGCGATGGTGCTGCTCGTGCTGCTGGCATCGTGCGCGTCGGCGCCGAGCGACGCCGGCTCGAGCGAGACGACGAGCGGCGACGCGCCCGTCGCACCGTGCGGCTCGTCCACGCGGGACTGGTGTCCGTCGCCGGAAGGCGACGTCTGCGGCGAGCACGCCGACGAGGCCTCGTGCCGCGCCGACGCGCGTTGCGTCGGCATGCCCTACGTCGGCGAGTCGTTCGCGCCGTGCGAGCCGGACGGCACGGGCTTCTGGAAGAATTGCCCTGCCGTCGGCTGCGTGTCGCGAACCGCGACCGAATCGCAGTAGGTCGGGCAGCCTCGCTGCCCGACATCGCGATGCTTCGCACCTCGGGCAGCGCAGTTGCCCGCGCTACACCGCAGCTTCTACCCGGTTGCGGCCGCCGTTCTTCGCGCGATAGAGCGCATGGTCGGCGGCGCCGACCAGCGGGTCGATCGCGTCCGCGCTCGGTGCGGGCAGGCTCGCGACGCCGAAGCTTGCCGTCACGGCGAGCGGCTTGCCGCTGACGTCGAGCGGCTGGTCGGCGAGCGCGGCACGCAGCCGCTCCGCGATCTCGCGCGCGGCGCTGAGCGAGCAGTCGTCGACGACCGCGAGGAATTCCTCGCCGCCCCAGCGGCCGATCTCCGCTGCCGCGGGCAGCGCCGCGCGCAAACGCGTCGCGACCTGCCGCAGCACCTCGTCGCCCGCGAGGTGGCCGTGCTCGTCGTTGATCGCCTTGAAGCGGTCGATGTCGAGCAGCACCACGGCAACCGGTCGACCGGAGCCGCGTGCCCGCCGCAATCGCGCCTCGAGCAGGTCGGTCATCGCGCGCCGGTTCGGCAGGCCGGTGAGCGCGTCGGTGTGCGCGACGCGCGCGAGCTCGGCAGAGGAATCGACGAGCGCCTTGTGCAGGCGCTGCAGCTCGTCGCGGCTCTGCGTGAGGCGCGCGTTGCCGAGCTCGGACTGGCGATAGCGCCCGTACAGCAGCGCGGCGACTGCGATGAGCGCCGTGATGCCGACCGCCATCGCGGCGCCGGTCCAGCGCTGGCGCGTGATCTGCAGCGCCTGGATCTCGTTGTCGCGCGACAGCAGCTCGCGCTCGGCTTCGCTGCGCTGCCGGTCGAGGCTGGTCTCCAGCACGGCGATGCGGCGCGCCGCCATGTCCATCGCGAGTTCCTTGTCGAGCGCCTGGTGCGCCTTGCGCGTCACGAACGCGCTCTTCGCGTCGCCCGCGAGCATCTGCTGCTCGGAGAGCAGGTCGAGCACCGAGCGTTCGAGGATGCGGTCGCCGATCTTGCGCGTGGCGGCGAGCGTCTCCTGCGCTTCGGCGAGCGCCGCGGCGTTCTCGCCGCGCGCGGCCGCGACTCGCGCGCGCGTGATGTGCAACAGGATCTGGTCGCGGATCGCGACCGAGCCGAACAGCGCGAATGCCTTGTCGGCCCACATCCGTGCTTCGTCGAGCCGATCCTGCGCGAGCCTCAACTCGGCCATGCGCGTGTACGCGTTCACCTTGTTCGGCGGGCTGCCCGAGCGATCGGCGAGCTCGGCGGCCTGCTCCGCGTGCCCGGCCGCCTCGTCGAGCCGCCCGAGCACCATGAGCGACATCGACAGCTCGCCGTTCAGCGCGATCGCCTCGCGCCGGTTGCGCTCCTCCACGTTCTCGAGCGCCTCGCGCAGGTACTTGCTGCCGAGCTCCTCGTCGTCGAGGTTGCGATAGAGGATGCCGAGCATGCGCAGGCTGCGCGCCGCTTCGGCGCGGTCGTTCGCGCCGCGCGAGAGCCGCAGCGCCTCGTTGTGCGCGAGCAGCGCGTCGGCGAAGCGGCCGGTGCGGCCGTGCAGGTTGCCGATCGAATTGAGCTCGCGCGCGACGGCGCGGTCGTCGTGCAGGTCGCGCTGGATCGCGAGCGCCTGCTCGAAGAAGCGCAGCGCGCCGTCGAACCGGCCGAGCTTGCGCTCCAGCACGCCGCGCTCGTGCAACCACTGCGCGCGCCAGCCGGCGTCGCCGCTGGCATCGACCAGCTTCTGCATCTCGACGAGCACGGACCCGGTCTCGGCCGAGCGACCACGGTTCACGAGCACCGTACTCTTGCGCACGAGCGCCGCCAGCTCGAGGTCGGGAACGGCCAGCTTGCGCGCCTCGTCGAGCACTTCGTCGAGCAACCCGAGCGCGGCCTCCGCGTCCTCGCGGTCGTTCTCGAACTCCGCGACGGCGAGCTTCGCCCAGGCGCGCGCGACGGGATCCTTCGACACGGCCTCCAGCTCGCGCGCGTGGTCGCGCAGCGCCGTGGCTGAACGGTCCTGGCTCGCGCGCAGCGCGGCGATCGCGGGCGGCTCCGTGTTCGGCGCACGCGCAGCGTCGCCCAGCGCGGCGGGCGGCGCGAACAGCAGCAGCAACGCGAGCGTCAAAACGACCCGGATGCGCATGCGTCCAGACTACCCGGGTCGCGCGTGCACAGCTACACGGACGCGGCGCCTTCCGTCTGCGGCGTCGTGCCGCCGTTCAGGCCACCGGCGCGGTCGTGTCGGCGCCGACGGGCTGCGCCACCGGAACGAGCGGCAGGTGCACGGTGAACGTGCTTCCCTTGCCCTCGCCTTCGCTGTGCGCCGTCACGCGACCGCCGTGCAGCTGCACGAGCTGGCGGACGAGCGTCAGGCCGATGCCGAGGCCGCCGCGCGAGCGCTCGAGCGACGCGTCGACCTGCGAGAACATGCCGAAGATGTGCTCGAGCATCGCAGGGTGGATGCCGATCCCGCGGTCGCGCACTGCCACGATCGCCTCGCTGCCGGCGACGCGTGCGTCCAGCCAGACTTCATTACCGGCGTCGCCATACTTGCACGCGTTGCCGAGCAGGTTCGCGAACACCTGCGCGAGGCGCACGCGGTCGGCCTCCAGCGACACCGGTTCCGGTGGCACCGACACGTGCAGCGTCGCCTGCGCGGCGTGGAACTGCGGCTTCGTCGTCTCCACCGCGTCCTCGATCGCCGCCTGCAGCGTGGTGGGCGCGAGCCGCAGCGCGAGCTTGTTGCGCGTGATGCGCGAGACGTCGAGCAGGTCGTCGATCAGCCGCACCACGAGCGCCATCTGCCGCTCCGCGGTCGCGCGCGCCCGCTCGACGAGCGCGGCGTCGCCCTGCGCGCGCTTGATGATCTCGAGCGACGTGCGGATCGGTGCGAGCGGGTTGCGCAGTTCGTGCGCGAGCGTGGCGAGGAACTCGTCCTTGCGCCGGCCCGCGAGCTCCAGCTCGGCCTCGAGCTCGCGCCGCTCGGTGACGTCGAGCGCGACGAACGCGAGCCCGCCGTCCGGCGTCGGCTCGATGCGCACTTCGTACCACCGTTGCCGCAGCGGGTGCAGGTAGTCGAGCGACTCGCGCGTGCGCTGCGCCATCGCACGGCGCGCCAGCGCCTCGAACTCCGTGCCCAGCATCTGCGGGTAGCGCGACCACATGGTCGCGCCGAGCATGTCCTCGCGGCGCGCGTCGTTGAGCTCGAGCACGCGCTCGTTCACGTACGCGTAGCGCCACTGCGAATCGACCACGGTGATCTGGTCGCGCGAATTCGCGAGCGCCATGTCGGCGAGGCGCTGGCGCTCGTTCAGCGCGGCGAGCACGCGTTCGCGCGCGTCGACCGCCTCTACGCCCCACCAGAGCACGAGCGCGCACCAGATGATCACGGCGATCACGTACAGCGTCGCGCCGATCTCGGCTCCGAACCAGCCCGCGTCCTGCGCGCGCATGCGCGCCCAACCGAGGACGATCGGCACGATCACGATCGCGGGCAGCACGCGGCGCGCGAGCATGCCCGCGCCCGAGTCGGCGCCGAGCAGGCGCAGCGCCCGGCGGTCGCGCACGCGCGCGAGCATCGCGATCGAGCAGGCGACGAAGCTGATCGCCGTCTGCAGCGCGATACCGGTCAGCTGTGGCCGCGAATAGAGGCGAGCAGCGCCGTAGACGTAGCCGAGCAGCGGCACGCATGCCACGCAGAGCGTCATGAGCGCCAGCGCCCATGCGGTGCTTCTTGCGCGGTCGCCCCGGCCGCGCGCCGCGAACACGATGCCGGCACCGAGCAGCGTGAAGCACAGCGCCGACGGCGGCCCCATGCGACCCGGCGCGGACGTGGCCGCGTTGCCCCAGTCGCGCGCAACGAGCGCCTGGTCGATTCCGAGCGAAATGCCGGAAAGGTGTTCGATCAACGTCGCCGCCCCGACCGCCCCCGCGAACGCGCCGAGCCAGAGCGCGATCGCGTCGCGCCGGCCGAGCAGCGTGATGGCGACGCCCGTGGCGATCATCGCGAGCGCGGTGTTCGCCTGCATGGCGATCGCCTGCGTGCCCCACTGCGCGAGCGCCGGCACGTCGGCCATCCAGCCCACGAACGTCGCGAACGCCGCAGCCGCTGCCGCGAGCGCGACGATGCTCGCGACGATGTCTATCCAGGGGTGTCGCGCTGCAACCATGGGACCGACGCGCACGGGAATGCGCGAGTTACGCGCATCCCGCGGCGCCGGTCAAGCGATCAGCGGGCGCCCGGCGGCCGCCCGTCCGTGGCGACTCAGAGGCCGACGCCGCCCTGCATGCACGGATCCGCGTCGGCCGGCGCCATGCCGGGCTGGCAGACGCGCGGCGCGCGCATCATCGAATCGTCCGTTTCCTTGATCCGGCGCCATTCGCGCACGGAATAGCAGGCGATCCCGACGCGGTGCGTGCCGACCGTGGTCAGGCGACGACAGACGTCGCGCTCGAGCTCGGAGTCGGTCAGCACCGCATTGACGATGTTCTGGGCGTTGTACAGCTCGATCACCTCGTCCTGGTCCAGGTCGTCGATCGAGCCGCGGCCGGCCAGCAGGTCGAACATCTCGTCCTGCGCGCGGAACAACCGCTCCTTCGTCTCGTTGTCCATGTCCGGGTAGCGGCGGCCCGCCTCGATGTCGGCGCGGATCGCCTGTTGCTGCTGCACGAACGTGTCGACGTCGAGCTTCTTCTTGCCCGCGGCGACCGGCGCGGCGGCAAGGACGAGTACCGCGAACAGGCAGGACAAACGCAGCAT
>CALKUS010000108.1 GCA_937996755.1 uncultured Pseudomonadota bacterium | reverse complement strand
CGAGTATCCGCGTGAGATCAATCTAGCCGAACAGATCGACATTTCGACCGGATACACCTGCGCAGCCGACAAGAAGTTCGGATTCGTGCTGGCGCAGGCGGCGGACGTGACGATGACGATACGCTCACTGGACGCCCAGGGCGAACCCACGTTCGAGGTCCAGCAACTGCTCAATCACGTTCGCAAGGATCGCGGATACAGCGACGTCGACATCGCTCCATCCGAATTGCCGTTCGGCGTCTTCCAGTACGACCTGCACGCCGTCTCGGTGGCAGACGGAACGGAACAGCGGGAAAAGGGCTTGATCGTCCATCAGGCCGACCGCGACGACTCGTTGACGCTCGCACACTCCTTCGTGAAGGGCGTGGACCTGTTTTTCGGTCACCCGGTGGTGAGCAGCGAGGACGTCAAAGTTGCTGGGCGTGGCCCTGGCCTGTCGTTCTCGCGTACCTATTCAGGCAATGCGGGCAACCGCCTGGGCCCCATGGGCTGGGGCTGGAGCTCCAGTCTCGATTCCAGCGTCACGGTCGACGGCTGCGGGCGCCGTTTCGTGCAAGGGAGCGCCGGCCAGGCGCAGCCGTTCGTGGGCGATGGCAGCAACGGCGACGGCAGCTTCCGCTATCGCGCCCTGAACGGCTATCACGGCACGCTGGTCGGGCGCGGCGCCGACTACGATTTCTACGCGAAGGACGGAACGCGCTACCACTTCGCCGAGCCGGCCTCGGACGGCAGCGTGAGGCTGTCGTTCGTGGAAGATCCCGACGGTAACCGGGTCACGTACGAGTACGCCGGCTCGGGCGCCGACCTTCGCGTCACGGCGATGCGCGACAGCGCAGGCCGTTCCCTGACGTTCGAGTACAGGCGCCTTTCCTTCACTCGCAGCGCCAGTGGTCGGCCCGCGGACGCGGTGCAGGATCTGCGCCTGACCCTGTCGCGTGTGCGTGGCCCCGGTGGGACACTGGTCGAATACGACTACGACGCGAACGGCAACCTGATCGTCGCGCGTCGCAATCCGGGCCTGCCGGGCCAGCAGCTCGAGGAGTTCGCGTACCACAGTTTCGGATCCGTATTGGTACCGACGCCCCAGGGCGGCGAGAACCTGCAATTCCTCGGTTGGCGTCTCGAGACCGCGACGGACGCGTTGAGCGACGCAACGCGCGAGTACCTGTACCAGCTGCAATGGGCGGGCAGCCGCGATCCGCTCGACATCACGGCGCCGGTGCGCTGGACGCCGGAGCTCAGGGTCGTCGAGCTGACCGAGCCGGACGCGGGCAAGACTCGCTTCACGTTCAACGGATTGCGCGGCATCGATGTGGCGGTCACCACCGTGGTCAAGGACGCGCGATCGTTCGACACGACCTACACAATGAATCGCTACGGTGCGGCGGTCGAGGTCCAGGATCCTGCCGGTACCACTCGAACCGAGTGGGACATGGCGGCGATGCAGCCGCGATTGGTGACGGACGCGGTTGGTACCGCAACGACGTACACGTACGACGAACACGGGAATCGCGCCTCCGAAAGCATCGTGCATCCACGCGCCGGTACGATCGAGCGGGCCTGGACATACGAGCCGCCAGCATCGTTCAACGCACCGATCTCGGATCGCATCGCGACGGCGCGCGATGGTCGCAACATCGTCACGACGTATTCGTACGACCAGAAGGGCCATCGCACACGCACCGTGCGTGGTGGCGTGACCGAGAGCGACGGCTACGATTCCGTCGGCGACCATGCCTCGCACACGGATGGCCGCGGGAAGACCTGGACCTACCGCTACGACCAGTTCGGCCAGCTGAGGGAGCAACGCGACCCGTTCGACCACTTCATCCAGTTCGCCTTCGACGAGCGAGGACGCAAGCTGTCCGAAACCGATGCGAACGGGCACAAGACGACGTACACGTACGACGAGCGTGATCGCGAAGTCGCGCGATCGCTCCCGCAGACGGAAGGGTCTGCTGCTCCGGCAGTCGTCCGCACGGAATACGACGATTCCCTGCGCACGCGCACCGATCGCGACGCGAACGGGCATGCGACCGTCACGACTTTCGACCTGATGGGGCGCGCCGTGCGGGTCCGGAATGCTGCCGGCGACGAGCGCTCGGTATCGTTCGACCAGAACGGCAACAAGACGAGCGAGACCGATTTCCGCGGCAACGAAACCACATATGCGTACGATGCCGCCAATCGGCTCGTTTCCCGAGCGGAACCGGAAGGCCGTGGATCGGCTTACGAATACGACGCACTCGGTCACGTCATGCGCGAGGCCGTCGGCAGCGGCGCCGTAGAGCGGGTGACCGAGTTCGATTACGAGCACCCCCTGTACGCCCGCACCTCCACGCGGCGCAAGCTCGCCACCGGCTGGCTCGTCACCGCGGAGGAGTTCGACGCGAACGGCAACCGCACCGCGCTGGTCGACCCGCTGGCCCGGCGCACGGTGTGGACGTATGACGGTCGCGACCGACCGATCACCGAGAGCGGGCCGCTCGGCTACCTCGTCACGACGACCTACGACGCGTCCGATCACCCGGAGACGCAGACCACAGCAAACACAACCGGCTCGGGCGACCAGTTGCGCCGATGGAGCTACGACGATGCCGGACGGCAGACGTCGACGACCGATGCCACGGGCGCAGCCCGTGAAACGGAGTACGACGCGAAAGGCAACATCACGCGACGCATCGATGCCCGTCGCAATTCGACCACGCTCGTCTACGACGCCCGCGACCGGGTGATCGAGGAGCGTGGGCCGGCGTCGGGCCAGATCACGCGCCGCCGATACGACGCCGTCGGCAATGTGACCGGCGAGGATTGGGCCAACGGGCGCAGTATCGAACACACCTACGACGAGCTGAATCGTCGCACGCAGAGCGTCGACAACTGGCCCGACGGACCGCCGCGCCTCGAACTGCTGGCGTACGACGAGGACGGCCACGTCACGTCGCGGACGGACGCGAACAATCACGTCACCACCACCGAGTACGACGGCCTCGGCCGCAAGCGCGTCGAGCACCGTCCGCTGGGTCGCGATAGGTCGTGGACCTACAGCGTGCACGGCGACGTCGTTACCGAGACCGACGCGCGCAACTTCACCTGGACGCACGTCTACGACGAAGTCGGCCGCCGCATCGCGACCACGACGCCGAACGTCACGGCAGCCGGCACGAGCTACACGACGCTCGTCGGCTACGACTCCGCCGGCAACGTGCTGACGCAGATCGACGCAAACGGCAACCTGACGTCGTTCGGATACGACGATCGCAACCGCAGGACCTCGCAGGCCGATTCACCCGTGCCTGGTGCCTCCGGCGGCCATGTCGTCTACACACAAGGTTGGAGCTACGACGCCGTCGGCAACGTGCTTGCGCACACGGATCGCCGCGGCATCGTCACGACGAGTGCGTACGACCGCGAGAATCGACCCACGTCGGTCACGCGCGACGGCATCACCGCGACGACCAGCTACGACGCGGAGGGCAACGTCCGCGAGACTCGCGACGGTGCCGGACATCGCACCGTGTTCACGTACGACGAAGCCAACCGCAAGCTGACGGAAGAAGCCGCGCCCGGCACATCGGTGGCCGCCACGACGCGGTGGACCTGGACGCCACTCGGCGACGTCGCGTCGCAGACGGACGGGGAGGGCCGCACGACCACGTTCACCTACGATCGCCGTCGCTTCCTCGTCTCGGAGCAGAACGCCGCGAGCGAGGAGACGACGTACACGAACGACGGCAACGGCCAGCGTACCGCGATGATCCGGCCGAATGGCGCCAATTTCGACTGGCGCTACGACTACGACGCGGCGGATCGCCTGGAGCGCGTGACCGATCCGTTGGGGCATTCCTGGAACTGCGGCTACGACGCCGGCGACCACCGCACGAGCATCCGCGACGCCAACGGGCACGAGACGACGTTCACGTTCGACGAGCTCGGCCGCGCGGCAACGCACGCGTATCCTGGCGGAGCAACCTGGGCGTACGCGTACGACGGCAGCGGCAACCGCACGCGCGCCGACAGCCCGAACGGCGTCACCATGAGCAGCACGTACGACGCGCTCAACCGATTGCTGCGCACGACCTATTCGCCGGTCGACTCGGGCGGAGCGAGCGAGACCACGCAGCGCTACGACGGCAACGGCAACCTCGTGCGCATTGCCGACGCGGTCGGTAGCGGCGAACGCGCCATCGCG
>CALKUS010000107.1 GCA_937996755.1 uncultured Pseudomonadota bacterium | reverse complement strand
AATTTCGCGCTACTGTCGCTGTTCGCGATCGGCGGAGCGAATGCGGCGATCCCGGAAATGCATCGCTTGGTGGTCGAGACCCATCGCTGGATGACCGACCAGCAATTCTCCGACCTTTTCGCGATCTCGCAGGTGACGCCCGGGCCGAACGTCATCATCACCACGCTGATCGGCTATCAGGTCGCAGGGCTGGCTGGCGCTCTGGTTGCGACCGCCGCCATGTGCGGGCCGACCTGCCTTGCCACTTTCTATATCACCAAGGTCTGGGACCGATTTCGCGATGCACCATTGCGGATTGCGATCCAGGCCGGACTGGTTCCGGTTTCGGTCGGTCTGCTCGCGGCGAGCGCGCAGGCCGCGACCACGAGCGCCAACTTCCAGGAAGCGAACGGATTCATCGCGCGGCCTCCGTCAATGCCTGGCGCGGCGTCCACGCACGGACGCTCGACCGGCCGATGACCGGGTCGACGGCGGCGCTCGAACCGCACGAGGTGTCGGCGCAGTAGTCGTCGTACTCGCACTCGCACTCACCTTCGTTGTCGCACTGCGGCCGCTCGTCGCAGCTGCAGGTGCCCTGGTAGCCGCTCGCGTCGGTGTAGTCGCCGCCGCAGGAGCCGGAGTAACTGGCGTACGAAACCATCGGAAACGCCAGCGCGAAAATCGCGGAGATCAGGCGAACGTTCATGTCGATCCTCTCTTTCGTTGGTTCGATGCGTGCCACGACGGGCATGAATCGCGTCGTTCGTGGGAGATGGAGTCGTTGGTGGCGCGGATGTCCCACTCGGCTCAGCCGTTCTCGAGGACCCGCTCGACGCGCTGCGCCGTGACGGTCGACTCGAGCAGCGGCGAATCCTTGAGCGGCTCGAGCACTTCGCCGCGCTCGCGGAAGAGCACTTCGATGGCGGCCTGGCCAGCGGGATATGCGTCGCGTGCGGCCGCCTTGTCGCCGTCCGACAGCAATGCATTCGGGATGGGCGTGTAGCAGAAGCTTCCCGTCCCGGCATTGAACATCCAGCTCTCGAAGAAGTACTTCATGATCGAGAGGCGGTCGAACGGATGCAGCTGGTAGCTCGACGAGGACTGCAGGCGCCGCAGGTTCCAGTCGACCTTCTGCGGCGGCCAGTTGTTCGGCGGGCCGCCGAGCACGGTGTAGATGCCCGGGCGCCTGCCTTGCGCGTCGACGATGAACTGGCCGTGCTCGTCCTTCGCGAACGTATAACCGGGATCGTCGGACCAGCGGAACTCCGCCTCGCAACCCTGCGGATGCTGGTGCTCGTGGTGGAAGCCGAGTGCGTGGCCGAATTCGTGCAGCACGGTGCGGCGCCACGAGGGCGGGCGATACTGCTTGTATCCGCCGAAGTTCATCGACGGCTCGCCGGCCATGACGATCGACGAGTCGGTGCTGTCGCTGCCGACGAGCGACCAGTAACCGCCGTAGTCGAACGAAATGCGGATGTCGGCGGCGTATTCCGTGTCCGCGGGCGACCAGTCGCGATACGTTCCCGCCGGGCCGAAGTCGAGCTTCAGGTTCGCGTACTGCGTCCACTCCTGCGCGGCCGCGGCGATTTCCGCACGCATCTGCGCGCTGCCGCCGTCGAAGGCGACCTTGATGGTCTGGCCCGGCGTCCATGTCTTGAGGCTGTCGAAGACGCTGAACAGGCCGACCTCCGAGGTCGACGCCGCATGTGCCAACGCGACCATGCGGTCGCGCTGCGCGAGGCGTGCCTCGATCGCATCGGGGAAGTCGCCGACGCATACGTCGCTCGGGAGTTCGGCTGCGACGGAAATGGCGGGCTGCGCAATCGCAGGCTGGGCGACGGCACACAGCAGGATGAGGGATGCAACGATACGCATGGCGGCTCCTCGCGAATCGGCGGACACCGTCCGCCTCGGCATTCCCGGGAGAGGAGTCGCGGGCGGACGGTTTGTCCCACCGCGCTGCGGTTCAGCTGGAAATCGGCAGCTCTCCGAGATGCACGAGTCCCGCCCAATGCGCGGGATGCCGGAAACGCCGCGTCTCGCGCAACGCGCGTTGCGCCGCGCGCGTCGCTTCGGCGGCGTCGGGCGAACCCTCGAGCAGCGCGCCGTAGAACGCCGGTATCCAGATCGCCGACGCGGTGTCGCTGATCGGCCACATTGCCGCAACGACATCGCGCGCGCCTGCGCGCGAAACCGCTGCGGCGAAGTTCAGCGCCGAGCGGTCGCCCGTTGCGTCGCCGCGCGCCAACGCGCACGCATTCAGCACGACGAGGTCTGCGGCCACGCCGCGCGCCATCGGGTCGAGCCAGCTGAGGAACGCGGCGCCGGCGTCCTTGCCTTCCGGTGTCGTCCAGATGCCGGAACGTCCGAGCCGTCGCGGCTCGGTGACACCGTGAGCGACGACGTGTACCCAGCCGTGCTCGCGAGACAGCGCGCCGAGTATCCCGGTGCGATCGCCGGTGGAGCTCGGCGCAATCGAAACCCCGCTGTTGCGAAGCAATGTGCCGACGAGTCTCGCCTCGCTGGGAGCGGACGCGAGCTGCGGTAGCTCGTCCGGCGCTGCGTTCGCGACCAGCACGTCCATCGCGCCCGGACGGGCGCTCGCACCTCCTGTTCCCGCACGAGTCACGAGCACGATGTTCGTGGTTTCGACGAGCGGCTTGCCGTCGGGACCTTGCACGAGGCCCCAGGGCAACGCATCCAGGCCGCCGTCGCCCAGCACGAAGATGCGCGACGGTACCTCGCCCTTGTTGAAGACCGCGCTGCCGATGCGCCCGGCGTCCGCATCGAGTGCGGCAAGCGGAGTTGCCTGGTCCAGTGCGGCTCGCGAGAAGCGGGCCAGCGTTTGGCGGAATGCGACGCGATCGCCGATGGCAACGAGGCGCGTCGATCTCGCGTCGGCGAGGATCACGGCCATCCGCTCGCCGCCGTCGACCAGGCCGACGACCAGGTCACCCGGAGCGAGCGCGGGACGAACATCGTGCTCCGGCGTCGAATCGATGGCGCGTCCGGATGAGGCACCGGCCCTTACGAGGTAGCTCAGCAGGCTGCGCAGCGATGCAGCCCTCGCCTCGCCCGCCACGCGATCCACCGAACTGCTTCCGTACGGGAGCAACTCGCGCGCGAGCAGCGAGTCGTAGCGGGCAGCCTTCGCGACCGACTTTCCACGTATCGGACCCGAGGATTCCTCGATCAGGGCCCATTGCAATGCGCGTGCGGCGACGTGGGCCTCGGAGTCGCGCCGCAGAAGCAGCGCGGCGTAGGCGTCGCGGCGGATCGGATCGAGACGGCCCAGCAGCAGATCGCGGACAACAGCGCTACCGGAGCGCTGCGCCGTTGCGACCAGCGTCGTTGCGGCGCTCCAGCGCAGCGCGTCGGCCGCCGCATGCTCGCCGCGCAGGTCGTGCCAGCGCGCACGCAGCCGATCGACCTCGAGGCGCTGGGGCGGCGCGAGCGCGTCGGCGTGCAGCGAGCCGAGACGGGATGCTGCCGAGTCGAGCGCACCGGTCGCGAGATCCGATTCCACGAGCAGGAGCACGCGCGCGAGCGCATTCGCCGCCCCGGCAGGCGGCAACGACTGCTCGTCGATGAGCTCGCCGCCGCGCAGTCGCGCCGTCGCCTGGACGAGACGCGCGGCTTCGAGCTCGGTAGCCGATTGTCGCGCGGCGAACACCTCCGCCGCCTCCGCGGCGAGCGCCTGCGCGGCGGGATAGTCGCGTTGCGCGAGCTGCAGTCGCGCACGGACCAGCGCCGCTGCGGCGACGCGCGTCGGCGCATCGCGCGGCGAGAACAGCGACTGCGCCTGCTCCGCCGCGGCGATCGCATCGCCCGTCGCACCGAGCGCCGCGTAGACCTCCGCGATGCGCAGCAGCGTGTTGCCCTGCCAGCGCGTGTGCTGGGCAATGGTGAACGCGTCCAGCGCCGCGTCGCATTCGCGCAGCGCCGCGGCAACGTCGCCACGCCGCAGCGCGAGGTCGGCGAGCAGCCAGTGCGTGCGTCCTCGGACGGTCGGCACGCCGGGCCCCGGCACCTCGTCGTAGCGTTCGAGGCGCTGCAGCGTGTCGCGCGCGAGTGCTTCGGAGTCGTCGAGGCGATCGAGGTCGGCGAGCAGCAGCGCGTGGTCCTGCAACGCGCTCGCGCGCTCGAGGCCTTCGCCGAGCGTATCGAAGCGCGCAATGACGCGCTCGAAGCAGGCGAGCGACTCAGCCGTACGCGCGAGGCTGCGGAGCGCGAGGCAGCTCGTTGCGTCGAGCCGCGCCGCGAAGTACGGATCGGCGCCGGGCGCATTCGCCGCCGCGAGCCCGAGGACGGCTTCGTATTGGCCCGCGCGCTGCATATCCTCCGCGCGAGCCACGCGCGCCGCCGACGCGCGGGCCGGATCGCCCGCAGCGATCCATGCCTGCTCGGCGCGCTCGAATGCCGGTATCGAATCGGCGCTGCGCTCGTTGAGCAACAGCAACTGCGCTTCGACGTGAAGCGCCCAGGCGCGCGAGAAGTCGTCCGGCGCTTCCGCGGCGGCGCCCGCGATGGCATCGCGGTGCACCCCGATCTCCGGTTCGGTACTGCGCACAACGTGCGTTGCGGCTACACCGGCGAATCGATGCTCCCACGCGCCCTTCGACGAACCATCGCAATCCAATGCAATCGAGATCTCGCCCACCGCATCGCCCGGCAAGACTCGCGCGATGGAGACGGAGAGTTCCGGTCCGACTTCCAGCCACGTGACGCCGTAGCGAGGCGGAACCTGCAATTCCAGGCGCGAAACGCCACCGCCTGTCGAGACGGCTACGTCCTGCCCCGATTCTGAAATGCGTAGCCATGCCGAGGTCGCTGGAGCCTCAAGGCGAAGCGAATTGCCCCACTTTGGGATGGCAAGCGAAGAGCGAATGGCTCCGGCCTCGCATTTGAGCGGGACCTGCGTTTCCGAAGCCTCGCTGCGAACGGCGGCAGCCGCGAGGCAAAGGAACACGGCGAAGCTGACGCGCACCTGCTTGCCTCGACGGCGCAGCTACTTTTTCTCGCCGCCGCCACCGACGTCGGTTTGCCGCCAGCGAATCGGGTCGACAGGGCACTGCTCCTCGATGCCGAGAAGCTTCACAGGAATGGGTGGCTCGTCTTCGTCGCAGTCCGGCTTGAACGCCGCCAGCAGATAGAACTTGACGCGCTCCTTCGTTGAATTGAGGCGCTCGTGCATGAACAGGTAGTACCGGCTTCCATCCTGCACAGCCGACCAGAAGACCGGCGGGCCTGCCGACGGCCACGGAGTGGCCTTGCGCGGCTTGAGGGGCGCGGTCGAACCCGATCGCTCGAGTGTCATCCAGAATGTCCCGTCCTCGTCCTTGGTAAAGCTGAACTTGTCGCCGGGATTGAACACCTTGTAGTGGGGGCAAGATCGATCCGTGGCTCGACCGTCTGTTCCAGCGTGCGCATCCGTGAAAAGCACGCCGCCTTCGACGAACGTGACTTCCTTTGCGTTCAACCAATGCTCCGCCGACCTCAGCTGCAGCACCTCCACGCTTTCCTCGAAGCAATAGCGGCCAACCACGTCCGATTTTGCATGGACGGCGTAGTTGTCGTTTGGTCCGGTTTGCGCAACCGCGCACGAAGCAACGAGAAGCGGAATGAAAGCGCATGACCACGTGCGCGCCCTCGTGATGAGCCGACCCATCTGAATCCTCCTTACTTCGTGGGGAAGGAAATCTCCAGGCGCTGCTTCTCGTCGCCGAGCGCGTACTCGACGGACGCCGTGCGAACCGATTCGGCGCGCTTGCGCTCGATGAGGAACGACACGAATGCATCAGCCGACATCCGCAGCTGCCGAGGCGCGTCACCCGCTATGCGCAGCTCGATCTCGCTGGCCGCAGGGGGAACTGCGACTTCAACGAGGAGCACGTCTGCAGCTTGCAGCGCCGCTCGCTCGAACTGCGGCTCCGCGGCCGTTCCGCGCATCGTGTCGTAGACGACGCGCGCGGGGTTCGCCGTGAGCGGCATGCCCGGATCGGTAGCCGTCCTCGGGACGAACAGCCCCACGCCGATCCCGACCACCAGCATCGCGGCGAGCGCCAACCACCGCGGCATGCTCGACGAGCGCGGGCGCGAGTCAACGCCTGCCGTAGCGAACGACGACTGCTCCGCCGCCACCACCGCCAGTCCATCCCGCAGGTCGGTGTCGGTTTCGATCGCCTGCAGCAATTCGGGTTTGTCGAGCACGTAGGCCTCGAACCAGGCGGATTCCTCGTCGTCGAGGCCGCGCTCCAGGTAGTTCTGGAGCCACGCGCGCTCGAGCCACGCAGACATCCGCTCGTTGTCGTTGCGCGGGATCACGTGGACCTCCTGCGGACGTCCTGTTTCGTGCCCCATGCCGGTTGAAGGAGTCGCGAGTCGTTCACCTGTCCCACCTCACTCCGCCTCGATCCCGGCTTCGACCAGCAGCTCGCGCAGCCGCTCGCGCGCCCGGAACGCCACGCGGTGGAAGTGGCCCGCGTCGATCCCGAGCGCATCGCACACCTCGTCCTTCGATTGCTCCTCCAGGTAGAACCGCCGCAGCAGCTCGCGGTCCCTGGGCACGCTGAGCTCGCGCAGCAGCTTGCGGACCGCGTTCGCCTTGCGCTCGCGTTGCGCCCGGTCCGCTGGATCGGAACCGGGCTCCACCACTTCGGCGGAGTCGATCGCCACGTGCTCGCCGCGGCGCTTCGCCTTGCGGTATTCGGCCGTGGTGTTGAACACGACCGCCTGGCGGATATAGGCCTGCAGCGCCGCGGGATCCTTCAGCGCGCCGGCGCGCAACCGCGTGATCAGGTGCTGCAGGACGTCCTGCACGAGGTCGTCGACCATCGGTTCGCCGGGCCGCGTGTGCCGACGCACGATCAGGCGGATACCGCGCTCGTACGCGTGCACGAGCTCGCGCTCGGCGGCGCGATCGCCGCGGGCGATGCGTGCCACCAGGTCCTGCGCATCGGTCGCGACCGCCGCCGTCTGGATCAACTTCGCCGCCCCCTGCGATCGAAGCACTGCCGTCGTCGCTGCCCCGGCGACGAGCGGAAGCGTAGATTGCGCACGCGCTTCGCGGAAGCCGCGGGGCGGAAAAAAACCGGGCGATTCGCGGCGAAAACAGTGGGAGGTTCGCGGCTGTCGCGGCAACGCAAGCGTCTTGCTGGGACAACCAACGGCAGCGCGACTCCTCCATCGCAGGCGACGCGGGTCCCGCGCGCCGTCACCACGAATCGCCGCGTTCGCGCGGCATGGAGGAACCCATGCGTTACGTCATCGCCGCACTCGCCCTCGCCTGCTCGAGCGCCTTCGCCGCCGACCCTGCACCGGTGCCCGTCGAGCAGGTGGTTGCCGAAGAGGCCACGCCGTCGATCGAACGCCTGCCGGCGGGCGCGTGGTGCGGCTTCAAGATGCACGGCATCCCCGGGTCGCGCCACAACTGCGGCGGATTCGATCCCGAGACCACGTGCCCGAAGAATTTCGTGCGCATCGCGATGAGCGTCGACGGCGGCACGCTCGGCACGAGCGAAGGCAACGGCACGCTCTATTTCTGCGTGCGCACATGAGTGGAGAAGGCGTCGTTCCGCGCCTGCCGGGCGGCGTCCTGCGGCGCGCAACACGCCCGGGCCACGACGGGACTACACTCGGCCTCGACGCCCTGCGTCATCACGGACGCCCCCGCCGTAGTTGACGTGCGAGGGCCGCGGGCGCCGGGGCCCCGCGCCCCGGATACGTGGAGGCAGGCATGGATGGTTCGACCGCTCGTCGGGCAGCTTGCGCGTTCTCGCTCCTGGCCGTCGTGGCGCTGGCGACGCCTGCCGCCGCGATCTCGCCGCTGATGCAGATCGACCAGGTGTACTCCAACGCCAGCGGCACGGTGCAGTTCATCACGGTGGTCGACGGCGGCAGCTCCGACTGCGATTCCAACGAAGAGCGCTGGCGCGGCCTGCGCCTCGTGAGCTCGGGCCCGGGACCGCAGAAGATCTATTTCTTCCCGAACGACCTGCCCACCTGCCAGACCTCGGGCAAGAGCATCCTGATCGCGACCGAAGGCTTCGCGGCGCTCGGCATCGTCACGCCCGACTTCGTGATCCCGAACGATTTCCTGCAGCGTCCCGCCGGCACGATCGCGCTCGGCGGCACGTCCACGCTGACCTATGCCAACCTGCCGACGGATGGCGTGCTCGCCCTGGTCGGCGGCACGATCGCGGTGCCGAATCGCGCCACGAACCTCGCTGGCGCTTCCGCATCGGTGGTGCCGCCGAGCGGCGTGGAGCTCAACCAGCACGGCCTGACGGGCACTTGGTTCGAGCCCGCAACGACGGGCCAGGGCTTCGGGCTCGAGATGCTCGCCGATCCGGCGTCGGGCATCGGCCTTGCGTTCATCACCTGGTTCACCTACGACACCACCATCGGTGGCGCGGACCGACAGCGCTGGTATTCGGCGCAGGGCCTGACGTCAACGGGCCAGCCGACGTCGCAGCTGACGATCTACCGGAACACCGGCGGCAACTTCGACGCGCCGCCCGTGACGAACGCGCAGGCAGTCGGCACCGCCACGTTGTCGTTCGATTCGTGCTCGAGCGGCGAGCTCGCCTACAACTTCACCGACGGCAGCAACCGCAGCGGCACGATTCCGCTCACGCGACTGCTGGCGAACGTCACCTGCGCGACGTCGGCGCCCTTCCCGGCCGACCCGGACTTCGCGCTCACCGGCAACTGGTATTCGCCGGGGACCTCGGGCC
>CALKUS010000106.1 GCA_937996755.1 uncultured Pseudomonadota bacterium | reverse complement strand
TGCCGGTCGGGCAGCACTACCAGGGAAAATAATTTTCAAAGAATCTTAAAAAAATGCATCGGTCAGTCCGGTGCATTTTTATTTTCATTAACTTGTCGCAGCTAACTTTTTTCACCTAATGCCTGCACCATGATGGAATTAAAAAGACTATTCGATTGCCTGCAATATAATCTGGATCGTAAACCACTTGAAGACATGCTTGCCGGAAAAGAAGGCGGCCAGTGGAAAAAATACAGCACAGCAGATGTAAAAAATATTGTTGACAATTTAAGCGCCGGGCTGCTCAGCATGGGCACGTTCGTCCTGCTCTACACGATGGCGCCCGAAGCGATGCCGAAGCTCGCGAAGGTCGCGTTCATCGATGCGGTGGCCATGGTGCTGCTCGTGGTCGGGTATTGGTGCGGGCGGGAGCGGCGCGGATTCGTCGTCACGAATTCGTAGCTCGGGCAGCGAAGCCGCCCGACACCGTGATGCCTCGCGCGCGCGGGCAGCGGAGCAGCCCGCCCTACAGCAGCGGTCGCGAGCGTCGCGTCGCCTGATGTCGTAGTTCGGGCAGCTTTGCTCCCCGACATCGCGATGCCTCGCATGCGCGGGCAGCGGAGCAGCCCGCCCTACTTCACCTGGCACGCCTTCTCATCGCGGCCATGGGCCGCTCCCACTTCCTTCGAGACGCCACGTCTCCAAGGCCTGTCTTGGGGATTCAAGCAGGCCTCTAGCGAAAGTCTCGAGAACGCGCATCGAGCCCACCGAGCAGCTCGCCGTAGTCGATCAGCCTGCGCGCGATGAAGTGGCTCACGCCGTCGGCCTGCTCGAGCACGCCGTCGATCGCGAGCAGCTGGCTTTCGAGCAGCTCGCGGCGCTGGTGCTCGCTGGTCTTTCGCCAGACGACGACGTTGAGCCAGCCGGTCTCGTCTTCCATCGTGATGAACGTGACGCCCGATGCGGTCTGCGGCCGTTGCCGCAGCGTCACGAGCCCCGCGCAGCGCGCGTGCGTACCGGGCGCCTTCGCGAGCAGTTGCGCGACCGTGAGGCAGCGGCGCCGCGCGAGCTCGCGCCGCACGAGCTGCAGCGGGTGCGTGCCGAGCGTGTAGCCGACGCGCGCGTAATCGCCTTCGACGTCCTCGCTCGCAGAGGGCGGCCGGATGCTGCCCGGCGTGTCGGGCACGAGCACGCCTTCGAGCAGCGGCAGCGCCGGCTGGACCGCGTCGGCATCCCAGCGCGCGCGATGGCGGTGGCCCGCAAGCGCCCGCAACGCGCCGGCATCGGCGAGGCAGTCGAGGTCGTGGCGGTCGAGCTTCGCGCGTGTCGCGAGGTCGGCGACGTCGCGGAAAGGGGAAATCGGAAATCGGAAATCGGAAATCGGAAGAGCGCCGGACGGCAGGCTGGCGGCATCCTGTTCTCCTGATTTCCCATTTCCCATTTCCGATTTCCGGCTGTTTCGCGCGGTCACGATGCGCTTCGCAGACTCCTCGCGCATCCCGCGGATCTCGCGGAAACCGAGGCGGATCGCGGGACCACGCGTGCCGTGGCGCGCTGCGTCGTAGCGCTCGCCGTTGCCGGCTTCGAGCGTGGAATCCCATTCGCTCGTCAGTACGTCCACGGGGCGTACCTCGACGTCGTGGCGGCGCGCGTCCTGCACGATCTGGCCCTGCGAGTAGAAGCCGAGCGGCTGCGCGTTGAGCAGCGCGCACGCGAACGCCGCGGGGTAATGGCACTTGAGCCACGACGACGCGTACACGAGCAGCGCGAACGACGCCGCGTGCGATTCGGGAAACCCATAACTGCCGAAGCCGCGGATCATCTCGAACGCCTGCTCGGCGAACGCGAGCGGATAGCCCTTCTTCTGCATGCCGTCGAGGATGCGCTTCTGGAAGTGGTCCATGCCGCCACGCCGCTTCCACGCCGCCATCGAGCGGCGCAGCTGGTCCGCTTCGCCGGGCTGGAAATCGGCGCCGACGATCGCGAGCTGCATCACCTGTTCCTGGAACAGCGGCACGCCGAGCGTGCGCTCGAACACCTTGCGCATTTCCTCGGACGGATAGTCGACGGGCTCGAGCTGCTGCCGCCGGCGCAGGTACGGATGCACCATCTTTCCCTGGATCGGGCCGGGCCGCACGATCGCGACCTGCACGACGAGGTCGAAGTAGTTCTTCGGCTTCAGGCGCGGCAGCATCGCCATCTGCGCGCGGCTTTCCACCTGGAACACGCCGACCGAGTCCGCGCGCTGCAGCATCTCGTACGTCTGCGGGTCCTCGGCGGGAATCGTCGCGAGCGAAAGGTCGCGGCCATGCTGCTCGCGCACCAGCTTGAGCGCGCCGCGCAGGCACGACAGCATGCCGAGCGCGAGGATGTCCACCTTGAGCAGGCCCAGCGTCTCGAGGTCGTCCTTGTCCCACTGGATGATCGTGCGGTCGTCCATCGCCGCGTTCTCGACCGGCACGAGCGTGTTGAGCGGCTGTTCCGCGATCACGAAGCCGCCGACGTGCTGCGAGAGGTGGCGCGGGAAGTCGAGCAGCTCGCCCACGAGGCGCATGAGCTTGCGCAGCACGGGCGACGACGGATCGAAGCCGCGCTCGGCCATCCGTGCGTCCACGGTCTCGATGCCGTCCCACCACGAGAGCGCCCGGGTGATCGATGCCACCTGCTCGAGCGACAGGCCCAGCGCCTTGCCGACGTCGCGGATCGCGCTCTTCGCGCGATAGCAGATGACGGTCGCCGCGAGCGCCGCGCGCGTGCGGCCGTACTTCGAGTAGACGTACTGGATCACCTCCTCGCGTCGTTCGTGCTCGAAGTCGACGTCGATGTCGGGCGGCTCGTCGCGCTCCTTCGAGATGAAGCGCTCGAACAGCATGTTCATGCGCGCGGGATCGACCTCGGTGATGCCGAGGCAGAAGCACACGGCCGAGTTCGCGGCCGAGCCGCGGCCCTGGCAGAGGATGCCCTGTGCACGCGCCCACGCGACGATGTCCTGCACCGTGAGGAAGAAGTGCTCGTACTTCAGCTCCGCGACGAGCCGGAGCTCGTGGTCGACGAGCTTCTGCACCGATTCCGGCACGCCGTCCGGCCAGCGCCGCGCGGCGCCGGCCTGCGTGAGCGCGCGCAGGTGCGCGGTCGCCGTCATGCCCTCGGGCACGAGCTCGTGCGGATAGCGATAGTCCAGCTTGCCGAGGTCGAACGTGCAGCGCTCGGCGATGCGCACGCTCTCCGCGAGCAGCGCCGGCGGATACAGCGCCGCGAGGTCCTCGCGCGCACGCAGGTGGCGCTCGCCGTTCGGGAACAGCGCATGCCCCGCTTCCGCCACCGTGCAGCCGAGGCGGATCGCCGTGACCACGTCCTGCAGCGCGCGCCGCCGCCGCACGTGCATGTGCACGTCGCCCGTGGCGACGAGCGGGATGCCGTGCGTTTCGCCGAGCGCGGTGAGCGCGGCGAGCCGCTCGGCGTCGTCGCCCGCGCGGTGCAGCTCGACGGCGAGCCAGCAACGGCCGGGAAAAGCGGCAGTGATCCACGCGGCGATTTCGCTTGAAGGTGCCTCGGTTCGCGAGCGCATCGTGGGCGGGGCGAAAGCCCCGACCGCGGCCGGCTCGATTCCCGATGCATCCTGCACTGGCGAGCGCTTGTCGGGACTTTCGTCCCTCCCACAGTTCCTGCCCGCCGTCTCGGCATTCGACGGAATCCACAGGCACAACACGCCCGCACCGAGCGCCTCGACATCCGCCCGCGTCGCGCGGTACTCGCCCTTCGCCGCGCGCCGGCGCGCGTTCGTGATCAGCAGGCAGAGGTCGGTGTAGCCGTCGTGGTCGACCGCGAGCAGCACGAGCTTCGTGCCGTCGTCGAGCGTCAGCTCGGTGCCGGTGATGAGCTTGAGGTCGTTCTCCTGCGCGGCCTCGTAGGCGCGAACGATGCCCGCCATGGTGCACTCGTCGGTGACCGCGAGCGCCTTGTAGCCGAGCTTCTTCGCGCGAACGAACAGCTCTCTTGCGCTTGAAGCGCCACGCTGGAAGCTGAAGTTGCTGAGGCAATGGAGCTCGGCGTAGCTCGGTATGATGTTCACGGCTCGCATCCCATGCCCGTGTTCACCTGCCCGCGCTCTCTGCTCTTGTAGGAGCGGCCCATGGCCGCGATGCCTCGAGGCGATGGAAGGCCTCGAGCAACCGACGACCTCAGGCTGCCTCGAAGGAATGCTTCCTTCGAAAGAGCGAGAGGTCGACGAGATGTCATCGCCTCCCGTGATGTCGACGCATCGCGGCCATGGGCCGCTCCTACAAAAGCGTGAGAGACCGCGGGAACGCGTAGCGGAGAGGGAATCGACGCGCTCATCCGAACAACCCGTGCAGGTACCAGCACGCGTCCTCGCGCGTGCGGAAGATCCAGAGGCGCTGCCCCTGCGGGTTCTCGGCGAGGAAGTAATCGCGACGCTGGTCGTCGTCGTCCCACCAGCCGGACTCGATGCGCTCGGGGCCGCTGATGAAGGTCAGCGCACCGCGGTACTGCGGGCGGCCCTGCTGCTCGTGCAGCGGTTGCGGCACGCGCAGCAGCCACGCGGGGCGCGCAGCAAGTGCGGGCAGCGAGGAACCCGGACTTCGAGAGGGCTCTCGCCTCCATCCCTGGGGCTCGTCCGTTCGGCATCCCTGCCTAACCCGTTTCGCACCAGCCGCCGCCGATGCGGCGGCTGAGCGGTGCGAAACGACCGCTCCCACAGAAGCAGCAGGCAACGCGGTCGTCGACTGCGCCAACCCCGGCCGATGCTCGCCGTTCACGGCGATGCCGCCGACTGCGTCGTCGCCGAGCCGCGCGCGCAGGCGCTCGATCAGCGTCGCGGCGTTCTCGGCTTCCTGCGCGGGATCGGCGAACAGCGCGCGCGAATCGGCGCGCGTGCGCTGCCACGCGTCGAGCCTGATCGTGAGCGCCGACACGGGTGCGGGCAGGCGCACGTGCTCGAGCCGCTCGCGCAGCAGCGCGAACAGGTGCGCGCCGTCGCGGCTCGCGCGCGCGAGCGCGAGCGGCACTTCGCTCGCGGGCCGGTGCTCGTGCGCGAGCACGAGCACGAGGCGCTGCGCGCCACCGCCGCGCAGCGACAGCCAGCCGGCGAGCTCGCCCACGAGGCGGCGCACGCCGAACACGAGCGCGTCCACCCCTTCGACCGGCGCGAACAGCTCGATCTTCCGCGCGAATGCCTCGGGCGGCTGGTACGCCGCGCGCGGATCGGGCTTGGCGCCGCGCACGCGATCGAGCCAGTCGACGAGCGCGGCGCCGCACCGCCGCGCGAGCGCATCGCGCGGCAGGCGTGCGATCTCGCCGAGCGTGCGCAGGCCGACGCGCATGAGCTGCTCGCGTTGCTCGGGGGCGAGCGGGAGTTTCGCTACCGAAGCAGTGGCGAGGAGCTTCCAGGCTGACGCGATGTCGGTAGCGATCAATGACGCTCGATCGGGAAATCGGAAATCGGAAATCGGAAATGGGGAAGGCGCGCTTCGCGATTCCAGCCGCTCGGGCAAGGCGCCGCGCCGCTGTTCCGATTTCCCATTTCCCATTTCCGATTTCCGTTCTTCCACTACCCCGCTCGCCAGCAACATCGCCCCCTCCGGCGTCGGCGCACCGCCGATGCGGTACGCGTAGGCGAGCCCGCGCAGGTCCTCGCGCAACGCGCTGCGCAGCTTCGCGAGGCCGCCGAACAAGCGGAGGCTGCCGCTCACTTCCAGCAGCAGCGTGTCGCGCGCGACGTCGAGGCACAGCGTGGGCGTGTAGCGGCCGAGGTGCAGCGCGAGGCCTTCGAGCGCCTCGCGCACGGGCGCGGGATCGTAGGGCCGCACGACGAGCGCGCCGCACAGCGCGTAGGCCGCCGCCACGCTCATGCCGCGCTTCACGCCGAAGCCGCGCGCCGCCGCATTCGCATGGCGCACGCGCGGCGGCCGCTCGCCGTCGACGACGGCGCGTGGCGCTTCCGCTTCGTCGCGCCAGAGATCGAGCGCGAGGCGGGGGCAATGGATGGCCAACCAGAGCATGTTGCTGTTCTGCTCTTGTACGAGCGGCCCATGGCCGCGATGCGAAAACGTTTCAAGGAAAGCGCTTTCGCCGGCGCCGTCCCTGGCGCCTATTCGCCTGTAGGGTTACCCCATCGGACATCCTGTCCTCAGCCATTCCGCGCAGCAGCCACCGATAGGGCGGCTGCTGCGCGGAATGACCCCGCGCCGGCCATCTACAGCAACTGGTATTGCGGATCGTCGTCGCGCGGAGCGAGACGCGGTGCGCGCGGCGCGGGCTTCTGTTTCGGCTTCGGTTTGTCGGCGATCGATCTGGAGAAGCTCGCGACTGAAGTCGCTCCCACACGCGGCTTGAAACGAGCGACGTTCGCAGGGAGCTCGGGCAACGCCGGTGCCTTCCAGTCGCGCTCCCACAGGGCGGCGATGCGCTCCACGAGCGGCGCGTGTTCGACCGCGACAGTCGGAGCTGCCGGTTGCGACATGGGCTGCGCGCATCGCATCGCATCGAGGTCGATCGCGAACGGCGCGAGCCTGCTGCCGCGCCGCTTCAGCACGTCGAGCTCGAGGCGGCGGCGGCCGAGCCCGCGCAACGCGATGCGCAACGCAGCAGGGCTGGTGCGCGGCGCACGCGACGGCGCGAGGCAGCACACGGCGAACGTCGGACCACCCGCGGCCGCGGCGTGCACGCGGCGCAACGCGCGCTCGTCGCCGTCGGGCAACCACGCGAGCACGGCGCTCGCGGCACCCGAGCGCACGAGCTGCTCCACCGACCAGCGCGCGTCGCGCGCACTCGTCGTGCGCACGACGAGCACGCGCTCGAGCACGAAGCCGCGCTGCGCGAGCGCTGGCGCGTACGGCAGCTCGGGTGGATCGACGAACGCGAGCCAGCGCGCTTCCTGCGAGAGCTGCGCGAGCGCGGGCGCGAGCAGCGAGAGCTCGCCCACGCCGAGCGCGGGCACGTGCAGCTCGGTCAGCGCGCCGCGCGGCCAGCCACCGCCGGGCAACCTGCCGTCGAGGTCGCGCCAGCCGGTCGGCACGCCGGGCGCTTCCGCGCGCGCGACGTCGCGCGCGCGCCAGACGCCGGGGAGGCGCAGCGCCTGATCCAGCGGGGATCGAGTGGGAGACATGTCGGGATGCGCTCGGTGCGTGTGGGCATCACAAGCGACCGAACTTGGCCGTGACGACGCCGTAGATCTCCAGCGCGCCCTGCGGCCGGATCACCGGATACGCGTCGTTCGCGGGCTTCAGCACGAAGCGCTCGCGCTCCTTCGCGAGGCGCTTGATGGTCTGCTCGCCGTCGACCACCGCGACGACCACGTCGCCCGGCACGGCATGGCGGCCGCGCTCGACGACGACGAAGTCGCCATCGAGCAAACCGTCGTCCTTCATCGAGTCGCCCTTCACCTTCACGATCACGGTGCGCGACGGGTGCGCGACCAGGAACGCGTCGATCGCGAGCAGCTCGGCCTGCTCGACCGCGGCTTCGGCGTAACCGGCGCGCGCCTGGCCCACCACCGTGCGTTCGAGGAACTTCGTGGTCGGCGCGAGGCGGCCGTCGCTGCCGGCCTCGACGTAACCTTGTTCGCGCAACCGCGCGACGCGATAGGCCGCGTGCGACTTCGCCTTCACGCCGAGCAGCTCGCGCACGCCCGAATACGACGGCAGCACGCGGTGCCGCGCGTAGTAGTCGCGCAGGCGCGCGAGGCACTGCGCGTCGGTGAGGGGATCGGGCCTTGGCTGTTTAGGACGCACGTCCTAAATCTAGTCCGATCGTCCCGGACTGGCAAGCTGCGCCGCGGGACCCGCTGTAACAGCAGGTCGCGCGGCACATTTCTCCCTCCCTTGCGCATGCAGGGGTGGGGTGCATTGCACCTAACATGATCCAGAGCACCCCACCCTGCCCTCCCCTGCAGTCGCAGGGGAGGGGAAAGACGAGAGCGATCGCAGGGGCCGGGACAAGTCGAGGCAGGGACGCATGACCCTTCAGTCGCGAACGCAGCACCCGTGGCTCTCCTGGATCATGCGCCACCGCGCACGCGCCGCGCTGTTCGTGTTCGGCTCGCTGCTGCCGCTGCTCGCCTTTGCCGAGATCGCGGAAGACCTCGTCGAGCACCAGGCGTTCTCGTACGACGTGCCCGTGCTGCAGGCGCTGCACGGATTCGCGCATGCCGGCTACGACCACATCATGATCGTGCTGTCGATCATCGGTTACGGCTGGGGCATCGTGCCGCTCGACATCGCGGTCGGGCTCTGGTTCGCGTTCCGCCGTCGCTTCATGCTGCTCGGCTTCTGGGCGGCGAGCGTGGGCGGCGCGGCCGCGCTGAACGTCGGCGCGAAGATGCTGTTCGGCCGCACGCGGCCCGATCTCTGGGAATCGATCGCACCGGAATCCACGCTGAGCTTCCCGAGCGGCCACGCGATGGGCTCGATGGCGGCGATGGCCGCGCTCGTCGTGCTGCTGTGGCCGACGCGCTGGCGCTGGAGCATGGTGATCTTCGCGGTGGTGTTCGTGTTCGGCGTCGGGCTGTCGCGCGTCTACCTCGGCGTGCACTACCCGTCCGACGTGCTCGCCGGGTGGATGGCGGCGCTCGGCTGGGTGATCGGCGTGACGAACGTGTTCTGGGGCAAGCTCTCGGTGGAGCCGCCGGCCGACGTCAAGGGACCGGTGGAGCCGGCGCCGAAGCCCGCGGAGGCATCGACACCGGCTGCCTGAGCACGCGGGGCAACAGGGGAACATGCAAGCCAGCATCGTCACGGGCGGCGGCCGCGGCGTGGGCCGCGCGATCGCCTTGCGCCTCGCGCAGGACGGGCCCGTCGTGCTCGTCGGGCGAAATGCCGCGGATCTCGACGCGACCGTCGCGGAGATCGCGGCGCGCGGCGGCATCGCCATCGCGTGTGCGGGCGATGTCGCCGATCCGGCCACGTCACGGCGCGCGCTCGCCGCGCTGCAATGGCCGCTGCACCACGTCGTCTGCAACGCCGGCATCGGCCGCAGCGGCGCGACCGACGCGGTCGACCCGGCCGACTGGCAGCGCGTGTTCGACGTGAACGTCAACGGCTGCTTCCACCTCTTGCGTGCGGCGTTGCCGCTGCTCGCGCGCGAGCCGGGGCACGCCATCACGATCGTCTCCAGCCTCGCCGGCGTGCGCGGCGTCGCGTACGACGCGGCGTACACCGCGAGCAAGCACGCGCTCGTCGGCTTCGCGCGCGCGCTCGCGCTGGAATACGCGAAGCGCGGGCTCGTCGTCGCGGCGCTCTGCCCCAGCTTCATCGCGAGCGAGATGACCACGCGCACGATCCGCGGCGTGATGAAGCGGCAGGGGCTCGACGAAGCCGCCGCGACCGCGCGCGTCGCGTCGAAGTCGCCGGCCGGCCGCATCCTGCCGGCGGAAGAAATCGCGGAAGCCGTCGCGCTGCTCGGCGCCGGACGCGTCGACGATGCTCGTGCGCTCGCCGCGCGCGGTGGCTATCCGATCGCGGGCACGCGGGAAACGACCCCATGAGCGACATGGACGCGCGCCTCGCGCGCATCGTGGAATGGATCCGCGCATCGACGGACGTCGCCGCCGGACGCGGCGCGCTCGTGCCCGTGAGCGGCGGCTCGGACAGCGCGCTGTGCCTGTGGCTCTGCGCGCAGGCGCTGCCGCGCGGCCACGTCACGGCCGCATACTGCGGCACGAACCTGCGCTGCCGCGACTGGTTCGAATCGCTCGCACCCGTGCGCTACCTCGAAGCGCCCGACGCGACGCCACAGCACGTCGAGGCCGCGCGCTGGGCGCTCATGCTGTCGCTGTCGCTCGAGGTGCGCGGCTGGCTCGTCGGCACGCGCAACCGCACGGAGGAAACGCTCGGCACGTTCAGCCTCGCGAGCCGCGTCGCCACGTTCCTGCCGCTCGCGGGCCTGTGGAAGAGCGAGGTGATGGCCGCGTGCGCGCACGTCGGCGTGCCCGGCGAGATCCTGGAGTCGAGCCGCCGCGCCGATCCGTCGTGCGGCCGCCCGCAGGAAATGGCGGAAATCCCGTTCGCGCAGGTCGACGCGTTCCTGCGCGTGCGCATCGGCGAAGCGCCGCTCACGTCGCTCGAACAGTTGCCGGCTGCGACCGTCGACTACCTCGACGGCATCTGGCGCCGCAATCGCTTCAAGCGCGCATTGCCCCTAGGCGGACCAAGCTAGCGATTGTGCACACTTGAATCTGCGGGATTCGACTGCATTCGAACTGGATGCTCGAAAAGAACGACCTAGTTGCCTGCTTTCACAAGCACATGGTGCCGCTTCAGATCGTTTTCCGTAAGGGAACGACCGAGCGAGCGGCATTGTTTCGGCCTTTGTCGTTGCAATGGACGGCGCATGGCTGTTCGTGACCGCGGGCCACTGCCTTCGACAGATTGAGCAAAACGAGAGGAGTGGTTATTCGATCTCTTGCCGGCTTCATGACACCGGAGGCGAAGGTGCGGTCTATCCAGGCTTCGTCCCGTTCGATTTTTCCGGCGCACCCAAGCTTCACCTGCGAGATGACCACTACGACTACGGGATCATCGAGATCGACGACGTCACGAAGCGCACCTTGGCCGCCAACAATGTCCAGCCGCTCGATGAATCCGTTTGGGACAAGCAGCCGGACTTGCCAAGTGATTTCCGGCTACTCGGAGTTCCGGCAGATAGCGTCGTCATTGAAGGCAGGCGCACGCGATTTCGATCGGTTCTTGTCCAAATCGAAGAGTTGCCTGAGCGACCACCCTATTTCGAAGAATGTGACGCGCCGACCTTCTACGGCCGACTAGTGTCTGGCGATGAGCTGCCAGATATCGAAGGCATGAGCGGCGGCCCCATCTTTTCCTTTCAGAGGCTGGAGAGCGGAGAGCTTCGGTACTGGTTGCACGCTGTGCAGAGTCGCTGGATTCCAGAGCATCGAGTGATTGCGGCTTGCAAAACTGCGCCCTTCTTCCGATGGCTTCGATTGGAGCGCGAAGCGGCTGCCGTCTAGCCTGCACTCTGCGGACCGTTGGGCGGCTGCACCGCAGGCGAATGCTGGTACAGCGCGTTCTGCCATTTGCCGTTGCGCCGCACGTACAGCGAGCTGGTCCACGACGGGCGCGGCACGGGCTTGCCGTAGCACGTGGTGTCCTGTGTCGCGAGGTAGGTCAAGAGCGCGACGTCGTCGGTGTAGCGCGTAACGGTGAAGCGGTCGACGGCGTAGCTGCGCACCTCGCACTTGTCCGAGCCGACGAAGGCCACGATCGGCTGCTTGCCGGCCGGCCCGCCCGCGCCCATCTCGACGTGGTCGTCGGACAGGAATCCGTCGAACCAGGCGCCGTCACGCGCCTGCCACGCGACCCACGAGCGCTTCTCGATGGCGACGAGCTCGTCGGACACGACATCGGCTGCCGCGATGCCGGGCAGCAGCACGAGCAGGATCACGATCGCGGCGCGCATGGCGGCCTCCCTCGGGTTGGCCTGTCGGTTGTACCGCAGCGCGGCCGCACTGCGGGCCGCGCGTGCATCCGATGCCCAAGAAAGGCACCATCCGCGGCATGAAGATCTCTGACACGCCGTTCGGGACGACCGACTGGGCCACGGTTCCCGCGACCGAGCACGCCGGCGAAACGGGCGTCGCCACCTGGCGCACGAAGCAGTTCGGCAAGGTGCGCGTGCGCATGGTCGAGTACTCGCCCGGCTACCACGCGAACCACTGGTGCACGAAGGGCCACATCCTGCTTTGCCTCGCGGGCGAGCTCGTGACCGAGCTCGAGGACGGGCGGACGTTCACGCTGTTGCCCGGCATGAGCTACCAGGTGGCCGACGGCGCGGAGCCGCATCGCTCGCACACGGTCGCCGGCGCCCGGTTGTTCATCGTCGACTGACCCGGCCGCTGCGAATTCGGCCGAGCGGCGCGAGCATTCATCCCTGAAGCGGCGCGTCTGTTCGCCGTCCCTGGCTCACCCGCTTTCGGCGCGCGATGCCACCGGCATCGCGCAAGCGGCCGAAAGCGATCATCGTCGACTGATGGCGGTCGAGATCGGCTTCGCGTCGTCGAAAGCCTTCGAAACGGCTTCGGTGGGACCATCTGCCGCGTGTTCGTGTTTCCCCGGAGCACTCGCCGTTCGGGGCTTTCGCCCCTCCCACGACATCCTCCCTGCGATTGCGCCGCAGCAAGCGCCGATCCGCTGCGGCGTACCGACCGCACCCCGCCCCGGCATGGACGCGTGACGGGCCGAAGGCGTGGCATCGCTTCGAAGGGGCGTGGTACGGCGCGGCAGTTAACGAGTCTCGACTTGCGGGCGATGCCTGTCGCAATCACGCTTGGCTCGTGGTCTCGACGAAGAAATCGGTCTACGCCGCGCTCATCGGCAACCTGCTCGTCGCCGCGACGAAGACGGTCGCCGCGGTGCTGACGGGCAGCGCGTCGATGGCGTCGGAGGCGGTGCACTCGTTCGTCGACAGCGGCAACGAGGTGCTGCTGCTGTATGGGATGCGCCGCTCGGCGCGGCCCGCGGACACGCACCATCCGCTCGGCTACGGACGCGAGCTCTACTTCTGGAGCTTCATCGTCGCGCTCCTGATCTTCGCGCTCGGCGCGGCCGTGTCGGTGTACGAGGGCATCCACCACCTGCGCGAACCGGTGGCGATCGCGAAGCCGGTGGTGAGCTACGTCGTGCTCGGGCTCGCGTTCGTGTTCGAGGGTTTCTCGTTCGCCGTCGCACTGAAGCAGTTCCGCGAGGCGAAGGGCACGCTCGGCTACGTGGAAGCCGTTCGTCGCAGCAAGGACCCGCCCTCGTTCATGGTGCTGCTGGAGGACGCGGCCGCGATGCTCGGTATCCTCATCGCGTTCGCGGCGACTGCCCTCGCGCAGGCGTTCGATGCGCCGGTGTTCGACGCGCTCGGCTCGCTCGCGATCGGGGGCGTGCTCGCCGCGGTCGCGCTGGTGCTCGCGCGCGAGAGCAAGAGCCTGCTGATCGGCGAGCGGGCCGACCGCGCGCTGGCCGACGCGCTGCTCGCGCTCGCCGCCGCGGAGCCGGGCGTCGCCCATGCGAACGGCGTGATGACGGTGCACATGGCGCCCGACCAGGTGGTGGTGGCGCTCAGCGTGGAGTTCGAGCGGGATCTGCCGGCCACCCGCATCGAGGAAATCGTCGCCGGGCTCGAGGCACGCATCGGCGAGCGCCATCCCGAGGTGACCACGCTGCTCATGAAGCCGCAGCCGCGCGAAGCGTACGGCGCTGCGACGTGGTGGTCGGGGCTGGCCTGATCGCGGTCAACCGCCCGCGGCACGGCGGCGATAAGCTTGGCCGATGGACGAAGCGAATCCCTCCGGACCGCGCCTGCGCCTGCTCGTGGTGGAGGACCAGCCGGCGCTGGTCGCGAACCTGTTCGAGTTCTTCGAGGCGCGCGGCCATGCGATGGACGCAGCGCCGGACGGCGTCACGGCGCTGCACCTCGCGAGGGCGAACCGCTACGACGCGCTGATCGTCGACTGGATGCTGCCGCGGCTCGACGGCGCCGCGCTGCTGAAGCAGTTGCGCGCCGACGGCAACGACACGCCGGCGATCATGCTCACGGCGCGCGACCAGCTCGAGGACAAGATCGGTGGCTTCCGCAGTGGCGCGGACGATTACGTGACGAAGCCCTTCGCGCTACCCGAGCTCGAGGTGCGGCTGCACGCGCTCGTCGCGCGCGCGCGGCGCGCGCAGCCGCAACGGCGCGTGCTCGAGGTGGGCGACCTCGTGCTCGACCTCGACCGCGCGGAGGCGACGCGCGCGGGCCAGACGGTCGCGCTGTACCCGGCGTGCCGCAAGCTGCTCGAGCTGCTGATGCGCGCGTCGCCGAACACCGTGTCGCGCGCCGACATGGAGCACGCGCTCTGGGGCGACTCGCCGCCCGACGGCGACCTGCTGCGCTCGCACGTCTACGAGCTGCGCCGCGCGATCGACGGGCCGTTCGCGGTGAAGCTGCTGCACACCGTGCCGAAGCTGGGCTACCGCATCGGCGGCGACGCACCGGCACGTCAATCATGAGGCGCTCGCTGCGCCGGCGCATCCTGCTGTCCATGCTTGCGTTCGCGGCGCTCGTCGCGGCCGGCGCCACGTGGCTCGGCGTCGCGCTGCACGAGGACGTCGAGCAGCTCGCGTGGAGCTCGGTGCTGAACGCGGAGCTCGATCGCTTCCTCGAACGCCGCGCGAGCGATCCCGAGGCGTCGACGACCACCGGCGCGCTCACGTTCCATGACGCGCGCACGCAGCCGCCCGAGCTCCGCAAGCTCGGCGTGGGCGTGCACGACGACGTCGAGATCGACGGCCGCATCTTAGCCGTGCTCGTGCGCGACGACGGTACGGGGCGGCGATACATGGCGCTCGACATCACCGGCATGGAAGGCGACGAGGAGCGCACGATCGGCTGGTTCGTCGCCGCGCTCGTCGGCCTCGTGCTGCTGCTCGCCTGGGCATTGTGGAAGCTCGCGGCGCGCGCGGTCGCGCCGATCACCGACCTGGTGCAGCGGTTCGACGCGCTGGAGCCGGGATCGCGCGCACGAATCGATTCGCCGTATGACGAGAGCGAGATCGCCGCGATCGCGGCGGCGGCGAACCGCTTCTGCGAGCGCATCGACGGTTTCGTGCAGCGCGAGCGCGAGTTCGTCGACTCGGCCAGCCACGAGCTGCGCACGCCGATCGCGGTCATCGGCGGAGCCGTCGACGTGCTCGACGCACGCGACGACCTGCCGCCGGCGGCGCACGCGCCGATCAAGCGCATCCGCGACGGCGTGGAGGACATGGCGGACACGGCCGCGGCGATGCTGTTCCTCTCGCGCGACGCCGAGTCGCGGGCGCGCCAGGCGGAGACGCTGCGCCTGGACGAGCAGCTCGTGGAGCGCTGCGCCATGCACGCCGCGGGACGTGGTTCGGACGCGATCGCCGTCGACGCGCCTCGGGCGACGAGCGTGCGCGTGCCGCGGCGGATGCTCGTGATCGCGCTCGACAACCTCATCCGCAACGCGCTCACGCACGGCGGACCGGGGCGGATCGAAGTGGCGCTCGAAGGCACGCGCGTGCGCGTCGCAAGCCCGGCCGGCGCCCGCGATCCGCATGAAGTGGGGCGGCTCTATGCATCGCTCGCGCGCGGCGACGGCCCGCGCCCGGCCGGCACGGGCGTCGGCCTGCTGTTGCTGCGGCGGATCTGCCAGGAGCTCGGCTGGCAACTGCAATTCGAGGCGGACGACGCGGGCCGCACCGTGGCGGTCCTTGATCTCGCATCCGACGCGATTCCGACACCGGCCTCGTGACACTGGACGATCCGACGCCACGGCGACTACCCGGATGCAACCCCGCGAATGCCCGACTCGACGTCGCGCCCGGGCACTCGTGCTCGCGCTCGCGAGCGCATTGCCGGTCGCGTGTGCGACGCAGGCGCCCTTCCCGTCGGAGCCACCGCCCGTCGTCGCCGCGCGCTCGCTCGATGCGTTCGCGCTCGCGGCCGCGTGGCGCGACGCGGGCCTCGCCGTGCCTTCCAACGACGCGGACTGGACGCTCGACCACTGGACCGTCGCGGCGTGGTCGCTCCGCCCGGAGGTCGCACTGGCGCGCGCCGACCTCGACGTGGCGCGCGCCGATGCGGCGATCGCCTTGCTGCATCCCGCACCGACGCTTTCCCTCGTGCCCGAGTTCGCGACGAATGCCGCGACGGGCACGTCGCCGTGGACCGTCGCGGTGGCGCTCGCCGCGCTCATCGATACGCCGGCGAAGCGACGCGCGCGCACGGACAGTGCCGATGCGGCCGTACGCGCGGCGTGGTGGAACGTGGCGGACGCCTACTGGCGCGTGCGCAGCGACGTGCGGCGCCACGCGCTCGCGTGGGTGCTCGCGTCGCGCGCGGCCGCCCTGGCGGACGAGGAAGCCGCGCTGCGCGACGAAATGGCGGCGATCGTGCGCAAGCGCGTCGAAGTGGGATACGCGGATCGCGCAACGCTCGCGCGCGCGAACGCAGCCGCGCAGGTCGCGCGGGCAACGGCGCTCGGCAATCGCGCGGCGGAACGCGAGGCACGCGCAGCGCTCGCCGGCAGCATCGGCATCGCACCCGCGGCACTCGGCGAGCGCGGCGTCGCCGGCCTCGACGCGGGCCTCGGCGCGCTGCTGCGTCGCGACGTCGCGGCGGACCGCGAGGCTGCGGTGCTGAACCGCACGGACGTCGCGCGTGCGCTCGCCGATTACGCGACGGCGGACGCCGCATTGCGCGCCGCGCTCGCGCAGCGGCGGCCCGCCGTGACGCTCGCGCCCGGCTACACGTACGACCAGGGCCAGCGGAAGCTCGTGCTCGGCGTGTCGCTCGAGCTCATGCCCGGCAAGCGTGCCGATGCGCAGGTCGCGCGCGCCGAAGCGTCACGGCGTGCCGCCGGCGCGCGCCTGCTCGAAGCGCAGTCGAACGCGCTCGCGAGCGCGGAGCAGGCCAACGCGGCGTTCGGCGAGCTCGCTGCCGCGTCGGAGTCGCTCGACGCCGCCGCGGCCGCGCAGGAGGCGGCGCTCGCGTCGGTGCGCTCGCGCTTCGCCGCCGGCGAGGCCGATCGCAGCGAGCTCGTGCAGGCCGAGCTCGACGCGAACGCGCAGGCTGCGGCGCAGCTCGACCTGGCGCGACGCGCGTGGACCGCGCTCGGCACGCTGGAGGACGCAACGCAGCGGCCGATCTGGCCCGCGTCGCAGCTCGCGGCGCCAGCGAGTGCCGCGCCACCCGACCGAACGCCCGCGGAGCCAGCCCGATGAGATCGAAACTGACGCTCCTGCTGCTCCTGTGCGCGCTCGCCGCCTGCGGCCGCACGCATGACGCCGAAACGGACAACGAGCGAGCGAGCGCGCCCGCACACGCGCTCGAGCGCGGCGTCGAGCTGGACGCGAAGGCCGCGCGCGCGATCGACGTGGCCGTGGCACCGCTGGCCGCCACCGAGCACGCGCGCGTCGTCGATGCGTTCGCGCAGGTGATCGATCCGCAGCCGTTGTCGCAGCTCGTCGCCGACTGGCAGGCCGCCGCGGCCGCGGCGCAGGCGAGCGCGACGGCCGCGACCCGCGCACGGGCGCTTTTCAACGATGCGCAGAACCTCTCGCGCCAGGCCGCGGAAGCGGCGGAGTCGCAGGCCGCGCAATCTCGAGCGGGCACAGACCGGTCGCGAACAGCAAGTAGTACAGCGACAGGTCGTGCCAAGTGCGTGAT
>CALKUS010000105.1 GCA_937996755.1 uncultured Pseudomonadota bacterium | reverse complement strand
CAGCGCGAAGTGGTGGACTCGCGGCGCGTGCGGCTCGAGACGGGCGTCGACGACGCGCGCCTCACGCTCGTCACGTGCTGGCCGTTCGATGCGATCGTGCCCGGCGGGCCGATGCGTTACGTGGTCTCGGCGCGACTCGTCGCGGAGCAGTCTCCCGCGCTGGCAGCGCTTTGATAGTTGCGGGATGTACCACTTCGCTTCGTAGCGATGCCACGCGTTCGCGACATCAGGGTTTCATGCAGGGCGGGGTGCGGTGGGAGCGCCACGAGGGAGCGGGGCTGGCTGCAGCGATTTCTCGAGGAGGATTCAGTGGGAGCGACGAAAGTCGCGATGGCGCGCCGTCCGAGCAAACCCGAGGCACGGCAGATCGCTTCCTCGAAGCCGCGCTGTACAACCCGCTCTGAACGCCGCTGGATCCCGGCGTGCGCCGGGATGACGACCAGGAGAGGTCGCCTCACATCGTATGCGTCAATCTCTCCGCACTGAGCGTTCCCGCCAGCAACGCCTCGATCTTGGTCTTCGCCGCTTCGCCGTCCGCGGTCTCGTTGAACTGCACGCCGATGCCCGCGGTGCGGTTGCCCTGCGCGCCACCGGGCGTGATCCAGACCACCTTGCCGGCGACCGGCAGGCGATCCTTCTCGTCCATCAGCGACAGCAGGATGAATACTTCGTCGCCGAGGTTGTAGCGCTTGGCGGTGGGGACGAACAGGCCGCCGCCCTTCACGAACGGCATGTACGCGTTGTAGAGCGCGCCCTTGTCCTTGATCGCGAGCGACAGGATGCCCTGTCTCGGTAGCCCGCCTGCCGCACCCGGTCCGATCGCCATCCCCTCACCTCACGGGTGCCGGCGCGGACAACGCGCGCCATTCGCGGAGCAGGTCGAGCAGCATCAGGTCGGCGCGCAACGGCGTCGCAAGCTGCTCCCGCACCCGGTTGGCGCGGTCCCACCACGCGCCTAGCTTGTGCAAATCGCCGGGGACGGTCAAGCCGAGCGCGTCGCCGGCCGCATGGCCCGCCTGCTGCCAAGCCGCGAGCCGCACGGCCTGCGCCGCGAGCACGAGGCGCAGCTCGGCGTTGTCCTTGTGCCAGCGCGCCGCCGCTTCCGCCGGGCGGATCGCACCGGAGGCGATGCCGGTGAGGTCGCGTGCGACGTCCTGCGCGAGCGTGCGCTCGGCGGCGCCCGCGAGCGCGAGCGCCATGCCGGGATTGCCGGCCGCGAGCTCGAGGCTGGCCGCGGCGAGTGCCGGGGCGACGCCGCGCGCGGCGAGCCACTCGCCGGCGACATCGCGCGACGGGAATCGCGCGTCGATGCGCTGGCAGCGGCTGCGGATGGTCGCGACGAGCCGCGCAGGCGCATCGCTGACGAGCACGAGGATCGCGCCGGGCTCGGGTTCTTCCAGCGTCTTCAGCAACGCGTTCGCGGCGGCGGCGTTCATCGCCTCGGCGGGGTCGATCACGCTCACGCGCCAGCCGCCGAGCTGGCTGGTCTGCACGAGGCGCGTGCCGAGCTCGCGCACCTGGTCGACGACGATCTCGCTGCGCGGCTCGCCCTTGTCGTTCAGCGCGAACGTCACGCGGCGCAGGTCGGGGTGCGTGCCCGCGACGCGCAAGCGGCAGCCGCGGCATGCGCCGCAAGCGTGGCCGTCGGCGGCGCGCGACGTGCACAGCACGCTCGCGACGAGCGCATCGACGAACGCACGCTTGCCGAGGCCGGCGGGACCGGCGACGAGCACGGCGTGCGGCACGCGGTCGGCGGCGAGGCGCGACGCCCAGACCTGCCAGGCATTCGCGAGCCAGGGGACGATCGCGCTCACGACCTCGCCCCGGCGACGAGCGCGTCGAGCTCGGCCGCCACCTGCGCGGCCACGGTTTCGAGCGGCTGGCGCGCGTCGATCACGCGGAAGCGCGCCGGCATCGCAGCGGCACGCGCGCGATACGCGGCGCGCACGCGCTCGAAGAATTCCTCGCTCTCGCGCTCCATGCGGTCGCGCTGGCCGCGTCCCTCGATGCGGCGCAGCCCTTCTTCCACGGGCACGTCGAGCAGGATCGTGCGGTCGGGCTGAAGGTCGAAGGCGGCGTAGCGCTCGAGCGTCGCGAGGAGCCCCGGGTCGACGCCGCGGCCGCCGCCCTGGTACGCCCAGCTCGCGTCGGTGAAGCGGTCGCTCAGCACCCACGTGCCGGCCGCGAGCGCGGGCTCGATCGCCTCGACCACGTGCTGCGCGCGCGCCGCGAACATCATGAGCACCTCCGCTTCGCGGCACGTCGTTCCCCGCGACGGGTCGAGCACGAGCGCGCGCAGCGCTTCGCCGAGCGGCGTGCCGCCCGGCTCGCGCGTGAGGAAGTACGGCACGCCGTGGCGGGCGAGCACCTGCCCCGCCGCGGCGATCGCCGTGCTCTTGCCGGCGCCCTCGCCGCCCTCGAACGTGACGAAGCGCCCGCGCGTCATCGGCGGCGCAGCTGGAACTTCGCGACGGCGGCGTTGTGCGCCGCGAGCGAGGACGTGAATTCGTGGCTGCCGTCGCCGCGCGCGACGAAGTACAGCTCGTTGCCGGGCGCGGGCTGCGTCGCCGCCGCGAGCGCGGCGCGGCCGGGCAGCGCGATCGGCGTGGGCGGCAGGCCGGCACGCGTGTACGTGTTGTACGGCGTATCGCGCTCGAGGTGCTCGCGCGTGAGGTTGCCGTCGAACGCGGACCCCAGCCCGTAGATCACGGTCGGGTCGGTCTGCAGCAGCATGCCGATCTTCAGCCGCCGCACGAACACGCCGGCGATGCGCGGACGCTCGGCCGCGACACCGGTCTCCTTCTCGACGATGGACGCGAGCACGAGCGCCTCGTCGGGCGACTTCAGCGGCAGCTCGGCCGCGCGCGCGTCCCACGCTTCCGCGAGCGCCTTGTCCATCGCCTGCTTCGCGCGCTGCAGCACGTCGAGGTCGCTGTCGCCGCGCGACCAGGCGTAGGTTTCCGGCAGGAAACGCCCTTCGGGCGCGACGCCCGGCGCGCCCAGCTTCGACATCAATGCGTCGTCGGCCATCGCGTCGATCGTGTGCGCGAGGCCTTCGTCCTTCGCGAGCGCGGCGCGCAGCTCGCGGAACGACCAGCCTTCGACGATCGTGAAGCGGTGCTGCACGACGTCGCCGCGCGCCATCTTGAGCAGCAGCTCGCGCGGCGTGATGCCTTCGACCAGCGCGTACTCGCCGGCATGCAGCGACTTCGACACGCCGAGCCACTCGGCGAGCGCACGCCAGTACAGCGGGTCGGCAGCCGTCATCCGGCGCGAATCGAGCTGCTGCACGATGCCCGCGAACGACGTGCCCGGCGCGACGACCAGCGGCGGCGCGTCCTTCTCGACCGCGAGCGGCGCGTCGACGAACCGCGACCAGTCGCTGTAGAACCACGCGCCGGCGACGCCGGCGGCGACCAGCAGCAACAGGACGAAGGCGCGCAGCTTCCGCATCGTGTTTCGGCTTCCTCACGCCGCGCGTGGCGGCTCGAATCCTTCCGCGGCCAGCGCGGCCCGGGCCGCCGCCGCGGCGGGACCGACACCATAGCGGCGATCCGCGAGGCTGGCGACTGGCACGACGCCGCGCACGGCGTTGCTGAGGAAAATCTCGCTGGCGCGTCGCAATTCGTCGACTTCGATGTCGCGAATGGTGGCGCCGAGCCGCGCAACGATCGCCGCTCGCGCCACGCCGGCGATGCCGCAACGCTCCAGCGCCGGCGTCGCGAGCGCGCCGTCGACGACGACGAACACGTTTGCCGCGCTCGCGCCGACGACGCGCCCCGACGCGTCGAGCATGAGCAATTCGGCCGCGTCGGGATCGAGGCTGCGCGCGAGCACCTGCTCGAGCCGGTTGAGGTGCTTGATACCGGCCAGCAACGGCTGCTCGGCGAGCCGCACCTCGCTCGTCGCCAGCGCGATGCCCAGCTCGTCGACGCGTCGCGGCAGGCGCGGCACTTCGCGCGCGGCGAGGATGCGCGTGCACGGCGACGCGGCCGCGGCGTAACCCGCCGCGCCTGCGCCGCGCGTGAGCGTGAGGCGCACCACGCAATCGTTCCAGCCGGTCAGCAGCGTCGCGAGCTCGGTCTCGAGCTGCGCGCGATCCGGTGGCGGCAGGCGAAGGCGCGCGCAGCCCAGCGCGAGCCGCGCGAAATGGCGCGGCCACAGTGCGACGGCATTGCCACGCGCGAGCATCGTCTCGAACAGGCCGTCGCCGTACGCGAGGCCGCGGTCGTCGGCTGCGACCATCGACGCTTCGCGGCCGTCGACCATGCACCTCATCAGAACTCGCCCGCGAGCGCGCGCAGCAGTCCGCGCGCCTTGGCGCGCGTTTCCTCGAGCTCGCGCGGCGCGTGCGAGTCGGCGACGATGCCGCTGCCGGCGCGCAGCCGCAATGCCGTGCCGTCCAGCCAGAGCGTGCGGATGAGGATGTTCATGTCCATGTCGCCGTCGCGGTTCAGGTAGCCGAGCGCGCCGGTGTACGGGCCGCGACCGGTGCGCTCGAGCTCGGCGATGATCTCCATGCAGCGCACCTTCGGGCAACCGGTGATCGTCCCGCCGGGGAACACCGCACGCAGGACGTCGACGGGCGTCGCGTTCGCGCGCAGCGTGCCGCGCACGTTGGAGACGATGTGGTGGACGTGCGCGTAGCTCTCGACCGTCATGAGCTCGTCGACGCGCACCGAGCCGGGCACGCAGACGCGACCGAGGTCGTTGCGTTCGAGGTCGATCAGCATCACGTGCTCGGCGCGTTCCTTCGGGTGCGCGACGAGCTCGCGGATGTTGCTCGCGTCGTCGATGCCCGCGGCGCGCGGGCGCGTGCCCGCGATCGGCCTTGCCTGCACGTCGCTGCCCGCGATCGCGACGAGCCGCTCGGGCGACGAGCTCAGCACCGACCAGCCGGGTTGCTGCAGCAGGCCGGCGAACGGCGCGGGATTGGCGGTGCGCAGCGCCGCGTAGAGCGCTGCCGGCGCAACCGGCCCGGGCAGGGTCGCCGACCAGCCGCGCGAGAGGTTCACCTGGAACACGTCGCCCGCGCGCAGGTAATCGTGCACGCGCGCGACGCCGTCGAGGAACGCCTGCGGATCGTCCTCGCGCACGGCGAGCCCGAGGCGGACGGGTGCGACGGGGCCGACGTCCGCTTCGAGCGCGGCGGCGAGCGCATCGAGCAGCGCTTCGCGCCCCGGCTCGGCGACCAGGATCGTGCAACCGCGCACGTGGTCGACCACGATCGCGGCGGGACAACGCAGCGCGAGCGCGACCGGCAGCGCGCCCGCCGCAGGCGGCAGGCGCAGCCGCGGCTCGCAGCCGGATGCGGCCTCGTAGCCGAGGTACAGCAGCCAGCCGCCACGGAACGGGACATCCGGCGCGGGCTCGCGCGGCACGCGCTCGCGACGCCATGCGGCGTCGAGCGCGGCGAGGAAGCCAGCCGGGTCGTCGCGCGCCTCGATGCGCGCCTCGGGGAACGCGAACAGTACGTCGAACGCGCGGCCGCCCTGCGGGGCGACCACGGTTTCGAGCAGGCAGGGAAACCGCGCGGGATCGGCCGCCGCGAGCGTCAGCAGGTCGCGGCGGCCGGGCAGCTCCCGCATCGCGCGATGCGTCCCTGCGCTACACCTGCTTGAACAGCAGCGAGCCGTTCGTGCCGCCGAACCCGAACGAGTTCGACAGCGCCGTGCGCAGCGGGTGCTGGCGCGCGGTGTGCGGCACGTAGTCGAGGTCGCAACCTTCGTCGGGATTGTCGAGGTTGATCGTCGGCGGCACCGTGCTCGTGTGGATCGCGAGCACGCTGAAGATCGCCTCGATGCCGCCGGCGGCGCCGAGCAGGTGGCCCGTGACGGACTTCGTCGAGCTGACCATCAGCTTGTACGCGTGCTCGCCGAAACAGGCCTTGATCGCCTTCGTCTCGGCGAGGTCGCCGAGCGGCGTGGACGTGGCGTGCGCGTTCACGTAGCCGATCTCGTCGGGATTCATCCCGGCGTCGCGCAGCGCATTCGCCATGGAGAGCGCCGCGCCCGAGCCGTCTTCCGGCGGCGCCGTCATGTGGAATGCGTCATCGGACATGCCGAAGCCGGCGAGCTCGGCGTAGATCTTCGCGCCGCGCTGCTTCGCGTGCTCGTATTCCTCGAGCACCAGCACGCCGGAGCCGTCGGACAGCACGAAGCCGTCGCGGTCGCGGTCCCACGGTCGGCTCGCGCCCTTCGGGTCGTCGTTGTTGCCGGTCAGCGCGCGCGACGCGATGAATCCGCCGATCGCGGTCGGTGTCGTCGAGCACTCGGCACCGCCCGCCACCATCACGTCGGCGTCGCCGTACTGGATCATGCGCATCGCGAGGCCGATGTTGTGCGTCGCGGTCGTGCACGCCGATACCGCCGACACGTTCGGGCCCTTGAGCCCGAGCATGATCGCGAGGTTGCCCGGCAGCATGTTGATGATGGTGCTGGGCACGAAGAACGGCGAGATCTTGCGCGGACCACCGTTCAGGTACGCCTCGGTGGTCTTCTCGATGCCGCCGATGCCGCCGATGCCGGCGCCGAGCGCGGCGCCGATGCGCGGCGCGTTCGCTTCCGTGACCTCGATGCCGGAGTCCTTCACCGCCTGCAGGCTCGCCGCGAGCCCGTAGTGGATGAACGGATCCATCTTCTTCACGTCCTTCGGCGCGATCCACTGCGCCGGATCGAAATCCTTCACTTCGCCCGCGATGCGCGTGGCGAACGCGCTGGCGTCGAAGCGCGTGATCGGACCGATGCCGCTCTGTCCGCCCGCGACGTTCTTCCACGCCGTGGCGATGTCGTTACCCACCGGGGACACGATGCCGAGGCCGGTGACGACGACGCGACGCTTGTTCATGGGGATGCGCTCCAGGGCGGCGCGGGCGTACACACGCCGGCGCATTCAGACGGCCGTTTCACGACCGCAGAAACGAGAACTGCGCCCTCGGGCGCAGTCTCGACACGGTAAACCGATGCGGATCGATCGGGTGGGATCAACCTGCGGCGACGTGGGCCTTGATGTAGTCGATCGCGCCCTGCACGGTCGTGATCTTCTCGGCTTCCTCGTCCGGGATCTCGCACTCGAACTCTTCCTCGAGCGCCATCACCAGCTCGACCGTATCGAGCGAGTCGGCACCGAGATCATCGACGAAGGAGGCGTTCGGGCTGACTTCGTCTTCCTTGACGCCCAGCTGCTCGACGACGATCTTCTTGACGCGCTCTTCAATACTGCTCATTGGTGACAAATCCTCCCGGATAGACAGCGGGCGCGAATTGTACGGGAAGTCCCGCCCGCGGCCAAACGCCGCCCGAACGGTCGTTCGGACGGCCCGATTGCAACTCAGGCCATGTGCAGGCCGCCGTTCACGTGGAGCGTTTCCCCCGTCACGTACGCGCCGGCCGGCGACACCAGGAACGCGACGGCTGCGGCGATGTCCGCCGGCGTGCCCATTCGTCCCAGCGCGATGTTGTCGAGCATCTTCTGCCTGGCCGCTTCGGGCAGGTCGCGCGTCATGTCGGTGTCGATGTAACCGGGCGCGACGACGTTCGCGGTGATGCCGCGCGAGCCGACCTCGCGCGCGAGCGATTTCGTGAAGCCGATGATGCCGGCCTTCGCCGCGGCGTAGTTCGCCTGGCCGGGATTGCCGGTCACGCCGATGACGGACGCGATGTTCACGATACGGCCCTTGCGCGCCTTCATCATGCCGCGCAGCACGGCTTTCGACGTCCTGAACACGGAGCTCAGGTTGGTGTCGAGGATCGCCTGCCAGTCGTCGTCCTTCATGCGCAGCAGCAGGTTGTCGCGCGTGATCCCGGCGTTGTTCACGAGGATCGAGATCGGGCCGACCTCCGTGCCGATCGCGTCGATGAGCGCCTCGATCGCGCCGGGCGCGTTGACGTCGAGCGCGCGGCCGTGGCCGCCGTGCGCCGCGAGGCGCGCGCCGATCGCCTGCGCGCCCGACTCGCTCGTCGCCGTACCGACGACGGTCGCGCCGAGCCGCGCGAGCTCGTCGGCGATCGCGGCGCCGATGCCGCGGCTGGCGCCCGTCACGAGCGCGACTTCACCCTTCAGCACTGCATCCATCGTTTCTTCCTCAGGCGGCGGGTGCGGCGAGCGCCGCATCGAAGTCGGCGGCGGCGCCGAGCGCGCGCGCGTCGAGCGCCTTGTCGATGCGCTTCGCGAGGCCGGTGAGCACCTTGCCGGGGCCGCACTCGAGCAGCGTGCGCGCGCCTCGTGCCTGCAGCGCCTGCACGCATTCGGTCCAGCGCACCGGCTGGTAGAGCTGGCGCACGAGCGCTTCCTGCACGGCCGCGCCCTGGTGCGTCGCGGCGTCCGCGTTCTGCACGACGGGGATGGTCGGTTCGCGCCACGCGATGCCGCGCATGCGCTCGGCGAGCTGGTCCGCGGCCGGTTTCATGAGCGCGCAGTGCGACGGCACCGACACGGGCAGCTTGATCGCCTTGCGCACGCCGCGCTCGGCGAGCAGCGCGAGCGCGCGGTCGACCGCGGCGACGTTGCCCGCGATCACCGTCTGGCCCGGCGAATTGAAGTTGACGGGTGCGACCACGTCGCCCTGTGCCGCGTCGGCGCAGGCCTGGGCGATCACCGCGTCGTCGGCGCCCAGCACGGCGGCCATCGCGCCGGCACCCGCGGGCACGGCCTGTTGCATGAGGCGACCGCGCTCGGCGACGAGTGCCGCGGCGTCCGCGAGATCGATGGCGTCGGCACAGACGAGCGCCGTGTATTCACCGAGGCTGTGTCCCGCGAGCAGCGCCGGCTGCGGGCCACCCGCGTCGCGCCACGCGCGCCACACGGCGACGCCGGCAGCGAGCAGCGCGGGCTGCGTGTGCTCCGTGCGGTTGAGCTCTTCCTCGGGACCGTGCTGCGCGAGCCGCCAGAGGTCGATGCCCGCGCCGTGCGACGCCTCGGCGAAGGTGCCCTCGATCGCCGGGAAACGCGCGGCGAGCTCGGCCAGCATGCCGACGGACTGCGAGCCCTGGCCGGGGAAGACGAATGCGAGCTGGCTGGAGGACGTCATGTCGCTCTATGCCTCGGGAAATGGGAAATCGGAAATGGGAAATCGGAAGAGCACGCTTTGCCCATTTCCGATTTCCGATTCCCGATTTCCCGCGGTCAGTATCGGACGAGCGCCGAGCCCCACGTGAACCCGCCGCCGAACGCCTCGAGCAGCAGCAGGTCGCCGCGCTTCACGCGGCCGGAGCGCACGGCTTCGTCGAGCGCGAGCGGCACCGAGCCGGCCGAGGTGTTGCCGTGGCGGTCG
>CALKUS010000104.1 GCA_937996755.1 uncultured Pseudomonadota bacterium | reverse complement strand
ATTGGAACTGGGTCCGGAGGAGGGGCGGGCCAGCGCCCCTCCTTCGGTCGCCGGCGGGCGAAACCTGTCCGGAGCCGCCGCTGCGATGAAGACTGAAGCCTGCGTCCCTGCGGCTCATCCGTTCGCCATCCATGGCTCACCCGATCCCGCGCAGCGGGACGCCGATGCGTCCGCTCAGCGCGCGGGATCGACCGCCTTCGCGGGAATGACGAAAGGGTGATGACGCCGGCGCGGAAACGACGACACGGCATAATGCGCGCGCCATGCGCACCATCCACGCCACCCGATACGTCACGCCATTGCGCGAGGGCGGCTCGCTGCCCGCGGTCGTCGAGGGCGACGACGACGGCTTGTATGTGCTCAAGTTCCGCGGCGCCGGGCAGGGTGCGCGTGCGCTCGTCGCGGAGCTGGTCGCGGGCGGCATCGCCCGCGCGCTCGACCTGCCGATCCCGGAAGTCGTGCTCGCCGAGCTCGACGCCGACCTTGCTCGCAACGAGCCCGACGCGGAGATCCAGGCGCTGATCCGCGCGAGCGCGGGCCTGAACCTCGCGCTCGATTTCCTGCCCGGTTCGGTCGCGTTCGATCCGGCGGTCGAGCGGCCCGACGCGCGGCTGGCCGCTGCCATCGTGTGGTTCGATGCGTTCGTGATGAACGTCGACCGCACGCCACGCAACGTGAACCTGCTCACCTGGCATCGTCGGCTGATGCTGATCGACCACGGTGCGTCTCTCTATTTCCACCACGACTTCGAGCGCGCCGAGCGCGCCGTGACCGAGCCGTTCGCGCGCATCCGCGAGCACGTGCTGTTGCCGTTCGCGGGTGCGATCGCCGAGGTCGACGCGCCGCTCGCCGCGAAGCTCGACGCCGGCGTGCTGGCCGGCATCCTCGCCGAAGTGCCCGCGGCGTGGCTCGACCCGCAACCCGGTGCAGCGGAGGCCGATCGCCTCCGTGCGCGCTACGTCGACATCCTGTCGCGCCGCCTCGCGGCGCGCGACGCGTTCGTGCAGGAGGCGATCCGTGCCCGCGATGGCCACGTATGACTACGCGGTGATCCGCGTGGTGCCGCGCGTCGAGCGCGAGGAATTCGTCAACGTGGGCGTGATCGTCTCGTGCGAGTCCGCACGCCTGCTCGAGGCGCGCATCGAGATGGACGAGGCGCGCGTGCGCGCGCTCGACCCGACCATCGACCTCGAGGCGCTGCGCACGCACCTGGGCAGCATCCCGCTGATCTGCCGCGGTGGGCCGGGCTCGGGGCCGATCGGCGAGCTGCCGCAGCGCGCGCGCTTCCACTGGCTCACCGCGAAGCGCAGCGCGATCATCCAGACCTCGCCCGTCCATGCCGGCCGCTGCCACGAGCCCGGCGACGTGCTCGAGCACCTGCTCGCGCGCATGGTGCGCGCACCGGCGAACGCCGCGCAATGACGCCTGCCGCGCGATACCGCCTGGCCGTCTTCGATTTCGACGGCACGCTGGCGGATTCCTTCCCGTTCTTCCTCGACTCGTTCGCGGTACTCGCGCGCGAGCACGGCTTCCGCGAGATCTCGCGCGAGCAGCTCATGGCGCTGCGCGGCTCGAGCGCGCGCGAGATGATGGCGCACACCGGCCTCGCCGCGTGGAAGGTGCCGCGCGTGGCGCTCGCGTTCCGGCGGCGCATGGCCGAGCACGCGGCGGACATCCGGCTGTTCCCGGGGACCGACGCACTGCTGCGCGCGCTGCACGCGGCCGGCGTGCGCATCGCCGTACTGACCTCGAACAGCGAAGACAACGTGCGCGCGATGCTCGGGCCCGCCCTCGCCGCGCTCGTCGCCGACTACGAATGCGGCGTCGCGATGTTCGGCAAGCGCCGGCGCCTGCGCAAGGTGGTCGCGCGCGCCGGCGTCGTCCACGCCGACGTGCTCGCGATCGGCGACGAGCTGCGCGACCTCGACGCGGCGCGCGCGAACGGCATCGCGTTCGGCGCCGTGTCGTGGGGATTCACCACGCGCGAGGCGCTCGCCGCGCGCGTTCCGGAATTCCTGTTCGATGCGCCCGGCGAGATCGCGCGGGCGATCCTTGCCGAGTAGATTGCGCGATCGATCAACCGCGTTGTACATCCGCGCTGTCAGCCCCTTCGAGTCCGCGCCTTCCCTGGCGCTACTCCGCTATCGGTGCGCCCCCCTTCGGACCTCCTGTCCTCAGCCAGCGTGCCCCAGCAGTCGCCGATAGGGCGACTGCTGAGCGGGGCACGCTGACGTCGATCATTCCGACCATTTCAGCCACGCGATACGACGCGCCGTCGTAGAACCCGGTGTGCTCGGCGAACGTCGCCGGATTGCGGAACGTCCCGAACAGCAGGTCGAACACCGGCAGGTCGGAGAAGTTGTGCCAGTGCACGCCGCGCGCGTGGTGCAGGCTGTGGCTTTCGGGGCGCTGCACGATGTAGCCGAGCCAGCGCGGCGTGCGCAGGTTCGCGTGCTGGAAGATGGTGAGGAACGTCGCGATCAGGATCACGAGCGTGGCCGGCCACGGCGCGAGGCCGACGACGAGCACGAGCGACAGGCTGGTCAGCGCCGTCCAGCCGACCATGTCGAACGGCGAGAACCAGAACGCGCCGGCGGCGTCGACGCGCTCGGCCGAATGGTGCATCTGGTGGAACACGCGCCACAGCGGCGTGTAGCGGTGCATGGCGCGATGCCACGTCCAGACGCCGAGCTCGTACACGAGCAGGCCCGCGACGACCTGCAGCCACTCGGGCTGCGCGGTCAGGTCGACCAGGCGCCACTGCGCGAACCAGCCGTCCCACAGGAGCGGCAGATACGACGAGAGCAGGAAATACGCCGCGAACGCCGCTAAACCCATCAGGTGCCAGCCGCGAACACGCGGCAGCGGGCGACCGGGAAACAATGCCTCGGCGACGAGCAGCGTTGCGTAGATGGCGAAGACGATCCAGGAGATCGGGCTCGCGGCGAGTTCCAGCGGCGTAGGCATGACACTTCCGTTCGGCAGGTGACCAAGGTATGGATTCGACACCACCCCTCGCCGGGGTACGGTCCCGCGACGTGCTGCGTACGCTACGTGCGGCCCGTGTCGCACCCTGCAGGCGATCGGACCGCAAAGCGTCCAAACCGGCCATGACGACGAAACCACTCCCCCGCATCGCGCTGCTCGCCGTTCCGCACAGCACCGTGTCGACGCTGTACGGCATGTACGATCTCTTCGCATCCGCCGGCCGCGACTGGAGCTTCGTGGTCGACGGACGCGTCGGCGAACCGCTGCTCGAGCCGCGCATCGTCGCGCGAACCACCGAACGTTTCGAGGCCGGCAACGGCGTGCGCATCGAAGCGGACGAGACGCTCGACGAGGCCGGCGTGCCCGACGTCGTCTGCATTCCCGACCTGATGGTCGAGCCCGACGCCGAGCTGCGCGAGCGTTACGCGGAGGAGATCGCGTGGCTGCGCCGTTGCGCGGCAGGCGGCGCGCAATTCGCGACCGCGTGCTCGGGCGCCATGCTGCTCGCCGAAGCCGGCCTGCTCGACGGCTGCGACGTCGCGATCCACTGGGGCTACGGGGAAGCGCTCGCGCGGCGCTACCCGAAGCTCCGGGTGCATCCGCAACGCGCGCTCTCGATCACCGGCCCCGGCCAGCGCTACCTGCTCGCGGGCGGCGGCACCTCGTGGCTGGACCTCACCGTCTACGTCATCGCCCGCCTGGCGGGCACCGAGCAGGCGATGCGCGTGGCGCGCATGTACCTCATCGACTGGCACGCGCTGGGGCAGCAGCCGTACGCCGCGCTCGCGCGCAAGGGCCAGGTCGACGACGCGCTGGTCGCGCGCGCGCAGGTGTGGATCGCGCAGAACTACGCCGTGGACGCGCCCGTGCAGGCGATGGCCGCCGAGGTCGGCCTCGCCGAGCGTTCGTTCAAGCGCCGCTTCGCGCGCGCCACCGGCATGTCGCCGCTGGAGTACGTGCACACGATGCGCCTCGAGGAAGCCAAGCAGCTGCTCGAGACCACCGCGATGCCGATCGAGGCGGTCGCGGCCGAGGTGGGCTACCAGGACGCGAGCTTCTTCGGGCGGCTGTTCCGGCGCCGCGTGGAGCTGACCCCGGCGCGGTACCGGAAGCGCTTTGCGGCCATGCGACAGGCCCTCCAGCCGGCCTGACCAAGCCACCACGGAGCAAATCCTCCCACTTGCGCTAGCATGCGCGACGGATCCAGGGGCCCGGACCACGTGAAGCAGCCGATCCGCCGCGATTCATTCGCGATCCTGCGGGAAACCATGCGCTGGCGCGTGGCGGTGGTGCTGTCGTCGCTGATCGTGCTGCTGATGGCGTTCCTCGGCAGCTACAACGCGAGCCACGGCTTTCCCGACACCGCGCGGCTGGCGTGGATCGTCTTCGCCGTCTCCGCCGCGGCGCTCGCGGCGCTCGTGGTCCTGCCGCGCGGCCGGGGCGGCACCGTGTTCTTCGTCGCCATCGCGCTCGTGCTGGCCATCGTGCCGGCGTACGGCTACGCGAACGGGCGCGCGATGCAGCACTGGGCGTACATCGTGCCGCCCGTGCTCATCTTCCTGATGCGCGCGAACCCGGCGTTCGTGCTGATGGTCGCCTACGGCTTCTATGCCAGCTTCTTCACGGCACAGCTCGCGCCGACGATCGACGTCATCCGTTTCTCGGCCGGCTACGGCATGCTCGTCTGCTTCATGTACACGTATGCGCTGCTCGAGCAGCGGGCGGCGGCGATGTTGCGCTTCCACTCCGACCACGACGCGCTCAGCAACTGCCTGAACCGGCGCACGTTCAACGAGTCGCTCGACCAGCTCGTCGCACGGGGTTCCAGCACGAAGCGCTGCACGTTCATCCTCGCCGACATCGACCACTTCAAGGCGATCAACGACCAGCACGGCCACCTCGTCGGCGACCGCATCATCACGGAGTCCGCCGCGGCGCTCATGCGCGCACTGCCGGCCCATACGCCGCTGTTCCGCTACGGCGGCGAGGAATTCGCGGCGATGCTGCCCGACGAGGGCGAGTCCGCGGGCGCCGCGCTCGCGGAACGCCTGCGCCTCGCGGTGCAGGACGCGGATTTCCAGGGCATACCCGTGACGATCAGCGTCGGCGTGGCCGAGTGGCGCGCGGGCGAGGGCACGGTGGACGCCGCGCTCGGACGCGCCGATCGCGCGCTGTACGACGCGAAGCGCGCCGGGCGCAATCGCGTGGTCGTCGAATCGCGCGTCGGTGCCGCCCCGCTTCAGCGCGTCGGGTAGAGCGGCGGCAGGGCGACGCCGGCGGCCGCGGACACGGCGGTCGCCTTCCCGGTCTTCAAGCCGTCGCGGAACGCCGCGCGCAGCGCATTGCGCGTCGCCTCGCGCTCCGCGGCGTCGATCGCGGGCGACCAGAGCGCGCGGTCGAGCCGCACGAGCGCTGCGCGTTGCGCCGGATCGTCGACGCGGGACGCGAGCTCGCCTGGCGAAAGCGCGCGCGGCGACGCCGCGGCACACAGAGCGGCGGCGATCGCGCCCAGGTCGCCCACGGCGAGCGCGCGGCGCAAGGTCGGCGACGCTGCGGGTGGCGGCATCGCCGCGGCGCTCGCCGGACGCGGCCGTCGCGATTGCCGATGCAGCAGCGCGAGCGCGAACGCGAGCGCCAGCGCGAGCGCCGCGCTCAGGCCCTGCCACAGGCGCAATGCACCGTCGTCCGCCCGCACGACGGCCGGCGCCGCGACCACCGGCTCGCCCGCGGCGGGCGGAGTCGCCGGCTGCGGCGCGCTGCCCGCGGCCACGTCGAGCACGAGCGGCGCGAGCACGGCCGCATCTGCACGATCGCTGCGCGTGTTCCAGTAGCCGAAGCGCAGCTCCGGGATCTCCAGCCTGCCGGCGGCCGTCGGCACGACGGCGAAGCGACGGCGCACGGTCGCGGTGGGTGCCGCTTCTCCGGTCGCGTCGTTGCGCTGCAGCGGCTCGGGGAACACCTGCGCGCCCGGGATCGCAGGCAGCTCCAGCGCCGGCAACTGCGTCGCGAGTGCGCCCTGCGCGGTGAGAGTGAGCTCGACCGTGAACGGCTCGCCGGCGCGCGGCGTCGCGCCGATGTCGGCGCGCGCGATCGTCAGCGACGCGGCGGGCAGCCAGGGCTGCGGCGCGGTGTCGGGCTGCGGCTTCACGTCGAGCGCGAGCGCGGGGCCCATCGCGCTCACATTGCCGTTGCGTGCGAACGGATCGAAGCCGCCCGGCATCGCGCGGCCGCGGAAGCGCGGCGCTGCCAGCTCGATGCGGCCGCTGCGCTCGGGCTGCAGCACGAAGCGGCGCTCGAGCACGTTGTACGGCCGGCCACCGACCGACTGCTGGTACTGGCGGTCCTCGCCGACGCGCGAAACCGTCACGTCCTGCGCCTGCGGCACGTCGATCGCGCCGTCGACGATCGGGATGGCGTAGAACAGGCGCACCGTATACAGCACGGCCTGCTGCACGTACGGCGCGTCGGCGTCGAGCTCGGCCTCGAGGTAGACCGCGTCGCCACGCTGCGCCGAGCCGGGCAGCGACGGCAGCACGGTCAGCTTCAGCGGCTCGGTGCGCTCGTTGCCGATGGTGAACGACGGGATCGTGTAGGTACCCGCGCTGCGCGGCTCGAGCACGACCGCGGTGATGGTCTTCGTGCTGCCCTGGCCGTTCACGAAGCTCATCTGCGTGCTGCTCGACGTGCCGCGCAGCGTGAAGTCGTTCTGCAGGACGCTGAAGTCGGGCGAGTCGCCGGCGTCGGTCTCGACGTTCAGCGTCGTGGTGTCACCGACCGCGATGCGCTCGGGCAGCAGCCATGCGCGCGTCGCCGCGTGCGCGGGCAGCGCGAGCGCCAGGCTGCACAACAGCGACGCGACCAGCGCCGGGAATCTCATTCGTCGTCTCCTTCCTGCTGGCGGCGCTGGTGCTCGAGCGCGAACTTGCGGCGCAACAGCCCGCCCGGGTCGTCCGGCACGCGCATGAGCCACTGCTCGAGCGCCTGTTCGCGCTCGGCCTGCTCGCGCTCGGCGGGGCTCAGCACGCGCGCGCGTTGCTCGCCTTCGCCTTCCTGCGCTTCCTTTGCCTGGCCGGCGAGCGCCTGTTCCATCGCCTGCTTCTGCGCATCCGCGGCCTGCTGCTGCGCCTGCGCGTCGGCCGATCCTTCTTCTTCGCCTTCCTTGCCGTCGTCGCCGGGCTTGCCGTCGTCGCCCTGCTGCGATTGCTGCTGCGAACCCTGTTGCTGGTCCTGTCCGCCTTGCTGGTCCTGCTGCTGCTGATCCTGCTGCTGGTCGCCCTGCTGCTGGTCGCCCTGCTGCTTCTCGTCGCCCTGTGGCGACTGCTGCTTGTCCTGGCCGTCCTTCTCGTCGGGCTGCTTGCCGTCCTTGCCGTCGCCGTCCTGCTGCCGTTGCTGCTGCTTCTGCTTCTCGAGCTGCTCGGCGACGATGCGCCGGTTCTCGATCGCGTCGTCCATTTCCGGCGCCTGCGCGAGCGCGGCGTCGTAGGCGGCGAGCGCGTCCTCGTAACGTCCGGCCTGCGCGAGCGCATTGCCGCGGTTGTACTGCCCGTCGGCGTCGCGGCTGCCCGCCCACTCGTGCGCCGCGCCCGCGAAATCGCCGCCTCGGAACTCGGCGGCGCCGCGCGTCGCCGAGTCGGTGGCGAGCGTGCGCGCGCGCTTCGCGTCGCCGGCGACGAGCGCGTCGTGCGCGCGCTGGTCGCGACGCTGCCACAGTGCGTCCCACCAGCCGTCGCTCGCCGCAGGCTTCGCGGGATCGGCCGCACGCACCGCTTGCGGCGCCTGCAACAGCGCGATGCCGACGGCGAACGGCAGCATCGCGAGCCAGTGGCGGCGGAACGCGAGCAGCGCGAGCGGCAACAGTGCGAGCAGCAGCCAGTAGCCGTCGTCGGCGCGCCGCACGCCCTGCTCGCCGACGCCGCCTTCCTGCGACTGCGCCTGCGGATCGAGCACGCCGAGCGCGCGCAGGTCGGAATCGTCGATGCTCAGCACCGCCTGCCTGCCGCCGCCGCTGGCCGCTGCCGCGTCGAGCGACGCCGCGTCGAGCCGCGCGAACTGCACCTGCCCGCGATCGTCGGTGAGGAAACCTTCAGCGGTCGCGAGCGGCGCACCCGCCGTCGTGCCGATGCCGAGCACGTGCACGCGGAAGCCATCCGCGTGCGCCTGTGCCGCGGCATCGCGACCGGCATCGTCCACGTGGTCGGTGATCAGCAGGATGTCGCCGGCCGCGAAGCCCGCGCCGCGCATGCGCGACACGGCGCGCCTGATCGCGCGGTCGGCGCGCTGGCCCTCATCGGGCATCACGTCGGGGTCGAGCTGGTCGACGAGCGCGGCCACGGTGCGCGCGTCGCGCGTGAGCGGCGCCACGTCGTAGGCGTCGCCGGCATACGCGATGAGGCCCACCTGGCCGCCGCGCCGCTCCTTCAGCAACGTGCCGATCTTCAGCCGCGCCTGCGCCGCGCGCGAAGGCTTCAGGTCGGTCGCGCGCATCGCGGCGGAGAGGTCCACGGCGATCATCAGCGGCGAGCGCACCTGCCAGAGCGGCGCCTTCTGCTGGCGCAACGAAGGACCGGCGAGCGCGACGATCGCGATCGCCGTGCCGAGCACGAGCAGCACGGCAGGCAGGCGCGTCCCGCGCGCGCTGCCGGCGTCGAGCAGGTGCGGCAGCAGGTGCGCGTCCACCGCGCGCGTCCATGCGCTGCCGCGCGCGGCGAGGCGGCGCAGCGCGAACGGCAGCAGCGGCAACACGAGCAGGCCCCACAGCCAGTGCGGTCGCAACCAGGCGAAGTCCGCCAGCCAGCTCACGTGGCGAGCCTCCGCGGCGCGAGCCGCAGCAGCAGCGCAGCGCCGGCGAGCGCCAGCGCGATCGCCAGCGGCAGCGGATAGCGCTCGATGCGCGGCCGCTGCACCTCGCCCTTGCGCGCAACCGGCTCGATGCGATCGAGCTCGGCGTAGATCTGCGCGAGCTCCGCCGTGTCGCGCGCGCGGAAATAGCGGCCGCCGGTAGTGTCCGCCACGGCGCGCAAGGTGGCCTCGTCGATCTGCGGTCCCATGCCCGGCACCTGCATGCCGAAGAAGTTCGTCGCCTCGCCCTCGCCGCCGAAGCCGATCGTGTGCACGCGCACGCCGGCCGACTTCGCGAGCTGCGCGGCCTTGCGCGGGTCGAGCGCGCCGGCCGTGTTGACGCCATCGGTGAGCAGCACGACCACGCGCTCGCCACGCGCGCCTTCCTCGTCGTTCTCGTCGCGCTCGCGCAGCCGCTTCACGGCCAGGCCGATCGCGTCGCCGATCGCGGTCTCGCGGCCGGCGAGGCCCACGACGCTGTCGTCGAGCTGCCGCCGCACGCTGTCGCGGTCGAGCGTGAGCGGCGTGACGGAGTACGCGCGCTGGCCGAACACGAGCAGCGCGACGCGATCGCCGACGCGGCGCTCGAGGAAGTCGCGCAGCACGGCTTTCACGGCCGTGAGGCGGTCGACCGAGTAGCCGCCCAGCCGCATGTCGCGCTCGGCCATCGAGCCGGAGAGGTCGACGGCCAGCATGAGGTCGCGCCCGCTCTGCGGCGGCTGGATCACGTCGCCCAGCTGCAGCGGCCGCGCGGCCGCGGCGACGAGCGCGAACCACGCGAGCAGCGGCAGCAGTGCGATGCGCGAACGTCGCACGCCGCGCTTGCCGGTCGCCACCGGCGCGAGCTCGCGCGCGAACGGCACGCGCAACGCGGCACCACCGGCGTCGCGCGCGGGCGGCAGGATGCGCGCGACGAGCAGCGGCAGCGGCAGCGCGAGCAGCAGCCACGGCCACGCCAGCAGCCAGCCTTCGCGGATCTCGATCACGGCGTCGCCAATTCGAGGTAGCGCGGCCGTGCGGCGGCGACCGCGGCATCGGCGCTCGCGGCGTCGACGCTCGCGCGCCACGGCGCGTCGAGCAGCGCGCGGCCCGCGCCGGCAGTGAACGTGCGCGACTCGCTCGCGCCGTCGAGGAAGCGCAGCCAGTCCTCGCCAGCGAGCGTCGCCGCGACGGGATCGTGCAGCCGTGCCGCGCGGCGCAGCAGCTCGGAGACCGCAGCGACCCGCGCGAGCGGATCGGAAATCGCGGCAGCACGCTCGAACTGCGCGGCGAGGGCGCGGCGTCTTGCGCGTGCGCGCAGCGCGCGGACGAGCTTCCACGTCGCGAACGCGAGCAGCGCGATCGCGAGCGCGGCGAGCAGCCACCAGCCCGGTGCCGGCGGCCACCACGACGGTTCCGGCGGCAGGTGGATGTCGCGCAGCGGCAGCTGTGGCGGTTGCGCGTTCATGCGGCCTCGCGGCGGCGCGGCAGCAGCGCGCCGAGCACGTTCGCCGGCTCGTCGTCCGTGCGCAGCGCGAGCACGCGCCAGCCGAGGCGCGCGAGCCGCTCGCGCGCCGCGGCGAAGCGCTCGGCGAATTCGTGCGTCCAGCGGCCGCGAACGTCGCGCGCGCCGAGGTCGAGCTCGATGCGCTGGCCGCCCGCGCGGAACGCGACGCGATCGGACGGCGGATCCAGCTCGAGCGGATCGACCAGCAGCACGGCGATCGCGTCCATGTGCGCGGCGAGCGCCGTGAAGCGCGCGTCGGCGATGCCTTCGCTGCTGCGCGGGTCGACGAGCGCGATCACGCGCGAGCCCGGCTTCACCAGCCGGCCCGCCGCGTCGAGCGCCCGCTCTTCATCGTCGGCCTGCCCCGAACCGGCAGCTCGATCCTCCACGAGCTCCTCGCCCAGGATCCCGAGAACCGCACCCCGATGACCTGGGAGGTCAAGTTCCCCTTCCCGCCGCCCGAGGCCGCGACCTTCGAGAGCGATCCGCGCATCGCGGTCATGGACGCCGAGCTCGCCGGGATGGACGTCGCGATCCCCGAGTTCAAGAAGATGCATCCGCAGGGCGCGCGGCTGCCCCAGGAATGCCTCAACCTGACGACCCACGAGCTCGCCTCGATCTTCTGGAGCGTGAGCCACGACGTCCCGACCTATCAGGCCTGGCTCGACGACGTCGACGCCAAGAACCTGCGCGAGTATCTGCTCAAGGGCGGCTTCCTGTGGGCGGACGACTACTGGGGCGACTACGCGTGGGACTACTGGGAGGCGATGCTCCGCAAGGCGTTGCCCTCTGCCACCTACCCCATCGTGGACGTGCCACGGGACCATCCGGTCTTCCACCAGGTACTCA
>CALKUS010000103.1 GCA_937996755.1 uncultured Pseudomonadota bacterium | reverse complement strand
CCGACGCGCACGCGGGCAACATCTGGGTGGACGCCGAGCGGCGCGACGAGCCGCGCTTCATCGCGCTCGACTTCGGCATCATGGGCTCGCTGTCGCCGTCCGACCAGTACTTCCTGGCCGAGAACTTCAGCGCGATGTTCACGCGCGACTACCGCCGTATCGCCGAGCTGCACGTCGAGGCCGGCTGGATCCCCGCGAGCGTGCGCCTCGACGACCTCGAGGCGGCCGTGCGCAGCGTGTGCGAGCCGTACTTCACGCGGCCGCTCAGCGAGATCTCGCTCGGCGAGGTGCTCGTGAAGCTGTTCAAGGTGGCGCACCGCTTCGAGCTCACGATCCAGCCGCAACTGCTGCTGTTGCAGAAGACGCTGCTGAACATCGAGGGCGTGGGTCGCCTGCTCGACCCGAAGCTCGACATCTGGGCGGTCGCGAAGCCGGTCCTCGACGAGATCCTGCGCGAGCGCTATTCGTTCGCGGCGCTGGTCGGCGATTTCCGCAAGCGCGTGCCCGAGCTGGTGGCGCGTGCGCCGGAGTTCCCGCGGCTGCTGCATGCGTACTTCGCGCAGGCGACGCGCGGCGAGCAGACGCTGAACATGCGCTCGAAGGAGCTCGCGCAGCTGGTGCGCGTGTCGCGCCGCGCGCAGCACGGCATGGTGCTCGCCATCCTCGGCGCCGGCGCGCTCGTGAGCGCCAGCGTGCTGTGGGCGCTCGATGCGCCCGGCATCCGCATCGCCGGCATCCCGCTCGCGACGTGGGTTGCGCTCGGTGCGAGTGCGCTCGCGTTCGTCGCGGCCATGCGTCGCCCTTGAGCGATTCCCCGCAGCTCACGATCCTGTTCCGCGACGAGCACATGCTCGCCGTCGACAAGCCGACGGGGCTGGCCGTGCATCGCAGCGAGCTCACGGGCGCCGACGACGATTTCCTCGTCGATCGCCTGCGCCGCGAGACCGGCCGCAACTGGTATCTCGCGCATCGCCTCGACCGCGCGACGAGTGGCGTCATCCTGCTGGCGGCCGACTCGCAAGTGGCCGGCGCGCTTGGCGAGCAGTTCATGTCGCGCGCCGTGCGGAAGACCTATCTCGCCGTGTGCCGCGGCTGGCCGGAATCGCCGGGCACGATCGAGCATCCGCTCGATGCGCCCGGGCGCCCCGACGCGAAGCCCGCCACGACGAACTACCGCGTGCTCGCGACGCACACCTGGGACATCGCGATGGGCCGCTACCCGCAGCAGCGCTACGCGCTCGTCGCGGTAGAGCCCGTCACCGGCCGCTACCGGCAGATCCGCCGGCATTTCAAGCACGTTTCGCATCACCTGATCGGCGACACGAGCGAGGGCCGCGGCGACCACAATCGCCTGTTCCGGCAGCACCTGCGCGTGCACCGCATGCTGTTGCACGCGTGGCGCGTCGCGTTCGCGCATCCGGTCACGGGCGAGCCGCTCGCGCTCGAGGCGCCGCTCGATGCGGAGTGGCGCCGGGTTCTGTCGGCGTTCGGCTGGGAACTGGAAGACGGACGACGGAAGACGGAAGACGCGACGGGGACCCGCGCGGGGCCCTAGCGCGATTGCGGAATGCGAGCTGTTGCGTCTTCCGCCTCACGTCTTCCGTCTTCCACGCTTACAATCGCGACGCATGCTCCAGATCACGCCCACTATCGCGATCGCCGATTCCGAGCTCGTCGAGCGCTTCGTGCGTTCCAGCGGTCCTGGCGGGCAGAACGTCAACAAGGTGTCGACGGCCGTCGAGCTGCGCTTCGACGTCGCGAATTCGCCGTCGCTACCCGAGGCGCTGCGCGCGCGGCTGCTCGCGCGGCGCGACCGCCGCCTGACCGACGACGGCGTGCTCGTGATCTCGGCGCAGCGCTTCCGCACGCAGGATCGCAATCGCGAGGACGCGCGCGAGCGACTCGCCGAGATCGTGCGTGCGGCGCTGCACGTGCCGAAGAAGCGCGTCGCGACGAAGCCGACGCGCGCGAGCAAGGAGCGCCGCCTCACCGGCAAGAAGGAACGCTCCGGCATCAAGAAGGCGCGCAGCACGCGCTCGTGGGACCGCGATTGAGCGCCCGCCTGGTTCCGTCCCTGCCACGGAACGCGCCGCGCACGAACAGCGGTTTCGGCCGCTGGCTCGGTCGTACGGTGCTGCGCCTGGGCGGCTGGCGCGTCGTCGGCGAATGGCCCGACCTGCCGAAGCTCGTGGTGATCGCGGCGCCGCACTCGTCGGCGTGGGATGCGCTCTGGGGCCTCGCGGCGAAGCTCGCGATGGGCCTGCGCATCGACTTCATGGCGAAGCGCGAGCTGTTCTGGTGGCCGCTCGGCTGGCTGTTGCGCACGCTCGGCGCCGTGCCGACCGATCGCAAGGCCGCGCACGGCATGGTCGGCGCGTCCATCGCACGGCTGCGCGACAATCCGCAGTCCTGGCTCGTGCTCGCGCCGGAAGGCACGCGCAAGCGCGTCGACCGCTGGAAATCCGGGTTCTGGCGCATCGCGCGCGGCGCGAACGTGCCGGTGTTCTGCGCGTACTTCCACTATCCCGACAAGGTCATCGGCCTCGGCGCGATGTTCGAGATGACCGATTCGCTCGAACACGACATGGCGAAGATCCGCGAGTTCTACGAACCGTGGATCGGCAAGAAGCGCGGCACGACCTGAGCCCGCGCGCGCCGCGTCCGCTGCACCAGAGAGAAGGGGCCCTTTCGGGCCCCTTCGTTTTCCGCTTCGCGACGCCTGCGCTCAGGGCACGCAGGACTGCACGCGGATGTTGTCGACGTACCAGCCGTTCGGTTCGCGGCCGACCGACGTATCCGTGCTCACGCGGAAGCGCAGCTGGACGGTCTGGCCGGCGAAGTCGCTCAGGTCGACGATCGACAGCAGGTACGCCTGCGGATCGCCGCACCACGCATGCAGGCCGCTGCCCGGGCCGGCGTTGAGCGCGCCGTCGTAGGGATCGCTGAGCATCGCGGACGCGGGGATCTGCGTCCACGTCGTGCCGCCGTTCGTCGTGATCTCGAGCAGGCCACCGTCCCAGCAACCGCCCGCGCTGCGACGCTCGAGCGTCTGGTCGCTCTGGAACTGCAGCGACAGCGGGCTCTGGCCGCTCGGCAGGACGATCACGGGCGAGGTCAGTCGCTGGTCGGACGCGGTCGGCACGTCGATGGCGAGCCACGACGAGCCGGTGCCGCCGAACGGACGCTGCGTGCTGATCTGCCACAGCGAGCTTCCGGTCGCGGTGGTTGCCGTCCAGCCGTTCGTGCCGCCTTCCACGTCGTCGAAGAACAGGTCGGTCGTGGTGGTGCCGGCGGGGCACTGGCCCGGTGGCGGGCGCGTGGTGAACTGTGCGACGACGGAGTCGTCGCCCACGCCGCACAGGTTCGTCGAGCGCAGGCGCCAGAAGTACGTGGTGCTGGTGGTCAGCGCCGGGGAGACCGCGATCGACGTGGCGCCCGCCGGCGCCGCTCCGCTGAAAACGATGTTCGCGAACGCGGCATCCGTCGCGACTTCGACGAGGTAAGTGCCGGCCTGCGCCGGCGCGGTCCACGTCAACGTCGGCGTGAGGCTCACGCCGACCGCTTCGTTCGCGGGCAGTGCCGGCACCGGCGCGCCGGGCACGTCGGTGACCACGACGACGTTCGCCGTGAACACGCGCGTGGCGCTGCCGCCGCTGCCCTGGATGCCGATGTCGTAGTCGCCCGGCGCCACGTCGGGCGTGAGCGCGAGGTTGACCGTGCTCGTACCCGGCGGATTGACCGTGGACGGCGTGATCGTGCCCGCGAAGCCGGGCGGCAGCGCCGGCTGGAACGACAGGGACACCGGCGACGTGAAGCCGTTCAGCGCCGTCAGCGTGAGCGAGATCGGCGTGAGCTGGATGCCTTCGCCGTCCTCGAAGCCGCTCGCGAACAGCGAATCCGGATCGCCGCCCGCATCGAGCGTGCACAGCGACTGCGTGCCGTTGCTGCCGCTCATGAGGAACGTCGGGCCCGCGCCCACGTTGGTGACGCGTCCCGCGAACGAAAGCTGTACGGCCGACGCCGCCGGCGGCGTGATGCGGTTGTCGGTCCAGGTCATGCCGACCGTGGCGCCGGCCGACACGGAGAGGCCGTTGTAGTCGCCCCATTCCTGGCCGTCGGTGATGTTCTGCGACACGATCGCGGAGACGCGCGTCTCCTCGAGCCACGAAGCGCCGCCGTCGGACGAGAACGCGTAGTACCAGTCCACGCCCGTGCGGTTCGTCGAGTTGCGCGTGTCGTAGAAACCGATGTGCACGATGCCGTTCGTGTCGACGTCGAGCCACGGGTGGTAGCGGTCGACCGTCGCGATGTCGGCTTCGGCGTGCGGCGTCGCCGCCACCTGCCACGTCGCACCCTGGTCGTCGGAGTACGCGACGCGGATCCAGGCATGGTTCTGCGCCGCGCTGCCGCCGCCTTCGGGCGGGCTGCTCGGATGCTTGTCGGTGAACGCGACGTAGACGCGACCGTCGTGCGGGCCGCCGCTCGTGTCGACGTCGGCCGAGACGTAGATGAACGCACGGCGCGTTTCCATCGAGGGGATCGCGAAGTCGAAATCGCCCCAGAGCTCGTAAACCTGCACGCTCGGCGTGAACGTCACGCCGCCGTCGGTCGAGCGGACCACGCGGATCTCGGCGGAGTTGTTCGTCACCGACGGCCACACGTAGTAGATGCGGCCGGCAGCGTCGGTGGTGATGTCGCTGCCGATGCCGCGTTCCTCGGCGGCGAACGACTGCGCCGGCGAGAACGCGAGCGGGTTGGCCGCGGTGCACGGCAGCGCCGGTGCCGGGCCGCCGCACGTGGACCGCGCGAACTGCATGACGTTGCCCTGGTGCCAGGTCGCGTACACGCGACTCTGGAACGGCGACGTCGGCGACCGGTCGACGTGGATGAACTCCTTGTCGGAGCTGGCCGTCGACAGGTTGATCGGGCCGACCCAGGTCTGGCCGTTGTTCGTCGAGCGATAGACCTGCGTGCAGAGGCTGAAGCCGCAACCGCCCGCGGTGCCCAGCGTCGCCGTGTACGCCACCGTGCCGTCGGGCGACCAGTCCATGGCCGGATCGCAGCACGACGCCGGCAGCGCGCCGGCCGAGAACCAGGTCAGGCCGCCGTCGCTCGTGAACGCGTGGCGCTGGCCGCCCGCACCGTTCGAGCCCGCGATCGCGAGCAGCGGATTCGTCGGGTGGTATTCGATGGTGGTTTCGTTGTCGCTGCCCGACTCGAACGGGCCTTCGCCCTCGACGGGAACGGCATGCGGGATCGGGTCGGTCGCGAACCGCTGCTGCGGCGGCGGATCGTTCGGATCCGGGTGGTAGTACTTGCCGAGGCCCTGGCGCTTGAGCACGCCGTTCTGCATCAGGCCGGCGTAGCGAATGCGGAATTCCTTGTCGAGCTCGCGCGGGTAGTAGCGCTCGAGCGGGAAGCCTTCGGCGGCCATTTCCTTGCGCTTCTGCACCTTGAAGAACGCCGGCACGCCGGGGACGTAGTAGTCGTCCTCGGGCAGCAACGCGACGTCTTCACGGCGCAGCGCATAGTTGCGGTCGTCCCATGGGCCGAACCGCGTGAGCTCCTTGTAGTCGAGCCCGGGATCCACCCCGCGCCCCTGTTCGATGACGGGCTCCGCGGCCCACGATTGCACGGCCAGGCCGAGCCACAGGCCAACGGCCACCAGAATCAGGCGAATGTTCTGCACGAGTAATACCCCCGGACTTCGGACCGACGCACACCCCTGCGCGCGGTGGATTCTGTCACCGCTCGGGGCAGGTCCGGGGGGAATCGCAGGATTCGATACGGTGCAACCCGCGCCTCAGCGCGCCGGGTCGATCCGCACGTCCACGCGCAGGCCCACGGGCAGGACGACGCCTTCGTCGAGCTCGACGAGCGCTTCGAGGATCTTCGTGTCGACGCGCGCGGCGGGGTTTTCCGACACGGAGTTGCGCGGCCCCATGCGCCGGCTGACGCGCGCGACGCGGCCGGCGAATTCGCGGCCGGGGAACGCATCGGAGCTCGCGAACGCACGCTGGCCGACGGCCACGCGCGAGACGTCCAGCTCGTCGACGTCGGCGCGCACGACCAGCCGCGAAACGTCGCCGATGCGCGCGAGCGGGACGGGCGACAATGCGACCACGGTCTCGCCTTCGCGCAGGTCGCGCTTCAACACCACGCCGTCGATCGGCGCGCGGATGCGCGTCTTCTCCAGCGCGGCGGCCGCGCGATCGCGCTCGGCCGTGGCCTGCGCGAGCGCCGCTTCCGCCGCCGCGACGTCTTCCGCGCGCGTGCCCGCCTCGAGCAGCGCCCAGTGCGCGGCCGCGGCGTCGCGGCGTGCACGCGCCACGCGCTCGCTCGCCAGGGCCTGGTCGAGCGCCTCGCGGCTGACCAGCTTGTCCGATTGCATCGCGCGGCGGCGCTCCAGCTCGCTCGCCGCGAGCGCAAGGCCGGCATCGGCTTCGGCGAGCGCCGCGCGCGCCGCATCGCGCTCCTCGCGCCGTGCGCCGGCGCGCGCTTTCGCGAGCTCCGCTTCGCGCAGCGCCACCTGTGCGCCAGCCGCCGCGAGCGCGGCCGCGACATCGCGATTCTCGATCTCGGCCAGCAGCTGGCCCTGCTTCACGGCATCGCCTTCGGCGATGAGCACGCGCGCGAGGCGGCCGCCGACTTCCGGGATCAGCACGCGTTCCTCGCCGACCGGCTCGACGAGCCCGGCCGCGTAGATCGCACCGCTCGCGGGCGCGGGCGCCTGTTGCGCGCGCGGATCCGAGCACGCGGAAAGCGCAAGGAGCAGGATCAGCGCTCCCACATGGGTCTTCATGGCGGCGAATGGTGCGCGAGTTCGCTCGCGCGTGCACGCTCGGCGTCCGTCACGCGGCGATCGCCCGTGAGCACGCCGTCCTCGAGCTTGAGCACGCGGTCGGCGTACGGCAGCATGCGCGGGTCGTGCGAGACGACCACGACGGCGGCATCCGACTCGTGCGCGAGCTCCTGCAGCACGGCCGCGACGCCCGTGCCCGTGCGACCGTCGAGCGCCGCGGTGGGCTCGTCGGCCAGGATGATCTTCGGCTCGCCCGCGAGCGCACGCGCGATCGCGACGCGCTGCTTCTGCCCGCCGGAGAGCTGCGCCGGGAACGCGTCGGCCTTCTCGGCGAGGCCGAGCCGCGCGAGCAACGCGAGCGCGCGTTCGCGCATCCCCGCGCGGCGGCCCTTGAGGTCGAGCGCGATCGCGACGTTTTCCCACGCGCGCAGCGTGGGGAACAGGTTGTAGTGCTGGAACACGAAGCCATGCCGTGCGAGGCGTACGCGGGCGAGCGATTCCTGATCGACGTGCCGATGCTCCGACACTTCATAGGGCGAGTCGTGCGGTCCGATCGGAGCCAGCCGCAGCGTCCCCGAGGTCGGTTTCAGCAGGCAGCCCATCACCTGCAGCAGCGTGGTCTTGCCCGAGCCGCTGGGCCCCAGCAGCAGCGTCATCTCGCCCGCGGCGACGCCGAGCGTGATCCCGCGCAGCGCCGTGAATGCCGTAGCGCCGGAGCCGTACGTCAATGTGACGTCGTGGAGGGAGACGATGCTCATCGCGCGGACTCGGGAGCGGAGAGCGGGGAGCGGGGAGCGGCAAGAGCTCGCATGTCGCGTGGCGCTTCGGGGGCGCGGCTCTTGCCGCTCCCCGCTATCCGCTTTCTGCTCCCCGCGCTCACGCGAACACCGACGTCGGATCGATGCGCGTGACGCGCCGGATCGAGAACACGGCGCCGAGGGCGCACATCGCGGCCGTCAGCAGCGCGAGCAGCAGCGCGAGCCACCAGGGCATCACGAGCGCGATGTTGCTGCGCGACTGGATCGCGACCATCGCGAGCGTCGCCGCGAACCCGGCCGCATAGCCGAGCACGGCGCTGATCGCGGCCTGCTTCAGGATCACGGCATAGAGATACCGGTTCGGCGCGCCCATCGCGCGCAGCGTGGCGTATTCGGGCAGCCGGTCGACGGTGCTCGCGTACAGCGTCTGCCCGACGATCACGATGCCGACGACGAGGCCCAGCGACGCCGCCAGCAGCAGCGCGGACCCTGCGCCCGTCGTGACGAGCCAGTAGCGCTGCGTCTGCCGCGAGAAGTCCGCAGTGCGCCACACCTCGACGTCGCCCAGGCGCCGTTGCAGCGCGTCGCGCAACGTCGCGAGGTCCGCGCCTTCGCGCGCCGCGACGAGCACGTAAGTCGTGCGATCGCTGCCGAACCCGGTGAAGAACCGCGCGTTCGCCTTCGTCGTGAACACGTACGGACTCTGCGTGAACGTGCGGATGCCGTCGGTGAAGCCGACCACGCGCGCGCGACGGTTGTTGATCTCCAGCGTCTCGCCGAGCTTCGTGACGCCGAGCTTTCCCGCGTACAGGCGGTCGACGATCACGCCGCCCTGCAGCGCGAGGTCCGCGACGCTGCCTTCGACGAGCTGCCACGGGGCGCCGCGCCCCGTCGCCTGGTCGAACCCGACCAGGATCACGCTCTCGTTGCCGCCGGCCGGCTTCTTCCAGAACGCGAACTGCACCATGTATTCCTCGGCGTCGGCGACACCGGGCACCGCCAGCGCCTGCAGCCGCCGTCGCGCACCGAGGTTCGCCGCGATGTCCACGTTCGTCGTGCCGACGGCCGTGATCCACAGGTCCGCGCGCGCGTGGTCGACGAGGCTCGATGCCGTCTGCGCGAAGCCCACGAGCAGGCCCATCTGCACGCCCATGAGCACCACGCTGAACGCGATGCCCACGAGCGTGACGATGAAGCGCGCGCGGTCGTGCGCGAGGTTGCGCCACGCGAGGAGCGTCGTTCCGGGCAACCATTCGTTCCTGCCGAAACGCAACATGATTTCCGCAACGTCTCTCTGTGCGGTGGGAGCGGCCCATGGCCGCGATCCGAAAGCATCTCGATTGTGCAGCGTTTGGCAGGTCGTGGCAGCGACTCCGCCATCCGACGGGTTTTCTCCATCGCGGCCATGGGCCGCTCCCACTTCCTTCGAAATGCGTGGAGGGAGCTTGAAAAGGAGGAGGTTTCCAAAAAGGTCACCTTTCCGAATGCCCCGACTCATCGTAACCGCGCCGCGCGAACAGGTTCGGCTTGATGAGGTCGACGAACGCGCGCGCATGCGCCGAAAGGTACTTGCCCTTGCGCACGACGACGCCGTAGCTGCGCTGCGGGAAGTACTCGCGCATGTTGTGCACGGCGAGGCGGTCGCTCGGCTGCAGGCAGATGCCGGTGACGATCGAGATGCCGAGGCCCATCGCGACGTACTGCTTGATGACGTCCCAGCCGCCCACCTCGATCGCCACGTGGTACGGCACCTGGCGCTTCTGGAAGATGAGATCCACGAGCCGGAACGTGGTGAGCCGTCGCGGCGGCAGGATCAGGCCGTACGGGCTCAGGTCGGCGAGCTGCACGTTGCGCCGGTTCGCGAGCGGGTGGTCGAGCGGCGTGATCAGCATCGGGTCGAAGTGGTAGACCGGCTCGTACGAGAGGTCGTTCGGCACGTCGAGCATCGAGCCGATCGCGAAATCGACGGCGTCGGAGCGCAGCAGCGCGAGTCCGTCGCGGCCGGTCACGTTGTGCAGCTGCAGGCGCACGCTCGGGTACTTCTCGCGATACGCCTGCACGAGCGCGGGCAGCAGGTACTGGATGGTCGACGCGCCCGCCGCGATGTTCAGCTCGCCGGCGTCGAGGCCCTGCAGCCTGCTGCGGAACTCCGCGTCGAGGTTCTCGAGCCCCTCGACGAGCGGCCGCGCGAGCTCGTACAGCGCCGCGCCCGCGGGCGTGAGCTGCGTGCGCCTGCCGCTGCGATCGACGAGCAGCGTGCCGAGCTCCTTCTCGAGCGCCGCGAGCTGCAGCGACACCGAGGGCTGCGACAGGAACAGCGCTTCCGCGGCGCGCGAGATCGTGCCGAGACGCGCCGTGTAGCAGAACGCGCGCAGCTGCTTCAGGCGGTTGCCCTTGTAGTACCAGCGCGGCGGCGCGTCGCTGCTGCGCCGCGACGAAAACGAGCTGCCGGCGTCGGGCCGGAAACGCGTCTTCCGCCCGTCGTCGCCCGGCTTCGGCGGCCGCACGCGGGCAATAGAGCGACTGCTCACATTCAAACGTTTACGACGGGGCGGCTTGTCGATCATGGGCTTGGCGATGAATTGACGCCGTCAATACCCGGTATTGAAACATTTGCTTTGTCAAACCGCCATTGGCGCGCTTCCATCGGGCTCGCGCCGCAATGCCGCAGGGGAAGGGGATGGCCGCCGTGCTCGAGCAACCTGGATCGCCGCCGCATCCGCCGGTCGAGCTGCGCGCGCCGATCGGCGCGGCGTTCGCGGAAATCCTCACGCCAGCCGCGCTCGCGTTCCTCGGCGAGCTGCACGGCCGTTTCGACGCCACGCGCCGCGCGCTGCTCGCCGCGCGCCGCGAGCGCCAGGCGCGCTTCGACGCCGGCGAGCTGCCCGACTTCCTCGCCGAGACGCGCGCGATCCGCGAGGGCGACTGGCGCGTCGCCGAGATTCCCGCCGTGCTGCGCGACCGTCGCGTCGAGATCACCGGGCCGGTCGACCGCAAGATGATCATCAACGCGCTGAACTCGAGCGCGCGCGTGTTCATGGCCGACTTCGAGGACTCCACCGCGCCCGCGTGGGCGAACCAGGTGGAAGGCCAGCTCAACCTGCGCGACGCGGTCGCGGGGACGATCGAATTCGAATCGCCGGAAGGCAAGCGCTATGCGCTGAAGGCGAAGACCGCGCTGCTGATGGTGCGCCCGCGCGGCTGGCACCTCGACGAGAAGCACGCGGTGGTCGAGGCGCGCGCGATGTCCGGTGCGCTGTTCGATTTCGGGTTGTTCGCTTTCCACAACGCCAGCGCGCTCGCCGCGAAGGGCCTCGGCCCGTTCTTCTACCTGCCGAAGCTGCAGTCGCATCGCGAGGCGGCGCTGTGGGAGGAGGTGATGGCGTTCGCCGAAGTGCGCCTCGGGCTGCCGATCGGCACGATGAAGGCGACGGTGCTGATCGAGACGCTGCCCGCCGCGTTCGAGATGCACGAGATCCTGCACGCGCTGCGCGGCCGTTGCGTGGGCCTCAACTGCGGTCGCTGGGACTACATCTTTTCCTACCTGAAGACGTTCCGCGCGCACCGCGAGCGCATGCTGCCGGAGCGCGGCCAGGTGCAGATGACGGTTCCGTTCCTGCGCCACTACGCCGAGCTGCTCGTGCAGACGTGCCACCGGCGCGGCGCGCTCGCGCTCGGCGGCATGGCCGCGCAGATCCCGATCGCGAACGACGCCGTCGCGAACGGCGACGCACTCGCGCGCGTGCGTGCCGACAAGCTGCGCGAGGTGAAGCTCGGCCACGACGGCACGTGGGTTGCGCATCCCGGCCTGATCCCGGTCGCGCAGTCGGTGTTCGACGAATCGATGCCCGGCGAGAACCAGCTCGGCGTCCTGCGCGACGACGTGCGCGCCGATCGCGACACGCTGATCGGTGCGCCCGGCGGCACGATCACGCGCGCCGGCTTCCTCGCCAACATCGACGTCTGCGTGCGCTACCTCGCGGCGTGGCTCGACGGCCTCGGCTGCGTGCCGATCCACAACCTCATGGAAGACGCGGCGACCGCCGAGATCTCGCGCGCGCAGCTGTGGCAATGGCTGCACCACGGCGCGCAGTTCGACGACGGTACGCCCATCACGTTCGCCGAGTTCGACCGCGCCGTGCACGGCATCGAGGCGCGCCTGCCGCGCCACGGCCTGCCCGGGCAGCAGAAGCTCGCGCAGGCGGCATGGATGCTGGCCGAGCTCACGCACGCGCGCGAGCTGGCCGATTTCCTCACGGTGCCGGCGTACGAGCACCTGCCATGACCCCGGATAGCGGTGAGCGGATAGCGGGGAGCGGCAACAGCGCGCTCTTGCCGCTCCCCGCTCTCCGCTGACCGCTCCCGAGACGCATCACGATCCCACAGGGGTACGAAAAATGAAGACCACGCTGCCCACCGCCGAACAGCTCGCCCTCGACTGGGCCAACAACTCGCGCTGGGCCGGCGTGAAGCGGCCGTACGCGGCCGAGGACGTCGTGCGCCTGCGCGGCACGGTGCCCGTCGAGCACACGCTCGCGCGCCGCGGCGCCGAGAAGCTCTGGCACTACCTGCACAACGAGCCGTTCGTGAACGCGCTCGGCGCGATGACCGGCAACCAGGCCATGCAGCAGGTGAAGGCCGGCCTGAAGGCGATCTACCTCTCCGGCTGGCAGGTCGCGGCCGACGCGAACACCGCGGGCGCGATGTATCCCGACCAGTCGCTGTACCCCGTCGATTCGGTGCCGAACGTCGTGCGCCGCATCAACAACTGCCTGCTGCGCGCTGACCAGATCCACCACGCCGAGGGCAACGACTCGATCGACTGGCTGCAACCGATCGTCGCGGACGCGGAAGCCGGCTTCGGCGGCGTGCTCAATGCGTACGAGCTCATGGCACACATGATCGAGGCGGGCGCTTCCGGCGTGCACTTCGAGGACCAGCTCGCGAGCGCGAAGAAGTGCGGCCACATGGGCGGCAAGGTGCTCGTCTCCACCGGCGAAGCCGTGCAGAAGCTGGTGGCCGCGCGCCTCGCGGCCGATGTCGCGGGCGTGCCGACGCTCATCGTCGCCCGCACCGACGCGATGGGCGCCGCGCTCATCACCTCCGACGTCGACGCGAACGACAAGCCCTTCCTGACCGGCAAGCGCACGGTCGAGGGTTTCCACGAGACGAAGATGGGCATCGAGCAGGCGATCTCTCGCGGCCTCGCGTACGCGCCGTACGCCGACCTCGTCTGGTGCGAGACGTCGACGCCGGACCTCGCGCAGGCGAAGCGCTTCGCCGAGGCGATCCACGCCAGGCATCCGGGCAAGCTGCTCGCCTACAACTGCTCGCCGTCGTTCAACTGGAAGAAGAACCTCGACGACGCCACGATCGCGAAGTTCCAGAAGGAAATCGCGAGCTACGGCTACAAGTTCCAGTTCATCACGCTGGCCGGCTTCCACGCGCTCAACTACGGCATGTGGCACCTCGCCACCGGCTACCGCGAGCGCCAGATGGCGGCCTACGTCGAGCTGCAGCAGGCCGAGTTCGCCGCCGAGCCGCGCGGCTACACGGGCGCGAAGCACCAGCGCGAAGTCGGTACCGGCTACTTCGACAAGGTCAACGAGGTGATCGCGGCCGGCCAGTCGTCGCTGTCGGCGCTCGCCGGCTCGACCGAGGAGGAGCAGTTCCACGGGGACGCCGCGCAGAAGAGCGCGGCGTGAACGAGGGGGAGGGAGCGCGTCGGGGGACGCGGACAGGGATGTCGGGTGACCACGGAGGGCCGCGCAAGCGGCCCTTCGCTTTTCGACGCGACGCGCACGTCAACGCGGTCGACGCGAGCGCGTTGAACCGTGACGGGCGTCATAAGACTCGCGGGGAGCACACCTGTCGTTCCGACCATTCATCCGTTCGTCAGGCAGGTGACAGCGTGTGACGGATGTCGCGCTTGTGTGCAAAACGCGCGCGTAGAGTAGCCGCCCTGCGTAGCCGTGGCCGTTCAGGGAGTCTCATCATGTTCGAACGATTCGCGCATTTCGGCGTGCGGCTGGCCGCCGTCGTCGCGTTGGCGGCACCGTTGCCGCTCGCGGCCCAATCCTGTCCGGATTGCGTCTTCAACCAGGGATTCGAGAACGAATTCTTCCTGCCCGCGAACGACGCGGAGGCGGCCCGATTCCTGAACCAGGCCACGTTCGGCGCCACGCGCGCCGACATCGGCTCGGTCAAGAACCTCGGCTACGAGAGCTTCCTCGACGTGCAGATGGCGCGCGCGCCGACGCTCGAACGCCCGCAGCTCGAGGCGCGCGCGGCCACGGTGCGCCTGAACAACCAGACGATCAACCAGGACGACCGCGTCCACCTCTGGTTCAACAACGCGGTGACGGCGCCCGACCAGGTGCGCCAGAAGGTCGCCTACGCGCTGTCGCAGATCATCGTCACGTCCGACCAGAACGACACGCTGAACGGCGAGCCGATCCAGATGGCGGAGTGGAACGACATCCTCGTCCGCAACGCGTTCGGCAACTACCGCGACCTGCTGCGCGAAGTGACGTTCTCGCCGATGATGGGCAAGTACCTCACGCACCTGCGCAACCGCAAGTACGAGGTGACGCCGCGTTGCCGTCCCAACAACAACCCGACCGGCAACCCGACCGACTGCAACAGCGATTCGGCCGCGCCGTTCGTGATCACGCCGGACGCCGCCAACAACTACCCGGGCGGCTACCAGGTCGGGAACAACGGCAACGAGCCGGACGAGAACTACGCGCGCGAGATCATGCAGCTGTTCTCGATCGGCCTCGTGACGCGCAACCAGGACTTCTCGGTCGTCGACGATCCGGGCAACCCGGGCAACCCGCTGCCGACCTACGACCAGCAGATGATCCGCACGCTCTCGCGCGCGTTCACCGGCCTGGCGTACGACTGTTCGGGCAACCAGACGGTGCAGGGCGTGGTGATCCAGCAGAACTGCTCGGGTCCGGGCGCGCGCAATTCCGCGCCGCCGCCGACGCCGGGCTGCTCGGGCAGCGACTGCCGCTATTTCAACCTGAGCACGCTGTTCTTCAACGACCCGCCGCGCGCGCGCCTGCCGAACGACAGCGGCGACTCCAGCCTCGTGCACCCGGACTTCTATCGTCCGCTGGTCTGCTACCCGCGCTACAACGATCTCGGGCGCGATCGGAAACGCTTCCAGCTGCCCGACCAGGCGCTCACGCCGCCGGTCAACACGACCTACGACGCGGGTGTCGCCGCGCCATCGGGCGCGCAGGGAGCGGGCAAGCCGCTCGTGCTGTCCGGCACGACGCTGCAGACGCTGCCGGAGTTCCGTCCCGGCGCATCGAAGGAAACGGTGCCCGATTGCGAGCTGTCCGGCGCGACCGCGCTCACCGGCCTGACGCCGTCGCAGCGCCTGGAGTGCATCAACTACTGCGAGGACAACGTCCGCTCGGTCGCCGACCTGCTGTTCAACCACCCGAACACGGCGCCGATGGTGGCGCGCCAGCTGATCCTGCACCTCGTCACGAGCAACCCGAGCCCCGAGTACATCGAGCGCGTGGCGAACGTGTTCGCGAACAATGGCGCCGGCGTGCGCGGCGACCTGAAGGCCGTCACGAAGGCGATCCTGCTCGATCCCGAGGCGCGTCGCCCGTTCACCGGCCAGTTCGGCAAGCCGCGCGAGCCGCTCATGAAGCTGGTCGCCGTCTGGCGCAACTTCAACGCGACGTCCGGCGACGGCCGCCGCTGGGGCCCGACGAACCCGCAGACCGCGTACCTGCAGCGTCCGCACGGTGCGCCGTCGGTGTTCAACTTCTACGAGCCCGACTACCAGCAGCCCGGCGCGATCGCGACTGCGGGCCTGTACTCGCCGGAGTTCCAGATCATCAACGAGAACACGATCATGCTCGCGTCGAACGACCTGTTCACGCGTATCTGCTCGGGCTACGGCAGCAACAACTGCAGCGGCGCGTTCGCCACGACCGCGCCCACCGATCGCGCGTTCTTCCCGCCGGCCCAGCTCGACGCGCTGCCCGGCATGGCGTGCGCGACGAACATCAATGGCTGTTCGGGCGCCGATGATCTTGCGCTGATCGAAGAACTCAACGTGCGCATGATGGGTGGCTCGATGCCTGGTGCGGTGCCGAACCCGACGACGGGATCGGGCAACACCGGCATGAAGGGCGCGTTGCACACGCTGATGCGCCAGGGGTTGATCGGCAATCTCGGCCAGTCCGGGGCCACGGCGGCCGTGGACGCCCGTCGTCGCAAGGCGCTTTACCTGATTCATCTGGTTGCCATTTCCCCCGTCTACTCGCATCAGCGCTGAGGAGCACGCCATGAACCATCCGAAAAATTCCCGGCGTGCGTTCATCAAGGGCACGGCCGGCCTGGTCGCCGCGGGCGGCGTCGGCTCGTTCGTCCCGAAGCTGAACCTGATCGGCGAAGCGCTCGCGCAGTCGGCGGTGGGCGGCTACAAGGCGCTCGTCTGCATCTACCTCGGTGGCGGCAGCGACTCGTTCAACATGCTGATCCCGACGGGCACCACGCTCGGCAACGAGTACGACCACACGGTCTACCGCACTTCGCGCGGCCTGTACTACTCCACGGTCAACGACCCGGTCACGTTCAAGTCGCCGGACGGCCTCGGCATCCCGCGCGCGACGACGGCCAACTGCCTGCCGCAGGCGATCGCGCTGACTTCCGGCGTAGCCGCCGGGGGCAACCTGGGCCTGAACCCGTTCATGCCCGGCATCGCGAACCTGTACAACCAGGGTCGCGTGGCGTTCCTCGCGAACGTCGGCACGCTGTACGAGCCGCTCACGCGCGCGACGTACAACAACCGCCGCAAGCCGCCCCAGCTCTACTCGCACAACGACCAGACCAACCTCTGGCAGATCGGCTCGAGCGTCTCGTCCACGACGCAACGCGGCTTCGGCGGCATGATCGCCGGCATCACCGCGAACCCGAGCCCGCTCGGCCTGTCGTCGGCGATCTCGGTGGCGGGCTCGAACCGCTTCCTCATCGGCAGGACGCTCGCCGACCAGGCGGTGTTCCCGTTCCAGCTCTCCACGTCCGCGACGACGCCGGCGACGACGCTGAGCAACTACAACCCCAACTCGTCCACTGCCGGCGAGGCCGCCCGACGTTCCACGCTCGACGCACTCATCAACGAGACCTATCCGGAATTGTTCTCGAAGGAGCATGGCGACATCTTCGGTCGTTCGCTCACGCTGTCGACGAACATCAACGGCACGATCAGCGATGCGGTCGGCAACGCGACGCTATACGTGCCGAACTCCAATCCGAACGCGAACATCCGCGGCAATGCGGTCGGCAACAACGTGAATTTTCCGAACACCGGGCTCGCCCAGCAGCTCCGTCAGATCGCACGCGTGATCCGCGTGAGCCGGCCGGGTTACACACCGACTCAAGCGGGCCTCACGCCGATCAACGCGAACCGCCAGGTGTTCTACGCCACGGCCGGCGGTTGGGACACGCACTCCGGCCAGATCACGTCGATCTCGGCCGCGCAGGGCCAGCACCTGCTGCTGCAGCAGCTGTCGGAAGCGATCAACTGGTTCTACGCCGAGCTGACCGCGATGGGCCCGGCGACGGCCGGTGGCATCGAGGCCGTGGACCAGGTGATCGGCTTCACGCAGAGCGACTTCGCGCGCACCATCAACGGCAACGACAACGGCACCGACCATTCGTGGGGCGGCGTGCAGCTGGCGTTCGGTGGTCCGGCGGCGATCACGGGCGGCCAGGTGTACGGCCGCTATCCGTCGATGAAGCTCGACAACCGCATCGGCGGCACGGGTGCCGTGGTGCCCGATCGCGGCGAGTGCTTCAGCCGCGGCCAGTTCATCCCGACGCTCGCGGTGGACCAGATGGCGGCCAGCTTCGCGCGCTGGATGGGCGTGGACAACTCGAACCTGCCGCTGATCTTCCCCAACATCGACAACTTCGCGACGGGCCCGTTCGCGAACGCGGGCGCCAGCCCGACGTTCGCCTACTTCAACCGCGTCGTGCCGAACCTCTGCACGGGCATCACTTGACGGCGAAGCGTTCGAACAGGGGAATGCGCCGGATCGCCGCGGCTTTCGCCGCGGCGCTGTTCGCGTTCGCGCCGCTGGTGTGGGCGCAGGGACAGAACTGCGACAACCTGCGCAACGGGCCGATCAACTTCAACGTCCAGTGGCAGTCGGACGTGAAGCCGATCCTCAACGAGCTGCTCGGCGGACGCTGTACGAGCTGCCACAACGCGGGCGACCCGAACGGCGGCCTGAACCTGACCGACGATCCGATCGACGCGATCTACACGATGATCGGCTTCGTCGTGATCCCGGGCCGCGTCGACCAGAGCATCCTGTTCGACAAGGTCAACTGCGAGTTTCCGGCGTTCGGCGGCAGCCGCATGCCGCGCGACACCACGCCGCTCACGCTGGACCAGCAGGCGCTCATCTACGACTGGATCGAGCAGGGCGCGCTCGGCGAGCCGAAGGACCCGATCTTCCGCGATCCCGTGTTCAAGGACGGCTCGGAGTCGCTTCGCCTCTATTGATCGCGACGTAAGCGGGGAGCGGGGAGCGGCAAGAGCAGGGCGCACGTTGCTCTTGCCGCTCCCCGCTATCCACTCTCCGCTTTCAATCCATCAGGCCGTGGCGCACGGCGTAGCGAATGAGCTCGGCGGTGTTGCGCGCGCCGAGCTTGTCGAGCACGTGCGCGCGGTGGTTCTCGGCGGTCTTCGCGCTGATCTCGAGGCGGCGCGCGATTTCCTTCGTGGTGAGGCCTTCGACGACGAGGTGGAACACCTCGCGCTCGCGCGTGGTGAGGCCGCGATAGGGATCGTCGAGCGCCGTGCGCGGCTGTTGCAGCTGCTGCGCGAGCACCTTCGCGGCATGCGGGCCGAAGTAGCCGTGGCCCGACGCGAGCGACTTCACGGCGGCCAGCAACTCGCTGCTGGCGCTGTCTTTGAGCAGGAAGCCCGCCGCGCCCGCGCGTACGACGTGCAGCACGTATTCCTCTTCCGCGTGCATGGTGAGCACGAGCACGCGCGTGGCCGGCAGCTCCTGCGCGAGCCGCCGCACCACCTCGATGCCGTTCAGTCGCGGCATCGAGATGTCGACCACCGCGACGTCCGGGCGGTGCTTCAGCGCCATGTCGACCGCGGCGATGCCGTCGCCGGCTTCCGCGACCACCTGGCACTCGCCCGGCCGGTTCAGCAACGCGACCAGCCCGTCGCGCAGCAGCGTATGGTCGTCGGCCACCAGCACGCGGATCGGCTTCATCGGCCTAGGTTACCGGGGAACGGGCTCGGGCGGCGCCTGCAGCGGCAGGACCACGCGCAGCTGCGTGCCCTCGCGGAATGCGGACACGAAATTGAAGCGGCCGCCGAACAGCCCGACGCGCTCGCGCATGCCGGTGAGCCCGCCGCTCAAGCCTTCCGCGTTGCGCGCGAGCGCGGCGCGCGGATCGCAGCCGACCCCATCGTCGGACACGAGCAGCGACAGCTGGCCCTCGCGTTGCGCCACGTGCACGAGCACGTGCGATGCCGCGGCGTGCTTCGCCGCGTTCGCGAGCGCCTCCTGCACCAGGCGGAACACGAGCGTCGCGACGTCCGCATCGACCGGTTCGCCGAGGTTCGCCGTGTCGACTTCGACGCGGAAGCCGGCCGAGCCCGCGACGTGGCGCGCGAGCCAGTTCAGCGCGGCATCGAGGCCGAGGTCGTCGAGTACCTGCGGGCGCAGCATGCGCGACAGCGCACGCGTGTCCTCCAGCGTCGTCGCGGTCAGCGCGAGCGCCGCGGACGCGCGCTCGCGCAGGTCGGGGCGCTCGTGCAGCGCGAGCTCCAGCGCCTCGATCTGGTGCTTCAGCGCCGTGAGGTTGCCACCGAGCCCGTCGTGCAGCTCGCGCGCGAGCCGGCGTCGCTCTTCCTCCTGCACGCGCCACACCTGGCGCGCCAGGTGGCGGAATTGCTGCTGGCCGCTCGCGAGGCTCGCGAACAGGCGCTCCTGCTGCTGCTTGAGGTGCGTGAGCTGCTCGCGCAGCGGGTTGTCCTCGGCCGGCAGCGAGGTGCTGCCCGGCGTGCGGTGGCCGGGTCGTTCGGTGCTCATTGCTTCGCCATTCCCTCCTGCGCCGCGGCTGCCTCCAGCAGCCGCGCGCGACCGTAAGCCGGCAGGCTCGCGATGCGCGCCTGCGCCTCGCGATACGCCGCCGCGTCGCCAGCCTCGGTGCGCACGAGCGCACGCTCCAGCAGCAGCGGCAGCGACGGAAACCGCGCGAGCACGTCGCCGGCGCGCGCGAGCGCGGCGTCGGCCTCGCGCGTCGCGCCCGTGCGCAGCGCGGCGCGCGCATCGGCGAGCTCCGCCGCGACCAGCACGGCCGTGCCGTGCGCGGCCTGCGCATCCGTGCGTGCCTGTGCTGCCTCGCGTCGCGCACCGTCCGCATCGCCGCGCAGCAACGCGAGCTCGCTGCGCCGCTGCGCCAGCATCGAGGCCTGCTCGCGGTTGCCGGGCGGCGTGCCCGCGAAGCCGGCCAGCGCTGCGTTCGCGGCTTCCGCGTCGCCGGCATCCAGCGCGGCCTGCGCGACGATGAGGTCGATCTCGGCCGTGCCGCGCGCATCGTCGCGCTCGGCGAACAACTGGCGCGCGCGAGCGGCGCGCGTTCGCGCCGAATCGAAGCGGCCCTCGAGCCGGTCGAGCTCGGCGAGGTAGGTGAGGCTCACGGCCTGTTCCTCGGCCATCTGCTGCGCTTCCGCGGTCGCGAGCGATGCGTCGAGCGACGCGCGCGCCTCGCGCCACTCGCCGCGCGCGGTTTCGAGCAAGCCGAGGCTCTGCTTCGCGCGCACGACGCCGGCGACGTCCTGCACGCCATCCGAGCGCGCGAGCGCCTGGTTCCAGTAGGTCGCCGCGTTGTCGAACTCGCCGGTCTGGAAGTACGCGAAGCCGACGTTCAGCA
>CALKUS010000102.1 GCA_937996755.1 uncultured Pseudomonadota bacterium | reverse complement strand
CACGGAAGTCGATCCGCACGCCGGACACACGCGGCAGCGTTTCGGCCGCGAACGTGCGCACGACGTCGAGCGACGCGGCCAGCAGGCCGATGCCGACGAGCGCGCCGAGCGCGCCGAGCACCAACCCTTCGACCAGCAACTGCGCCGCGATGCGGCCGCCACGCGCACCGAGCGCGTGGCGCACGGCGATCTCGCGCGAGCGGCCACCGATGCGCGTGAGCAGCAACGAGGCGACGTTGACCGCCGCGAGCAGCAACACGAGCGCGGCCGCCCCGAAGACGAGGAACAGCGCGCGGCGCACGCCGGCGGTGAGCATCTCGACGACGGGCGTCGCCTCGAGCGCCTTGTCGGACGTGCGCTCGTCGGACGCCGCCCAGCGCGCGCTCGTCGCCTGCAGCTCGCGCAGCGCCGATGCCACCGGCACGCCATCGCGCACGCGTGCGACGAGCTCGAGGTTGTTCGAGCCGGGCGACGTGAGCGCCCACGGTGCGAACGTGGGTGTCGGCACCCAGAGGTCGACGCCGCTGCCGAGCACGTCGGCGCGATCGGGCGCGATGCCCACGATCGTCGTCGCCACGCCGCTGAGGCGCACGTCCTTGCCGACGATCGCCGGATCCGCGCCGTACGCGGATCGCCACAGGCGCTCGCCGAGCACGGCCACCGACGGCGCGCCACGCTCGTCGTCGCGGCGTTCGAGCAGGCGGCCCGCGATCGGCGTCACCTGGATCGCATCGAACCAGCGCGACTCGACGAGCCCGCCGGCGAGGTGCAGCGGCGGCGCGCCGTCGCGCTCGAGGTCGAGCGACCAGCCCGGCGCGACGATGGAGACGGCGGCGAACGAGCGCAGCTCGCCGCGCAGCGCGATCGCGTCCGGCAGGCTGAAGCTCGCCTCCGCTTGCCCCACGCGATGCAACCGCACGATGCGCTCCGCGTGCGGCACGTCGAGCGGCCGCAGCAGCACGCCGTCGACGAGGCAGAACATGCCCGCGACCGCGGCGATGCCGAACGCGATGGTCGCAACCGCGACCGCGGCGAATGCCGGCCGCAGCGCGAGCTGGCGCAGCGCGAAACGAACGTCCTGTGCGAGGCGCGCGAACATGGCGGCTTCTCCGGGTCAGTCCTGCCGCAGCGTGCGCATCGGGTCGACGGACGCGGCTCGACGTGCGGGCAGCGCGGCCGACAGCAGCACGAGCAGCGCAACGACGCCGAATACGGCGAGCCAGGTGGGCGCGTCCAGCGCCTGCACGCCGTACAGTCGCGATTCGATCGCGCGCACGGCTGCATAGGCCGCAGGCAACGCGAGCACGAAGCCCGGCAGCACGATGCGCCACGCGTCGCGCACGACGTCGCCCGCGAGGCGCGCGGGCGGCGCGCCGAGCGCGAGCTTCAGGCCGAACTCGGCCGTGCGGCGGCGCGTCGCGAACGCGAGCGCGGCGTACAGCCCCAGCACCGCGAGCGCCGTGCCGAACACCGCGAACGCACCGAGCATGCCGAGCAGCGCCGAGCGGTCGCGAAGCGACTGCCAGACGAGCGCGTCGATCGTCGCGATGCGCGACACGCCAAGGCCGCCGGCCGCCGCCTCGCGCTCGATCATCGCGCGCACGTCCGCGAGCGGCAGCGCGCTGCGTACGACCAGCTGGATGCCGGAATCGTTCGGCTGCCTGCGCAGGGAATAGAACGTGCCCTGGTCGTCCTGCTCCTCGAGCGTCGCCTGCTTCACATTGCGCGCGACGCCGACCACCGTCGCGTGGGACGGCGGTTTGCCCGGGCCTTCGTTGAAGCCGAGCTGCTGGCCGAGCGGATCCCCGCCCGCGAGGTAGCGCGCGGCGAATACCTGGTCGACGACGACCTCGTTCTCCGAGTTCTCCGGATCGATGTCGCGTCCCGCGACGATCGGGATGCCGAGCGCCGCGAAGTAGTCCGGGCCCACGGAACGCGTCTTCGCTGCCGATTCCTCCTCCGACGATGCACCCGGCGGGATGAACGTCGCAACCGATTCGGAACCGCTGAACGGCACGGCGGTAGCGAAGCTCGCCGTGAGGCCTGGCAATTCGCGCACGCGTGCATAAAACGCACGCACCGCTGCGATCTCGGCGTCGGTCGGCATGCGGCCGTAGAGCTCGTCCATCGCCGTGCGCGGCTGGACCGTCGCGAGCAGCGTGCCTTCGCGCGCGAAGCCGGTCTCCTGCTGCAGCACCGAAGCGAGGCTGCGCAGCATCAAGCCGCCGGCACCGAGCAGCGCGACCGCCAGCGCGATCTGCACCGCGATGAGCCCGCGACGCAGGCGCGCGACGGCGGGCCGCTCGGACACGACCGTCGGACCCTGGCGCAGGGCTTCCGCTCCCGATACGCGGCGTACGAGCCACCACGCCGGCAGCGCGAGCATCGTCGACACCGCGAGCGCGACGACGACCGCCAGGGCGGCGGATACCGCATCGATATCCACCACGAGCGCGGCGCTGGCGTCGACCACGCCGGCCCACTGCAATGCGGCGAGCACGCCGGGCGCGAGCGCGAGGCCCGCCAGGCAGCCGCTGAGCGTGAGCAGCAGCACTTCGGCGAACACGCTCGCAGCGGCACGCGCCGTCGTCGCACCGAGCGCGCTGGCGAGCGCGAGCTCCCGCTGCCGCGCAAGCGCGCGCGTGAGCCACAGGTTCGCGACGTTCGCGAGCGTCGTCGCGAGCACGATCGCGACGGCCGCGGCGAGCAGCGCGACGATGTCTGCCTTCGTGCCTGCCAGCGACCGGCGCAGCGGCTCCGCCTCGAACGCGATCTTCATGTGCTCGCGTATGCCGGCGATGCGCTCGTCCTTGCCGAAGCGCGACTGCATCGCAGCGGTGAACGCCGCGGCGCTGCCTTCGGGATCCAGGCGCGCGATGATTTCCAGCCCACCGAACACCTGGGCGTTTTCCGGCGCCATGTCGGCCGGCGTCAGCAGCAGCGGCAGCCACAGGTTGGCCGAAGCGTCCGGGAAGCGGAACGAGGGCGCCATCACGCCGATGATCCGGCGCTCGCGACCGGCATAGGCGATCGTGCGACCGAGCACGCCGGGATCGCGCGACCAGCGCGACTGCCACAGTGCATCGGAGATCAGCGCCGTATCGGCGTCGGCATCGGGGTTCGCAGCGTCGAACGAGCGGCCGAACGCCGGCTGCGCGCCGAGCGCGACCATCGCGCCGGGCGCGATCGCGATCGGCCGCAGGCCCTCTTCCACGCGGCGCTGTTGCCACGGGCCGTACGCCTCGATGTGCGGATAGGTCTCCGGCAGCTCGGCAATCAGCGGCGCCGACAGCCCGAGCGAGAACGTCATCGCGCGCGAGTAACCGCGGATGTCGACCAGGCGATCGGCGTCCGGGAACGGCAGCGGTCGCAGCCAGATGCCGTAGGCCGTCGCGGCGATCGCCAGCAGCGCGGCGACCGCGCTGCCGAGGAACGCGACGACGGTGAACGAGAACCCGCGTGCGCGCGACAGGCGACGCGCGGCGGCGGGCAATTCGGTGCAGACGGCGCGAAGCGTGGCGAACATCGGGAAATCAGTCGTGGCGGAGCGTGCGCATCGGGTCGACGGAAGCGGCACGGCGCGCGGGGAGCAGCGCGGACGCGAGCACGAGTATCGCGACGGCGGCGAGCACGATCGCCCAGGTCACCGGATCCAGCGCGTGCACGCCGTACAGCCGTGCTTCGATCGCGCGCACGGCGCCGTAGGCGGCGGGAATCGCGAGCACGAAGCCCGGCAG
>CALKUS010000101.1 GCA_937996755.1 uncultured Pseudomonadota bacterium | reverse complement strand
TCCGTGCGCGGCGCGCCGATCGCCCACAGGGTGGGCTCCTGCGACATCCTCCCTGCGCAGGCACCGCAGCAAGCGCTGTGGCGTCGGCGGTCACGACCGCACCCCGCTTCGTTCACGGCCTCGAGGCAGCGAAGGCGCACGTCGCTTCGAAGCAGGGTTGTACCTCGCGCTACGAACGCGGCGGCAGTGGCACGAACACGCTCGTGCGGCGCTGGTACTCGCGATACGCGTCGCCGCGCGAGCGCAGGGACTGCTGCTCGACGAACGGGATGCCGGTCACGAAGAACAGCGACAGGAACATGAGCACGGGCCCCATCAGCGCGACCCACCAGTACGGCGCGCCGATCGCGAGGAAGACGTACGCGAACCAGTGCAGCCACTCGAAGAAGTAGTTCGGGTGGCGCGAGTACCGCCACAGGCCGACGTCGCACACGCGGCCCTTGTTCGCGGGATCGTGGCGGAAGCGCGCGAGCTGCGCATCGGCGATCGACTCGCCGCCGAGTGCGAGCGCCCACGTCGCGACTCCCGCGATCGTCCACGGGGTCACGGCCGCCACCGGGTTCTGCGCGACGATCCAGAACGGCAGCGAGAAGATCGCGGTGAGGATCGCCTGGAACACGAAGAAGCCGAACAGCTTGCCCTGGTCGCCGTGCCAGTGCTCGCGCAGGTACTTGTAGCGACCGTCCTCGGGCTCGCCGTGCACGCGCTTCAGCAGGTACGTGCCGAGCCGCAGGCCCCAGGACATGCCCAGCACGGCCACGAGCACCCGCGGCAGTTGCGCGCCCGCGCCCGACCACGCGTACCAGGCGGCGGCCGCGCCCATCAGGTACGACCACGCGACGTCGACGTAGCCGGCGTTGTGCGTGCGCCGCTGCAGCTCCCACGTGGCCGTCATCACGACGCTGGCGGCCGCGAGCACGACGAGCACGGGATGCATCATCGCGCCACCGCCGGCTGGCGCGTGGCGACCTCGCGCAGCGCGAGCTTCGTCGCGAGCCACAGCAGGAACGGCGTGAGCGCGCCCCAGGCAACCGCGAGCGCGACGAACGCCGGGAGCTTCGGCGCCGGGATGGCGATCGCATGCCACGCGCGATCCGCGATCCAGTACGCGAACGGGCCGGAAACCGCGCCGAGTAGCGTGGCGACGACGAGGCGCGGCTTCAGGAACGCGAGCGAATGGTTCAGGGTGAGCGCGAAGCCCACCCAGAGGCCGACGATCCATGCGGGCGCCACGCCGCGCCAGGGCAGCGGCGATGCGTAGTCGAGCAGTCCGCTCATCGCGAATGAGGTGTCGATCGCGAAGCCGAGCGCCGCGGCGGTGAGCACGAGCGCGACGTCGGCGCGCGGCCAGGCGCTGCGCGCGAGCTGCCACGCCGCGAAAGGCACCAGCAGCGCGAAGCCGATCCACCACCAGCCCCGCGCGGCGCCCGCCACGAACGCGAACCAGATGGCCTGGAACGCGAGCGCATTGACCACGACGTCGCGTTTCACGCGCGCACGAGGTCCGGCAGGAACGACGGCGGCCGCGCGCCCGGCTTCACGAGCAGCATCTGCACGTCGCCGATCGAGCGCTCGATGAAGCCGCCTTCGCAGTAGCAGAGGTAGTACTGCCACATGCGGATGAAGCGCTCGGGATAGCCGAGCTCGCGCACGCGGTCGAGCCGCGCGAGGAAGCGCTCGCGCCAGCGTCGCAGCGTGACCGCATAGCTGGGGCCGATGTCCTCGAGGTTGAACAGCTTCAGGTCGCTCGCGCGCGCCACGGCGTCGAGCATCGCCGACACGGAGGGGATGAAGCTGCCCGGGAAGATGAAACGCTGGATGAAGTCGACGCTCTTGAGCGCCTGGCGATAGCGGTGGTCCTCGATCGTGATCGCCTGGACGAGGCCCATGCCGTCGCGCGTCAGCAGCTCCGAGCACTTGCGGAAGTACGCGGGCAGGAACTGGTGGCCGATCGCCTCGATCATCTCGATCGAGACGAGGCGGTCGTAGCTCCCTTCGAGGTCGCGGTAGTCGCGCAGCAGCACCGCGATGCGGTCGCCGAGCCCCGCCGCCTTCACGCGCTCGCTGGCGCGCTCGTGCTGCTCGCGGGAAATGGTGGTCGTGGTGACGTGCACGCCGTACTCGCGCGCGGCGTGCAGCGCGAAGCCGCCCCAGCCCGTGCCGATCTCCACCAGGCGCATGCCCGGCGCGAGCGCCAGCTTGCGGCAGATGCGGTCGAGCTTGCGCCGCGACGCGACTTCGAGCGGCTCGTCCTCGCGCTCGAACACCGCGCACGAGTACATGAGGTCGTCGTCGAGGAACAGCTCGAACAGCTCGTTGCCGAGGTCGTAGTGCGCCGCGATGTTGCGCCGGCTGCCGCGCCGCGTGTTGCGGTTGCGCCGGTGGAACAGCCGCAACAGCGCGCCGCCGAGGCGCGCGAAGCCGGTTTCCATCCGGTCGAGCAGCTCGCGGTTGCGCACGAAGATGCGCACGAGCGTCGTGACGTCGGTGCAGTCCCAGAGGCCGTCCATGTAGGCCTCGCCGACACCCACGCTGCCGCCGAGCGCCACGAGCCGGAACATCGCCGGGTCGCGCACGGACACCGTGCAGCGCAGCGTTTCGCCCGTCGCGGCCGGGCGGCCCACGACGAGCGTGGTCGCACCTTCCTCGATCGTGATCTCGCAGCCCTGCAGCTGTTCCAGCAGCGCCAGCATGCGGCGCCGGAACCAGCGGTCGCTGCGCCCGGTCGCGGCCCGGCCCTGGACGGGCAGTGCGGTACCCGAAGTCGTCGTTTCGCTCATTTCCGCCCCGAACCCGGCCGATTGCGCGGGTGATCGTAAACCGGATTACGTCGAAGCCAGATCAAGAGCGCCTGCCAGTGTATCGCCGCGAGCACCTTGCCGGTCATGAGCGGCCAGCGCCCGAGGCAGCGGGCCAGGTTCGCGCCCGTGAGCGGGCGGCGCTCCAGCACGAGCGTGGCGTCGAACTCGCATTCGTCGCCCTTCAGTACGTCCATGTGCACGCGGATGGATGCGCCGGGCGCCTGGAAGCGCCAGCGGTACTCGCGCTCCATCGCCATGAACGGCGAGACGTGGAACTGCTTGTCGAACCGCCACTCGTTCACCCTGTCGGTGCGCGTCGCGCCGGACAGCGGGAGCACGTACGCGTGCCGCTCGCGCCAGGGCGTGTTCGTGATCTCGGCGACCACCGTCTCGAGCGTCGTGCCGTCGGCGGCGTAGCAGTAGTAGAACGCCACCGGGTTGAAGCACAGGCCGAAGTAGCGCAGGTGCGCGAGCATCCGGATCGGCCCGGCCGACGCGAGCCCGGTGGCCTCGCGCACGCGCTCGCGCACGGCGTCGGCGAGCGGCACGGCGGGATCGCCGAGATAGTCGCTGCGACGGAATTGCGCGACGTTGCGGCCGTGCGCCGACCAGAGCCAGCGCCCGTCGAACGCGCGGTCGACCTCGTCGAGGTCGAGGTACAGCATGTACATCGCGTACTGGAAAGCGTGCGCATGCGGCAGGTGCCGGCGATGCCGCACCGTGCCGCGATAGATCGCGCTTGCCGCCGTCGCCGGATCGAAGCTCACGGCCAGTCGACGCCGAGCGCGCGGGCGACGCCCACGGCGCTGCGCATGCCGTCCTCGTGGAAGCCCCAACCCCAGTACGCGCCGGCATACCAGGTGCGGTCGACGCCGTCGATCTGCGCCTTGCGTGCCTGCGCCGCGACGCTTTCGTGCGTGTACACGGGATGATGATAGGTCATGCGCGCGAGCACGCGTCCCGGATCGATCGCGGCCGTGCGATTCAGCGTGACGACGAACGGTACCGGTGCGTCGAGCGACTGCAGCAGGTTCATGCAGTAGCTGACGGTGCATGCGGAATCGTCGCCCGCGGGCACGATCGCGTTCCACGCGGCCCAGGCGCGGCGGTCGCGCGGCAATTGCCGCGCGTCCGTGTGCAGCACCGTCTCGTTCGCCTGGTAGCGCATCGCGCCGAGGACGGATCGCTCGGCGTCGCGTGCGTCGTCCAGCAGCGCGAGCGCCTGGTCGGCGTGGCACGCGAGCACCACCTGGTCGAAGCGCTCGCTGCCCGCGTCGTGGGCGACCAGCACGCCCGCGGCGTCGCGCGAGATCCGGCGCACCGGGCAGGCCGTGCGCACCTTCACGTTCCAGCGGCGCACGAGCGCATCGACGTAGCGGCGCGAGCCGCCGCGGACGACGAGCCACTGCGGCCGGTCGTCCACCTGCATCATGCGGTGGTTCGCCATGAACGCGACGAGGTACTTCGCCGGGAACTCGCGCACCTGCGCGGTCGGCGACGACCAGAGCGCGCAGGCCATGGGCAACAGGTGGTCCTCGCCGAAGCCGGCGGAATAGCGTCCGGCGGCGAGATATTCGCCGATCGTCGGGCCGGGGCCGTCCTGCGCGAGCAGGGCAGGCGCCTCGCGGTAGAAGCGCAGGATGTCGCCGATCATCCGCCAGTGGCGCGGCGACAGCAGGCGTCGCTTCTGCACGAACAGGCCGGCGGTGGTGGTCGCGTTGTATTCGAGGCCGGTGCGCTCGTTGCGCAGCGCGAAGCTCATCGTGGTGGGCTGCGTCTCCACGCCGAGCGTGTCGAGCATGCGCGTGAACAGCGGATAGTTCGCGCGGCTGCAGACGATGAACCCGGTGTCGATGTCGTAGTCGCGGCCCTGCCACGTCACGCGATGCGTGTGCGTGTGGCCGCCGAGGCGGTCGGCGGCCTCGAACAGCGTCACGTCGTGCCGGTGCGAGAGCAGCCACGCGCTCGCGAGGCCGGCGATGCCCGAGCCGACGACCGCGATGCGCTGGCTCATGGGTTTCCGCGTTCGCGGCGCAACTCGTCCCGGACGTCCAGAACCTTCGTCGATGCGGGGTGCTTCCGCGAAAGGCGCTGTGCCTCCGCGGGAACCGCCTTGAGGTCGCTGACGATGCGCAGCGCCGCGAGCACGCACAGCACGTACCAGCTCAGGTCGAATTCCCACCAGCGATGGCCCTGGCGCGCCGAGCCCGGGAAATGGTGGTGGTTGTTGTGCCAGCCCTCGCCGAACGTGATGAGCGCCAGGAACGCATTGTTGCGGCTGTCGTCGTGCGTGTCGTAGCGGCGCCGTCCCCAGCGATGCGCGAGCGAGTTGATCGTGACGGTGGCGTGGAACAGCACGACGGTCGACACGAAGAAGCCCCAGACGAGCATCTGCGCCGCGCTCGTCCCGAGCTCGGGATGGTTGCGCTGCAGCCAGCCGCCCCAGAGGAACAGCGCCGTCGCGAGCGCGATCGGCACGAGCACGTCGAAGCGATCGAGCAGGCGCAACTCGGGGAAGCGCTCGAGGTCGCGCACGCGCGAGCGGTCGGCGCGGAAGCCGGCGCGCGTGAGGAACCAGCCCATGTGGCTGCGCAGGAAGCCCGCGCGCGGCGAATGCGGATCGTGCTCGGTGTCGGCGTGGCGATGGTGGTGGCGGTGGTGCGCGGCCCACCAGAGCGGTCCGCGCTGCACGCTGCTCGCGCCGATCACGCCGAACACGAACTGCACGACGCGCGACGTGCGGAACGCGCGGTGCGAGAAGTAGCGGTGGTAGAACGCGGTGATCGCGAACATGCGCAGCGCGTACAGCGCGAGCGCCGTCCAGAGCGCGATCGGCGAGACGCCGGTGAAGAACACGCCGAAGCACATGAGGTGCATGCCGATGAACGGCACGACGCGCACCCAGTCGATGCCGTCGTCGTCCGCGTCGCCGCCGCCGGCTTCCGTGTCGAACCAGCGCCGCACGGCGAGTGCGGCGCGCCGCAGCGCACCTCCGCCGCCGGCCTGGCTGGATGTCCCGTCCATCGCTTTCCCTGGCTTGCCCCGCACGCGGCGTGCGGGGCGCACTTTCGCGGGCTGTCGGTGATGCGTCGGTGAAGCCGGCCGCCCCGCGCCGGGCCGCCATTGTCCATGAAACGGCGTCGCGCCTGCCACGGTCGCGATTGGTGAACTACGTCGTACCCGGGCGCCCGGATGCGGCCGGGCGCTGTCCAGCGGCCCCGCGCTTCGATATGTTGTGGCCATGGGCAAGCACGGCCGCGAGCACGGGAAGCAGCGCCACGGCGGTCGCGCCGCGGCCGTCGCGCGCGCGAGCCGCGGCCTCGCGCGCGTGCTGTCGAAGCGCGGCATCGGCTCGCGCCGCGCGGCGGAAGACTGGGTGCTCGCGGGGCGCGTCGCCGTGAACGGCGAAACCGTGCGCGACCCCGAGCGACAAGTCGACCCCGAGCGCGACCGCATCACGCTCGACGGGCAGGAGGCGTCGGCCGCCGCGCGCATCTACATCGCGCTCAACAAGCCGCGCGGCCTCGTGACGTCGACGGCGGACGAGCGCGGGCGCGACACCGTGTATCGCTGCTTCGACGGCGCGACGCTGCCGTACCTCTCCCCGGTCGGCAGGCTCGACAAGGCGAGCGAAGGCCTGCTGCTGTTCTCGAACGACAGCGCGTGGGCCGCGCGCCTCACCGACCCCGCATCGCACGTGGAGAAGACCTACCACGTGCAGATCAACCGTGTCCCCGATCCGGCGCTGTTGAAGGCGCTGGAAGCCGGCGCGATCGTGGAAGGCGAGGCGCTGCGCGCGAAGTCGATCGCCGTGCTGCGCTCGGGCGAGAAGAACGCGTGGCTGGAGATCGTGCTCGACGAAGGCCGCAACCGCCAGATCCGCCGCCTGCTCGACGCGTTCGAGCTCAGCGTGCTGCGCCTCGTGCGCGTCGCCATCGGGCCGCTCGCGCTCGGCGACCTCGGCAAGAGCCAGTGGCGTCCGCTGACGCCCGAAGAAGTCGCGGCGCTCTCGGGCTGACGCTCAGCCTTCGAAGCCGTCGCGCAACAGCACGACGGATGCACATTCCGAGAATTCCGAGGTGTTGCCGGCGACGTCGGTGGCCAGCGCCGTTACCGAAGCGGCCGCTGGGTCGAGTGCGGTGATGTCGAAGTCGGCGTGTCCCGACGCGTCCGTGTGCACCGCTGTCGACGCGATCGGTCGCTCCCCGGGGCCATAGCCGGAGGCATTGCACCGGGCGTTTCCGAAGAGTTCGATCTCGTAGTCGGCCGACGCGGCGCTGGCGAGCGCCCCGACGATCCGGACGCTGGCCCCGACACGCGTGACGCTGTCGATCGTGGGTCGATTCTGGAATTCGTTCGGCCCGGTGTCGGCGTCCAGCGGATCGTTCGGTTCGATGTGGCCTTCGTCGTTGAATCCGGCGAGATCGATGTCCAGCGTCGTGTTGGCGAAGATGGAGTTGCCGCGGATCGTCACGCCCGTCGAGCTGTCCGAGACGACGATCCCGCCACCGTCCCCGGATGTCGTCGCGACCTGGTACGCCACGACGTTCGCTTCCAGCGCATCCGAGGCGCCGACGCCGTCGCCGCCGATGGTGGCACGACCGACGCCTTCCTTGAGCCAGATCCCGTAGTGCTGGATCGAACCGATCGGCGCGGCCGTGCCGGCAGCGTTCGTTCCGATGCGGTTGCCCGAAACGCGATTTCCGCTGATGGGATCGATCACGCTGAAAATCGTGATCTGCCGTGCGTTGCCGGCGATCCAGTTGCCTTCCGCCGCGTCGTTCACGCCATCGCCGTCGGTCCCGATCAGGTTGCCGCCGGTGTTGGAGAGGACAACGCCTCGCGAAAACGCGGAAGAACCGTTGGCACCCGCCGTCGTCCCGTCGGGAAACATGCCGATGACGTTGCATTGCAGGACCAGGCGCTGGGCGCCCGACCCCGCACTGGAGGCGAATACCTGGTCCATGAACCCGTAGATCGCCACGCCGCGGACCGTGACGTCGGCGCCGCTGACCTGGAGTCCGACGGCGTCGGCGGGACCGGTCACCGCAATTCGCAGTGTCGGGAACCCGCCGCTGCAGGACGACCCCGGCTGCGTGAGGCCATCGATCAGGACGGCCCCGGTGATCGCGGGCAAGTCGTCGCTGCTGATCGTCTTCACGCTGCCGTCGAATGGCGGTATCGCGAACGCGATCCGATCAACGACCGGCGGCGCCTGGCCCGCGGCGCAGGCTCCGACGGCGAGGTTCTGGTTGGCCGCGACAATCGCATCCTCGAGCGTGCAACCGGTGTCCGACGATCCGGTCGTGTTTACCTCGATCGTCGCGGCGTTCGCGTCGACAAGGCAGGCAAGGAGCAGCAGCGTCGACGCGACCCGCTTCATTTCAGCAATCCGACCTTCTTGCCGACTTTCGTGAACGCCGCGATCGCGGTGTCGAGGTGCTCGCGCGTGTGCGCGGCCGACATCTGCGTGCGGATGCGCGCCTGGCCTTTCGGCACCACCGGGAAGAAGAATCCGATCACGTAGATGCCTTCCTCGAGCAGGCCCGCGGCCAGCGCCTGCGCCACCTTCGCGTCGTGCGTCATCACGGGGACGATCGGATGCACGCCCGGCTTGATCTCGAAACCGGCTGCGGCCATGCGCTCGCGGAAGTATTTCGTGTTCCCTTCCAGCCTGGCGCGCAGTTCGCTGGCGGAGTCGATCATCTCGAATGCCTTCAGGCTCGCCGTGACGAGCGGCGGCGGCACCGAGTTCGAGAACAGGTACGGGCGCGAGCGCTGCCGGAGCATCGCGACGATCTCCTTGCGGCCGGTCGTGAAGCCGCCCGAGGAGCCGCCCATCGCCTTGCCGAGCGTCGAGGTGAACACGTCGACCTCGCCCATCACGCCGTGCAGCTCCGCGCTGCCGCGGCCGTTCCTGCCGACGAAGCCGGTGGCGTGGGAATCGTCGACCATCAGCAGGGCGTTGTGCTTCTTCTTCAGCGCGCCGATTTCGTCGAGCTTCGCGATGAAACCGTCCATCGAGAACACGCCGTCGGTGGCAATGAGGCGCGTGCGCGCGCCCTTCGCCGCGACGAGGTGCTGCTCGAGCTCGGCCATGTCGCCGTTCGCGTAGCGGTAGCGCTGCGCCTTGCACAAGCGGATGCCGTCGATGATCGACGCGTGGTTCAACGCGTCGGAGATCACCGCGTCGGCTTCGCCCAGGATCGTCTCGAACAGGCCGCCGTTCGCGTCGAAGCAGGAGGTATAGAGGATCGTGTCCTCGGTGCCGAAGAACTTCGAGATCGCGCGCTCGAGCTCGGCATGGATGTCCTGCGTCCCGCAGATGAAGCGCACGGAGGCCATGCCGAAGCCGTGCGAGTCGAGCCCGCGCTTCGCGGCCGCGACGAGGTCGGGGTGGTCGGCGAGCCCGAGGTAGTTGTTCGCGCAGAAGTTCAGCACGCGCCGGCCGTCGGCCAGCACGATCTCGGACGACTGCGGCGACGCGATGATGCGCTCGGTCTTGAACAGGCCCTGCGCGCGGATTTCGTCCAGCTCGCCCTGCAGGCGGTCGCGGGTGCTCGTGTCCATGGCTCGATCCTCCGGGGCGAGGCGGCATTGTCGCGGATCGCGGAATGGCGGGGAACCTCGGCTGCTATCCTCGCCACGCTGCCGGCCCCGGGGAACGAATCGTGCGCCTTCTCGCCTTCATCGCCGTGCTCGCCTGTGCGCCTGCCGCCGCCGCGTCCGGCGTCTGGACCGGGACGCTCGTCGATCCGGCCTACCTCGAATCCATCCGCGACGACTCGCCGACGCCGCCGCGCGGCGGGACGGCGGCCGAGCGCGCGCTCGCGCGCCCGGCGCTGCCGGCGGTCCCGAGCGCGCCGCCCACCGGCCTGGTGCGCGCGCAGGCCGAATACGAGGAGAACGACGGCCTGATCGTCCGCTGGGGGCAGCAGAACGCGCTGCTCACGGAAATGACCGTCGCGGTCACCACGCTCACACCCGACGCGAAGATGTACATCGTCGTGACGGGCGCCGCGCAGCAGTCTTCCGCCACGACGACACTCACGACGGCGGGCGCGAACCTGTCGCGCGTGCAGTTCATCACCCAGGCGTGCACCGGCGTGGAAACGGGCTGCAACGTCTGGATGCGCGACTACGGGCCGCGCTTCGTCGACAACGACGGCGTGCGCGCCGCCATCGACCACGTCTACAACCGCACCGGTCGCAACGGCGACGATCGCTTCCCGATCACCTGGGCGGCCGTCACCGGCGAGCCGCGCTACGACATCCCGCTCGTGCACGGCGGCGGTAATTTCCACCTGTTCGCGAATCGCCGCGCGTTCATGACGCAACTGATCCAGAACGAGAATCCCGCGCGCACGGCACAGGAGATCCGCGACCTGTACACGCAGTACCAGGGGCTGGACGTGGCGATCGTGCCCGCGTTCCCGACATCGTTCGACTCGACGCAGCACATCGACATGTGGATCTACCCGGTCGACGACGACGAGGTGATCGTCAGCCAGTACCCCGCGTCCGTCGGCACGCCCGCGACGATCTCGAACGACTTCGCGGCGGCGCGCGCGGCGGAGGGCATGACGGTCTACCGCACCCCCGGCTGGCAATCCGGCGGCACGCATTTCACCTACGCGAACGGCGTGGTGATCAACAACATCGTGATGGTGTGCCGCTTCAACAGCAGCCAGACGCCGAGCGGCACGGGCGCCGAGAACACGCAGGCCGCGAACACCTACGCGGCGGCGTTCGAGGACAAGACGATCGTGACCGTGAACTGCGCGAACATCATCCCGTCCGCCGGCGCGATCCACTGCATCGTCATGCACGTGCCGCGCATGGGCATCCTGCCGGCGTTGCTGTCCGACGGCTTCGAGTGACGCGGGTCAGCGCGCGCCGTAACCGTCGCGGCGATAGGGCGGGGCGCCTTCGTACGGCTGGCGCTCCACGACGCTGAAGCCGCGGCGCGCGAGTGCGCGGCGCGCGCGCGGCGAGGCCTGTCCCGCGACGAGCACGGTGCGATCGGCGATGCGCCACTCGGGCAGCGCGAAGAACGTCGCGGTTTCGCGCGTCCACTGCAGCCAGTCCACGGGCAGCGGCAACACGAGCGGGGCGTCGCTCGCCGCGCCCGTGCGGAGCGCGACCGACGTGCCCACGAGCACGAGCCGCGGACGCCCGTCATGCGGAAGTTGCGCCGCCTGCGCGAGCCGCAACGCGGCCACGAGGTAGCGCGCCTCCGTTTCGCCGCGCAGCGCGGTGGCGAGCTCCAGCACGTCGTCGCAGCCGGATGCCGGTGCGAGCGCGACGAGCGCGTCGACGAGCGCGCCCTGCTGCGGCGGCGAGAATCGTCCGTCGCGAACGAAGCGGCGCGTCACGAGCTCGTCGCAGCCGAGCGCGCGCAGGCGCTGCGAGCTGCGTTCGGCGATCGCGTCCGGATCGAGCGACCAGGCCCAGTCGTCCAGCCGGCGCGACGCGGACAGCACCGTGGCGGCCGGGCCGGTGATCGCACCGAGCGCGAGGTCGGCGGCCTGCTCACCCGCGACGGCAGCCCATGCCAGCCTGTCGAGCCGCGCGTCGAGCCACGGGTTCGTCGTGTACGGGTCAACGCCGAGTCGGCGCGCCCACGTCCGGCGCGCACGCCCGTAACCGAGCTCGCCGCGCACGTAGCGGCCGGCCTCGCGCGCGCCGCTGCGCCACCACGTGCGCTCCGGTCCTGCCTCGACTGGCGGGACGACGCCGGGCCGCGTCGCGACGCGGTCGTACGCGTCGCCACGGTCGAACGTCTCGTCGGCGACGCGTTGGCCGAGCCGTTGCGCGCGATCGACGTATTTCTCGAAGCGTCGCTGGAAGAAGCGCCACGCGCCGAGCGGCGCGCGCTTCGCGGTGTCGATCGGGTTCGCGGCGATGCGCGCCGCGCCCTTCACCACGTCGCCGCCGCCGGCGGCGAGCGCGGCACCGGCCACCCCGGTCGCGTCGCGCTCGGCGAGCGCCTCGATCGCGGGCAGCTCGGACACGCGCACTTCGAGCATCTCGACGCCTTCGGCGTCGAACGCGCCGAACGGCGTGTCGAGCGTGTAGCGCGCGAGGTGGCCGTGCACGACGGCGCACGGGCGCACCGTGTGCAGGTTGCTCGAGAGCAGCGCGGGATCGACGAGCTCGGTCGCGTAGAGCTCGCCGGGGGCGGTGCACATCGCAGCATGGGCCACGGTTGCCCACGACGACCACAGTGTCATCCCGAACAACGTGAGGGATCTCGCTTTCGACATCTTCGCGACTCGAGATCCTTCCGCGCTGCGCGCGTCAGGATGACCTCGCGGCTGCGCCGCGAGGTCAGTTCCAGCTACACACGACCTTGCCGCAATTGCCGGACTCCATGAGCTCGAAGCCCTTCTGGAAGTCGTCGATGTGCACCTGGTGCGTGAGCACCTTCCCGAGCGGGAAGCCGGTGAGGACCATCTGCGTCATCTTGTACCAGGTCTCGTACATGCGCCGGCCGTAGATGCCGTGCAGCGTGAGGCCCTTGAAGATCACCTTGTCCCAGTCGATGCCGGCGCCTTTCGGCAGGATGCCGAGCAGCGCGATCTTGCCGCCGTGGTACATGGTGTCGAGCATGTCGTTGAACGCGGCCTGGTTGCCGCTCATCTCGAGGCCGACGTCGAAGCCTTCCATGTGGAGGTCCTTCACGACTTCCTTCAGCGACTGCTTCGAGACGTTCACCACGCGCGTCGCGCCCATGTCGGCCGCGAGCTTCAGGCGGTAGTCGTTCACGTCGGTGACCACGACGTTGCGCGCGCCGACGTGCTTGCAGATGCCCGCGGCGATGATGCCGATCGGGCCCGCGCCCGTGATCAGCACGTCCTCGCCGATCACGTCGAATTCGAGCGCGCAATGCGCCGCGTTGCCGTACGGGTCGAAGAACGCGGCGAGCTCGGACGGGATCTGGTCCGGGATCGGCCAGAGGTTCGATGCGGGCATCGCGATGTACTCGGCGAACGCACCCGGGCGGTTCACGCCGATGCCCACGGTGTTCGGGCAGAGGTGCTGCTTCCCCGCGCGGCAGTTGCGGCAGACGCCGCACACGATGTGGCCCTCGGCCGACACGCGCTGGCCCACCTGGTAGCCGCGCACGCCCGGGCCCATGTCGACGATGCGACCGACGAACTCGTGGCCGATCACGAGGCCCGGCTTGATCACGCGCTGCGACCACTCGTCCCACTTGTAGATGTGCAGGTCGGTGCCGCAGATCGCGGTCTTCTCGAGCTTGATCAGCACGTCGTTCGGGCCGATCTCCGGCAGCGGCACCTGTTCCATCCAGATGCCCTTCGTGGCCTCTTTCTTGACCAGGGCCTTCATCGTCTGTGCCATGGCGGCGATCCTTCAGCGCACTCGAAGCGGGGCGCGGATTATAGGAGAGCCGTCCTGAACGCGCCCGTGACTACGCCTTGACTCGCGCCAGCGGGACCACGCCGTCCTGGTCGGCGACGAGGCGATTGGCCGCATCGAGCGCCATCGGCGCCGAAAAGTAGTAGCCCTGGACGTAGTCGGCGCCGGCGCGGACGCAGAACTGCACCTGTTCCTCGGTCTCGACGCCCTCCACGACCACTTCCAGCCCGAGGCCGTGTGCGAGCGAGACGAGCGCACGCACGATCGCGCCGTCGCGGCGCAGGTTGGCGGCGTCGGCGATGAAGCTGCGGTCGAGCTTCACGCGGCGCACCGGCAGCAGGCGCAGTTGCGACAGCGACGAGTAGCCCGTGCCGAAATCGTCGAGCGATGCGCCCACGCCGACTTCGCGCAGGTCGTTCAGCACCGAGATCGCGTGCTCGACGTCCGCGAGCGCGCTCGATTCGGTCAGCTCGAGGTCGAGCAGCTCGGGGGCGAGGCCCGCGCGCATGAGCGTGTCGACCACGCGCATGTTGAAGTCCTCGAGCTTCAGGCTGTGTGCGCTCACGTTCACGGCCACGAACAGCGGCGACGCGCGCGACTCGTTCCAGGCCGCGCAGCGCGCGCACGCCGTGTCCATCACCCACGCGTCGAGCTCCGGCAGCAGGCCGAGCTCCTCGATCGCGCCGAGGAAGCCGCCCGGCGCCTGCACGCCGCGCTCCGGATGGCGCCAGCGCACGAGCGCCTCGAAACCTTCGAGCTTGCGGTCCTTCGGTCGCACGACCGGCTGGTAGAACAGCACGAACTCCTGGCGCTCGAACGCGCGCCGCAGCTCGCTTTCGAGCGCCAGGCGCTGCTGCGCGCGCGCGCGCAGCTCCGGCGCGAACGTCGCGACCGCATTGCCACCGCGCTCGCGCACGTGTCCCATCGCGAGCTGCGCGTTCTGCAGCAGCGCGTCCGCGCTCTCGCCGTGCGCGGGCAGGCGCGCGATGCCCACGCTCGCCGTGAGCTGCAGCGCGCGACCCGGCGCGGTGCCGAGCTCGAGCGGCTCGGCGAGCGCGGCCTGCACGGCCAGCGCGAGGCGCTCGGCGCCGACGTCGCGCGACTGCGGCGGCAGCAGGTAGGCGAAGCGGTGCCCTTCGAGCCGCGCCGGGCGCGGCATCTTCGCGTCGGGCATCGCGCGTTGCAGGCGCGCCGCGACGATCATCAGCGCGTGCTCGGCCGTCGCGGTGCGCGACGATCCGACCAGCAGCTCGAACCGGTCGATGTCGACGAGCACCAGCGCGCCCGTCGTGCCGTCCGCGTGCGCGAGGTCGAGCGCGGCGGCGATCCGCTCGCGCAGGTTGCGCTCGTTCGGCAGTCCGGTGAGCACGTCGTAGCGCTCGAGGCGCTCGATCTGGCGCGACGCGGCGTCCGCACGCGCGCGTTCGGAGTCGAGCAGCCAGATCACGAGGCCCAGGCCCGCGAACACGAGGCAGGCGAGGTCGACGATGCCCAGGAACGGCGTCCAGCTGACGTCCGAGCCATGCAGGGACTGGCGCAGCAGCAGCAGGAAGACCGCGAACTGTTCCAGGCCCCAGGCACCGAACGCGATGCCCGTCGCGCGCCGCCCCACGCCGCGCTTCGTGTCGCTCGCGCGCAGCAGCACCGTGGCGAGCGCGACGAAGGCGGCCGCGGTCGCGAGGTGTTTCAGCCCCACGCGCGCGAACAGGCGGTAGGGCGCGGGTGCCGGCTCGTCGAGGAATACGAGCGAACAGGCGAGCGCGATCGCGACGGCCACCGCGGCCACCACGGCGAGCGTCGTGCGCGACCAGCGCCTGCCGTTGGCGATCGCGAGCGTGCCCATCGCGAGCAGCGCGACGTGCAGGTACGACGCGACCTGGGCATAGATCGTCAGCCCGAGGCGCTCCGCGGGCCCGGCCGCGCGCGTCACCAGCAGCACGACCGCGATGCCGGCGCACACGTGGTAGAGCGCCATGGCGAAGAAGCCGACCGACCACAGCCCGAGGTAGTCGCGGCGGAATGCGCGGTAGTAACCGGCGAACACCACGGCGAGCGCGCTCGCGGAAAAGGCCTGCGCGGCATACAGCCACAGCGAAAAGGCAATCGGATCGAACGCGCGCAATGCCGGTCCCCTGTATGCCCGCCATGCTACGCGCCTCGACGCAGCGGCCTCATCACAAGCTGTGTCGCGGTCGAGCACGGCGGGTATCCTCGCCGCCGTGACCGTCGACCACGCCAGCCGCAACGACCGCCGTCCGCCGGCCCTCTTCCTGATGGGCCCGACCGCGTCGGGCAAGACCGCGTTCGCGCTCGAGCTCGCCAGTCGCATTTCCTGCGCGCTGGTGAGCGTGGACTCGGCGCAGGTCTACCGCGGGCTCGACGTCGGATCGGCGAAGCCGGACGCCGCCACGCAGGCGCGCTTCCCGCACGCGCTCATCGACATCCGCGATCCCGAGCAGCCGTACTCCGCCGCCGAGTTCCGCCGCGACGCGCTCGCGGCGATGGCGGATGCGACCGCCGCGCGGCGCCTGCCGGTGCTCGTCGGTGGCACGGGACTTTATTTCCGCGCGCTCGAGCTGGGGCTTTCCGACCTGCCGGATGCGGATCCGGAAACGCGCGCGCAACTGGAACGGCAGGCGCAGCGGCTCGGCTGGCGGGCGATGCACGGCCGGCTCGCGCTCGCCGATCCCGATGCCGCGCTGCGCATCCATCCGAACGATCCGCAGCGCATCCAGCGCGCGCTCGAAGTGATCGCGCTCACCGGCAGGCCGTTGTCGGCACAGCAGGGCACGCGGGCGCAACGCCTGCCGTACCGCGTGCTGAAGCTCGTGGTGTGGCCCGGCGACCGCGCCGTGCTGCACGAGCGTATCGCGCAGCGTTTCCGCGACATGCTCGAGGGCGGCCTCGTGGACGAAGTGCGACGGCTGCGCGCGCGGCCCGGCCTCAGCGCCGGCCATGCGTCGATGCGCGCGGTCGGCTATCGGCAGGCGTGGGAATACCTGGACGGCGAGTTCGACATGGATGCGCTCGTCGAGCGCGGCATCGCTGCCACGCGCCAGCTCGCCAAGCGCCAGCTGACCTGGCTGCGCGGCGAGCACGACGCGCTCGGTTTCGATCCGGCCGACGCCGGGCGCCGCGAGTGGCTCGCAGGGCTCGTGGCGGGCTGGGCGGGGAGTTGAATTGCGACCGTGCCAGCACCATTCCACGGATCGTATTGCTACAGTGCACCTTGCCGCCCCGCCCGGGGCGGCCATTGGCCGGCGCGCGTTTTGCCCGGCCACCTTGGCACCCGCGCGGGTCGGACGGTCGGGAACACCGTACGCCCCTGCGCTGGCGCGATCCCGGACGATTAGGAGAAGAACATGTCCAAAGGCCAGTCCCTGCAAGACCCTTTCCTGAACGCGCTGCGCCGCGAGCGCATCCCGGTCTCGATCTACCTCGTGAACGGCATCAAGCTGCAGGGCACCGTGGAGTCGTTCGACCAGTTCGTCGTCCTGCTCCGCAACACCGTGAGCCAGATGGTCTACAAGCACGCGATCTCGACGGTCGTCCCGTCGCGCAACGTGCGCGTGGGCGGCCCGGAAACGGGTGGCCACGGCCATGCGGCGCCGTCGTCGGGTGCCGGTGAGCACGGCGAGGACCATTGAAGGAAACGACGTTTTTGTTCGAGCGGTCGAAACGTGGCGAGCGCGCGCTGCTGCTGCAACCGCAGCGCGCCGGTGAGAACGATCCCGAGGCGCTGGCCGAGTTCGTCGAGCTGGCGCGCTCCGCGGGCGCCGAGGTGCTGGGCACGCTCAAGGCGCGCGTCGAGAAGCCGAGCCCGCGCTACTACGTGGGCAGCGGCAAGGCGGAAGAGCTGAAGGCGGAGCGCCAGCGGCTCGGCGCCGACCTGATCCTCGTGAACCAGACGCTCTCGCCCGTGCAGGAGCGCAACCTCGAGAAGCTGACCGAGTGCCGCGTGGTCGACCGCACCGGGCTGATCCTCGACATCTTCGCGCAGCGCGCACGCTCGCACGAAGGCAAGCTGCAGGTCGAGCTCGCGCAGCTCAAGCACATGGGCACGCGCCTGGTGCGCGGCTGGACGCACCTGGAGCGGCAGCGCGGTGGCGCGATCGGCCTGCGTGGCCCCGGCGAGACGCAGCTCGAGACCGACCGCCGCCTGCTCGGCGAGCGCGTGAAGATCCTCGGCAAGCGCCTGGAGAAGGTGGAAGTGCAGCGCAACCAGGCGCGTCGGCAGCGCATGCGCAGCGCCGTGCCGGTGATCGCGGTCGTCGGCTACACGAACGCCGGCAAGTCGACCTTGTTCAATGCGCTCACGCGCGCCGAGGTCTACGCCGCGGACCAGCTCTTCGCCACGCTCGATCCCACCGTGCGCAAGCTCGAGGGGCTGTCGAGCGGGCCTGCCGTGCTGGCCGACACCGTCGGCTTCGTGCGCGACCTCCCGCACGACCTCGTCGCCGCGTTCCGTTCCACGCTGTCCGAAGCGCGCGACGCCGACCTGCTGCTGCACGTGGTCGACGCCGCCGATCCGCATCGCGACGAGCGCATCGACCAGGTGCAGGCCGTGCTGCACGAAATCGACGCGGGCGACATCCCGCAGGTGCAGGTGTGGAACAAGATCGACCTCATCGAAGGCCAGGCGCCGCGCCTCGACCGCTTCGCCGAAGGGCAGCAGCGCGTGTGGACGAGCGCCGCGCGCGGCGCGGGGCTGGAGCTGCTGCGCGACGCGATCGACGCGCATTTCGCGCGCGAGCGCGTGCACCGATGGGTGCGCCTGCCGGCGAGCTCGGGGCGCCTGCGCGCCCGGCTGTTCGCTGCCGGTGCGGTCGCCTCCGAGCGGATGGGCGAGGAAGGCTACGAGCTGGAAATCGACGCGCCGCGGCACGTGGTCGAACCGCTGTTCGGGCTGCCCGACGGAGATGGACCGCTCTTGCGGGAATCCCTGGAGGGACGTTCATGACCCTGCGCTCGCGAACGTCCGTCCTTGCCCGTGACTGATCGGCATTCCTACAATCCGCGCGCCGGTGCATTCTGGCGCACCACCTGAACCCATCGGCAACCCTTTTCCGGAGCACGACATGGCTTGGAACGAACCGGGCGGCAAGCGCCGCGACCCCTGGCAGGGGGGCGGAGAGAAACCGCCGGATTTCGACGCCGTGCTCCGGCGCGTGCGCGACCGCTTCGGCGGCTCGGGCAGCGGCGGCATCCTGCTGCTGGTCCTCGCGATCGTCGCGGTCTGGTTCCTGCTCGATTCGTGGCGCTCGATCGACGAGGCGAATCGCGGCGTCGTGCTGCGCTTCGGCAAATACGATCGCACGATGGGCCCCGGCCTGAACTTCAAGTGGCCGACGCCGATCGAGCAGGTCTTCGTGGTCGAGACCACGCGTGTCCGCTCCACGTCCGACCAGGTGAAGATGCTCACGCGCGACGAGAACATCGTGATCGTCGACTTCAACGTGCAGTACCTCGTCGGCGACCCGCGTGCCTTCACCTTCTCGGTGCGCGAGCCCGAGGACACGCTGCGCCAGGCGGCGGAAAGCGCCGTGCGCGGCGTGATCGGCGGCAACGAGATGGACAAGATCCTGTCGGGCGAGCGCAATGCGCTCGCGGTGGACGCGAAGAAGTCGCTGCAGGAGCGCATGGAGCGCTACGGCACCGGCATCGTGGTGACCGAGCTGAACCTGCAGAACCTGCGCCCGCCGCCGGACGTGAAGGACGCGTTCGACGACGCGATCACCGCGCGCGAGGACAAGCAGCGCATCGAGAACGAGGCGCAGGCGTACTCCAGCAAGGTGCTGCCCGAGGCGCGCGGCCAGGCCGCGCGCGTGCGCGCGGAAGCCGAAGGCGACAAGGCCGAGGCCGTCGCGCGCGCAACCGGTGCCGCGAAGCGCTTCGAGCTGATCGCGGAACAGTACCGCGCCGCGCCGGAAGTGACGCGCAAGCGACTGCTGCTCGAAACGATGCAGTCGGTGCTCGCCGGGTCGCCGAAGGTGATGGTCGAGGGTGGCGGCGACAAGGTCATCTACCTGCCGATCGAGAACCTCGGCGCGCAGGCGCCCTCGCCGGCGGCCTCGGAGCCGCGCGTCGATCGTGCACCGGCCGTGCAGGCAATCCCGAGCGTGGAATCCGTGCGCACGCGCGCGGACGACCGCGCGCGCCGCATCGAGGAGCGTGAGCAGCGATGAGAACCGCAAGCATCGTCATCGCGCTGGCCGCAGCGCTCGTGTTGTCCACTTCCGTGTTCGTGGTGAAGGAAAGCGAGCTCGCGGTGCTGTTCCAGTTCGGCGCCGTGCAGCCGCGGGAATTCCCGCCCGGCCTGCACTTCAAGTGGCCGTTCCTGCAGAACGTGCGCAAGTTCGACCGCCGCATCCTCACCCTCGACTCGCAGCCCGAGCGCTACCTGACGTCCGAGAAGAAGGACGTCTACGTCGACTTCTTCGTGAAGTGGCGCATCAACAACGTCACGCGCTTCTACACCTCGACGTCGGGCGACGAGGCGATCGCGAACCAGCGCCTGTCGCCGATCGTGCGCCAGGCGCTCGGCAAGGCGTTCAACGAGCGCACGCTGAAGGAAGTCGTTTCCGGCGGGCGCGCCGACGTCGCACAGGTGATCCTGGACGCGACGAAGGACGCCGTCGGCGACCTCGGCATCGAGGTGGTCGACGTGCGCATCAAGCGCATCGACCTGCCCGACGAGGTGAGCGAGTCCGTCTATCGCCGCATGCGCGCCGAGCGCACGAAGGTGGCGAACGAGCTGCGCTCGCAGGGCACCGAGCAGGGCGAGACGATCCGCGCGAAGGCCGACAAGGAGCGCCAGGTGACGCTCGCCGAGGCCGGCCGCGACGCCGCGCAGGCGCGCGGCGAAGGCGAGGCCGAAGCGGCGAAGATCTACGCCGCGGCGTACACGAAGGACCCCGAGTTCTACGCGTTCTACCGCAGCCTCGAGGCCTACCGCGAGTCGTTCCGCAACAAGGACGGCGTGCTCGTGCTCGACCCCGATTCGGAGTTCTTCAAGTACTTCGGCGAAGGCGCGGCCCGCTGACGCGGGCCCGCCCGTCCGCCATGCCACGCGAGCTCGCCATCGCGATCTGCCTCGTCGCGATCATCGAGGGCCTGTTCCTGTTCGCCGCGCCGCAGGCGTGGCAGCGCATGGCCGCGTCGATCGCCCAGGCCGAGCCGCGCAAGGTCCGCGCCGTGGGCGGCATCGCGATCATCGTCGGTCTCGTGATGTTGCAGGCGGTGCGTTGAGAGCAGGGGCTAGGGTCTAGGGGTTAGGGGCTAGGGCGCTTCGTGCGAGAATTCGCGCGCGCCGACGTGCCCGGAGCCCGCGTGTCTGCGCCCTAGCCCCTAGTCCCTAGCCCCTAGTCCCTAGTCCCTCATTCGATCGGAGCGTCACCGCCATGGGCAAGTCAGTCGTCATCCTGGGCGCCCAATGGGGCGATGAGGGGAAGGGCAAGATCGTCGACCTGCTGACCGAGCAGGTGTCCGCGGTCGCGCGCTTCCAGGGCGGGCACAACGCCGGCCACACGCTGATCATCGGCGGCAAGAAGACCGTGCTGCACCTGATCCCGTCCGGGATCATGCGCGACGACGTGCTGTGCCTGATCGGCAACGGCGTGGTGCTGTCGCCCGCGGCGCTGAAGAAGGAGATCGGCGAGCTCGAGGACAAGGGCGTTTCGGTGCGCCCGCGCCTGAAGATCAGCCCCGCGACGCCGTTGATCATGCCGTACCACATCGCGCTGGACCAGGCGCGCGAGAAGGCGAGCGGCGCGAAGGCGATCGGCACGACCGGCCGCGGCATCGGCCCCGCGTACGAGGACAAGGTCGCGCGCCGCAGCGTGCGCGTGGCCGACCTCAACTATCCGGGCGAGCTCGCCGACAAGCTGAAGGGCGTGCTCGACTACCACAACTTCGTGCTCACGAAGTACCTCGGCGTCGAGGCGGTCGACTACCGGAAGACGCTCGACGAGGCGCTCGCATTCGGCGAGTACGTCGACCCGATGAAAACCGACGTCGCCGGCCTGCTGCACGAGCTGCGTCGCGACGGCAAGCGCATCCTGTTCGAAGGCGCGCAGGGCTCGCTGCTCGACATCGACCACGGCACCTATCCGTACGTCACGTCGTCGAACACGACGGTGGGCGGCGCGTGCGCCGGCACGGGCGTGGGCACGTTCGACATCGACTACGTGCTCGGCATCACGAAGGCGTACGCGACGCGCGTCGGCGGCGGCCCGTTCCCGACCGAGCTCGACGACGCGCTCGGCGAGGAGATCCGCAAGCGCGGCGACGAATTCGGCGCCACCACCGGCCGCCCGCGCCGCTGCGGCTGGATCGACCTCGTCGCGCTGAAGCGCTCCGTCATGATCTCCGGCATCTCCGGCCTGTGCGTCACGAAGCTCGATGTCCTCGACGGCCTGCCGAGCATCAAGATGTGCATCGGCTACCACTACCGCGGCAAGACCACGGAGTACGCGCCGCTCGACGCGGCCGGCTGGAACGAATGCACGCCGGAATACCTCGAGTTCCCGGGCTGGAGCGACACCACGCGCGGCGTCCGCGAGTTCTCCAGGCTGCCACCCGCCGCCCGCGCGTACCTGCGCTCGCTCGAGGAGCTGGTCGGCTGCCCGATCGCGATGGTCTCCACCGGCCCCGACCGCGACGAGACCATGGTCCTGAGGGATCCGTTCGGCTGACGGATGATCGGGGCGAGCGGGTATTTCCGCGTCGTATGGCATCGACTCGCCGATGATCCGCCCGCCATGCGCTCGATCCCGCTGCTCGCGCCGTTCCTCTCGCTGTTCGCGGCCGCCGCCGCGTCCGCCGAACCGTGCGGGCTCGATGCGACGTTCCGCGACGGCGGCGTGGCGCACGACCCGGCGCCGCAGGCACTCGGCAAGTTCGACGCCGTCGCGCGCGATCCACGCGGCGGCTACCTGGCCGCAGGCGAAGGCGACACCGGCGAATCCCCGTACTTCACGGTCGTCTTCGTCGCTCGCTACCTGCGCGATGGATCGCTCGACGCGGGCTACGGCAACGGCGGATTCGCGCGCTGGCAGGAAACCCCGGAGGATGGTGCGCCGGACAATGCATCACTCTCGAAGGTGGACGACGTCGCGGCCGCACCGGATGGCTCCGCGCTCGTGCTCGGCTACCAGGTGCAGGCCCCGGACGTCATCGACATCCAGTTGTGGCGCTTCACGTCGGCGGGCGCGATCGACACCGGGTTCGGTGACGCCGGCGTTGCGCACCTGCAATGCGGTGCGACGCCGTTCGATGCGAGCGACTACGCCCTGCCGCGACTATTGCTCGACGAATCGGGCCGTGCGGTGGTGACGACGCAGCGTGGTACGCGCGTGGTCGTGATGCGCGTGCGATCCGACGGTGCGCCGGATCCTGCATTCGGCAGTGAATCCCCGGGCTGCTCGACGTTCGATCGCCAGGTTCGACAGCCGGCGGGCGTCGTCCGGCGTGGTGCCGGATACGAACTGGCAGGCGGCAGGGACGGGCAGGTCTGGACGCTGCGAATCGACGAGGCCGGCGCTCCCGATGCCACCTACGGAACCGCGGGCCTGGTGACGACGACCGCGCCGGCTGTGCACTTCGTGAGCGCGATCGCACTGCAGGGCGATCGGCTCGTGCTGGGTGCCGAGTCCGGCGATGACCTTGCCGCAGTTCGCCTCACGACCGCCGGTGCGCTGGACGCGAGCTTCGCGGGCGGCGGCGTCCGCGCCGTGCCGATGCCGGACGAGCCTTCCGACCAGGAGTTTGCGCAGGACCTGGCGGTGGCCGAAGACGGCCGCATCGCCGTAGCCGGGTTGTACGACACGTTCGACGAGCCCGGCGAGTTGCTCGTGGCGCTGATGGACGCCGACGGACAGGATCCCGCAGCGGGCTGCGACGCGGGCAATCGCGTCGCCGTTTCGGCGCAGAAAGGCGCCGACGCGCGAGGTTTCGGCGTTGCATTCGACGGCGATCGCGTCGTGCTCGTGGGCGGCGCGAGCGAACGCGGTTACCAGCGTGACGAGACCGCCATCGCCGTGCTCGCACCGGGCGTGCTGTTCCGCAACGGCTTCGACTGATGTTGCGCAGCGCATTGCTCGCGGCGTTGATCGCGTCCTCGGCCGGGGTACGGGCAGCGCCGTGCGCGTTCGACCGCGAATTCGCGCTGGGCGGGCTCGCGCGAACCGGGATCCCGGGCGCCATCGTGTTCGGATCCGACCTGGTGCGTGACGACGCAGGGCGCTACCTCGTCGCGGCGTACGGCCGCGAGCCGCCGTCGTCGCTGTCGTTCGTGGCGGTCGGCCGCTACGGGGCCGATGGCCAGCTCGACACGACGTACGGCACGGCCGGCTTCGCCCGTTGGTTTTCCGGAGACGAGTTCGCGCCGGTCGCGGCGAACCGGCTCGCGGTCGACGCGCTCGGACGTGTGTACGTGTTGTTGACGGAATTCTCGGTGCCGCGAAGGAACCTGTTGCTGCGCTTTGCCGCGAGCGGTGAGCTCGACACTTCGTTCGGCAGCGACGGCGTGGCGAGACCGGTCTGCCCCGGTGTCGCCACCGACGAGGATTTCCCGCATCTCCTGCTCGACGCGCTGGGTCGGCCGCTGGTGTCGAGCCGCGCGGGCGGCGTTTCGTTCGTGGTGCGGCTACGCGAGGACGGCGCACTCGATCCCGTGTTCAGCGGCGATGGCTGCGCGCAATTCCCGTCACTGGACTCGCCGCAGCTCGGGCTGCTACCGCGACCGCCGGGATACGAGCTCGTCGGCCAGGATGCACAAGGCGTCTGGACCCTGCGCGTCGATGCGACGGGCACGCCCGATCCCGGCTACGGGAACGCGGGCGTCGCCAGGGCGTCCGCGCCGTTTCCGGCGCGCGATGCGGCGCTGCAGGGATCGCGCGTCGTGCTGATCGGCGACCTGGGCAGTGCCGTCGTCGGATTCGCGCGGCTGACGGAATCCGGCGCGCTCGATGCGACGTTCGGCGACGCCGGCGTGCGCCTGGTGGACTTCACGACGAAGGACGACCCGAATCCGAACCAGCAGGCGCGCCGCATCGTGAGCGCGACCGACGGCACACTCGCGGCGATCGGCACGTACGCCGGATTTTCCGGCATCGGGCGCACCTACGTGGCGGTGGTCGCCGCCGACGGCGGCGACCTGCCCGAGTGCGATGCGCCGAACAGCTACGTGCTCGCGACGGAGGAGGACGGCGGCTCCACGGCCGGCGGCGTCCTGTTCGACGGCGATCGACTGCTCGTCACCGGCAGCATCAGTCCGTTCAGCAGCCTGTTCGGCGACCTCGCCGTGCTCGCGCTCACGCCGAACGCTGCGTTCCGCGCGGGTTTCGAATAGTCGCTACTGCCTTCCACACTGCACGCCCGTGCACGGCCGCGGCTTGGCCAGCAGGCGGCTCGCGTCGGTGCGCATGCGTTCTTCCTCGCGCTTGCTGCGGCAGACCATGACGCGGCGGTTGGTCCCGGTCTTCTTCTCCGCCGTGCAGATCGGGCGGTCGCCGTCGACGCGGTCGAGCACGGTCTTGAGCTCTTCCTGGTCGGCGAGCAACGCTGCGTGGGACGTTTCGTCGAGGTCGGAGAATTTCGCGATCGGCGCAATCGTCGCGTGCATGCGCGTCTCGAGCTCGCGCATGTGCGTGAGCGTCTCGTTGTCGACGTGCCTGAAGCGCTTGCCGGCCTCGAGGTCGGCGTGCAGTTCGTCGAGCTCCTTCGTGAATTTCACGACGTCGGCGTCGCGCGTGGACGCGCTCGCCATCGAGGCGACGAGCAGGAAGATCAGTGCAATCAAGCGCATGGCGGGTCCCGCGGCGGTTTTCGCGGACGCTAGCACGAAAGCCGCCGTACTCCGGCCGCCGTTTCCTGCGCATTTCCGTCCGCCGCCACCGCCGCATTGACAGGACGCCCGCCGGATCAGTACATTGCGCGGCTTCTGCGGCCCGGCCGCGGGATTCCCACCTGCCCAGGTGGCGGAATTGGTAGACGCACTAGTTTCAGGTACTAGCGGGTAAAACCGTGGAGGTTCGAGTCCTCTCCTGGGCACCACGTTGTCACGCTGCGCGCCGGTCCGGGTGCTGCGGCGTCGAACCGAAGCCCGCGCTTGCACGCGGGCTTTTTCGTTCCGGCTGAATCAGCGCCCCGTCCCGCCCGACAACCCGACCGCCGCGAGGATTTCCGGCGCGAAGCGGGTTGCCGCCGTCGAGCTCACGTGGGACGCGTCCCAGTAGAGCGCGAGTCCGTCGCGCATGGCCGGGCAATGCGTGGCATCGCAGAACCACGGCGACAGGTCGAGGTAGCGGGCGTTCGCGTGCCGCGCCACGACGCCGCGCAGCAGTGCCGCCATCGCGGCGCCCTGTCGCTCGAACGCTTCGCGCGAAAGGTCGCACGCCTCGGGTGCGCCTTGCTCGATGCATTGCGGAACGTGCTTCGGGAGAATCGGGGTCGGCCCGAGCACGATCACGAGCTCGATCCCGTCGAGCGCCGCGAGCGAGCGTTCGAGCCCCGCGGCGAATTCTTCGCTCGAACAACAGGGCCTGGCCCAGCGTCCGGCGAGGACCACGATGCGCGCGGCGCGGGCGACGTCCGCGACGCCGGCGTTCCAGGTACGGCAGTCCGCGATGCCGGCATCGAGCACCGGCTGGCAGTACTGGCGCGACAGCCCGATCGCCACCTGTCCGCGCCGGCGTGCCAACTCGGCGCCGAGCGGCTGCCACGCCAGCGCCATCGAGTCGCCCCACAGCACGATTTCCGGCGTGCCGGGCCCCGATGCGCATCCCGGCCGGACGATGCGGCGCGGGTCGTCCCGGTCGTCGGCGTGGCAGCGGCTCATGTTCTGCGGGTAGTCGAGGCGCACGAGGTCCGCGGCGCTGGGCTTCGTCCAGCTCGCGATCGCGAACGCGATGCCCACGACGCACAGGGCCGTCGCGGCGCCCGCGCCGAGCGCCACGCGCGTGCCGCCGGCACGCCGCATCGGCGTCTCGAGATAGCGGTACGTCGCGACCGCGAGCACGACCGCGACTGCGCAGAGAACCAGCCGCAGCTCGAGCGTGGAGACTAGCGCCGTGGCGCGATGGATGGCGAGCAACGGCCAGTGCCAGAGATACAGCGAATACGAGACCAGCCCGACGCCGACCATCGGTGCGCTCGCGAGCACGGCATTGCGACCACCGCCGTGCAGCGCCAGCAGGAGCGCGCACGACGCCGCGACCGCCGGCAGCGCACCGATCGCCGGGAATGGTTCGATCGGCACGACGCACGCGGCGACGACTGCGCACAGGGACACGGGCGCGAGCCAGCGCGGCATCGGTCGCGGCGGGAGCACGGCGACGATGCCGCCGGCTGCGAGCTCCCAGAAGCGCGGCAGCACCTGGTAGAACGCCAGCTCGTTGTCCGCGCGCACCCACCACTGCGCGAGCGCGAACGAGGCGAGCGCGAGGGCGGCGAGCGCCGGCAGCAGCAACCGGCGGCGACGCAGCAGCACGACGAGCAGCGCCGGCCACAGCAGGTAGAACTGCTCCTCCACCGACAGCGACCACAGGTGCAGCAGCGGCATCTGCTCCGAAGCGCCGTCGAAATAGCCGCCGGTGTTCGACTGGAACCAGAAATTCGCCGCGAACACCGCGGCCGCCATCGCCGATCGTGCGGTCTCGGCGAGCTGCTGGCCGGGCATGAAATGCGCGACGAGCGCGAGCGTCGCGAGCACCACGAGCGTAGCGGCCGGCAGGATGCGTCGCGCCCGGCGCGCGTAGAAAGCCGGCAGGTCGATCCGCCCGGCGCCGTCGTGCTCGCGCAGCAGGATGCCGGTGATGAGGTAACCGGAAATCGCGAAGAACACGTCGACGCCGACAAAGCCGGCGCCGCCGATGCCCGCGTGGTACAGCACGACCGCCGATACGGCGATCGCGCGTAGTCCGTCGATCTCGCGCCGATAGGGCATGCCCATCGGCGGGAGGATAACCCAGCCCGATCGCGCCGCCCGCTCAGCCCATCGACGCGCAATCGATCACGAAGCGGTACTTCACGTCGCTCTTCACCATGCGCTCGTACGCGGCGTCGATCTGGTCGGCGCGGATCATCTCGATCTCCGAGACGATGCCGCGCGCGGCGCAGAAGTCGAGCATCTCCTGCGTCTCGGGCAGGCCGCCGATCAGCGAGCCGGCGATCGCCTTGCGACGGAAGATCAGCGGGCCGACGTTCGGGCTCGGGTGCGGGTGCTCGGGCACGCCGACGAGGCACAGCGTGCCGTCGCGCTTGAGCAGCGCGGTGAACGCGTCGAGGTCGTGGCTGGCGGCGACCGTGTCGAGGATGAAGTCGAAGCTGTTCGCGTGCCTGCGCATCGCGCCGCGGTCCTTCGACACCACGACGTCGTGCGCACCGAGCGCGAGCGCGTCCTGGCGCTTCGCCTCCGACGTGGTGAACGCGATCGTCTGTGCGCCCATCGCCGCGGCGAGCTTGATGCCCATGTGGCCCAGGCCGCCGATGCCCACGATGCCCACCTTGCTGCCGGGACCGACGTTCCAGTGCTTCAGCGGCGAATACGTCGTGATGCCCGCGCACAGCAACGGTGCGACGGCCGCGAGCTGCGCCGCGGGATGGCGGATCTGCAGCACGAAACCTTCGTCGACGACGATGCGCTGCGAATAGCCGCCGAGCGTGTGCCCGGGCGCGTCCGGCGTCGGCCCGTTGTACGTGCCGACGAAGCCGACCTCGCAGTACTGTTCCAGGCCGTCGCGACAGGCGCTGCAGGTGCGGCAGCTGCCGACGAGGCAGCCGACGCCGACGGTGTCGCCCACCTTGAACTTCGTGACGGCGCTGCCGACGGCCGACACCTTGCCGACGATCTCGTGGCCCGGCACGCAGGGGTAGCGCGTGCCGCTCCATTCCGAACGCACGGTATGCAGGTCGGAATGGCACACGCCGCAGTAGGCGATTTCGATCTGTACGTCACTCGCTCCGGGCGCGCGGCGTTCGATGCCCATCGCTTCGAGTGGCTTGTCCGCCGCACGGGCGCCCCAGGCTTTCGTGGTCATGAGCTGCTCCTGATCGTTTGTCCAATCGTGGCGCGACGCCTTCGCCGGGCGCCGCGGCGGTACCATTCGAAACCAGCGGGAAAGGAATCAACGTGAAGAAGAAGAATCGACTGCCACCCGGAACCCGGGGCGACAAGGGTAGCGGCAGTGGCAAGGGAGCGGAAAAGCCGCGCGCCCGCGGCGAAGCGCCGCGCAAGGCTGCGCCGTGGTTGCCCGATGCGCCAGTCGGCGCTTCGCGCCCGCGCAGGCCGTCGCGGCTGCCCGAGCCGCCCGTGGTCCGCGAACAGCCGAAGCCGGCGCGCACGCCGCCGCCGTCGCGGCCCGCCATGGCCGGCGGCATCCCCGATCCGCATGCGGCGCGCGAGGCGCAGCGTTACGAGAAGCCCATCGTGAGCCGCGAGGCGATCCTCGCGTTCCTCGGCGAGCGCACCGAGCTCATGACGGCCGAGCGCATCGCGGCCGAGCTCGGCATCACCGACGGCGACGCGTTCGGCGCGCTCATCAAGCGCCTCGCGGCGATGGTGCGCGACGGCCAGCTGCTGCAGAACCGCCGCGGCGGCTACGGCGTCGCGGCGAAGCTCGACCTGATCCCGGGCGAGATCCTCGCGAACGCCGAGGGCTATGGTTTCCTCAGGCCCGACGACGGCGGCGACGACATCTACCTGTCGCCGATGCAGATGCGCGCCGTGCTGCACGGCGACCGCGTGCTCGGTTCGATCGTCGGCCTCGATCGCCGCGGCCGTCGCGAAGGCGCGATCGTCGAGGTGCTCGAGCGGCGGCCCGCGCGCCTCGTGGGCCGTTACCAGGAACAGGACGGATTCGGCGTCGTCGTCCCGGACGACCGGCGCATCCACCAGGACGTGCTGATCTCGCGCGGCAAGGAGGCTGGTGCGCGCAGCGGGCAGATCGTGGTCGCCGAGCTCACCGAGCCGCCGACGCGCGAGCGTCCGCCGATGGGCCGCGTGGTGAGCGTGCTCGGCGAGCGGCTCACCGCGTCGATCACGGTGCAGATGGCGATCGAGAGCCACGGCCTGCCGAGCGAATGGCCGGTACCGGTGCTGCACGAAGCGGAAGCGGTGTCGCCCGAAGTCCCGGCCAGCGACGTGCAGGGCCGCGTGGACCTGCGCAACACGCCGCTCGTGACGATCGACGGCGAGGACGCGCGCGACTTCGACGACGCGGTGTACTGCGAGGCGAATGCGGACGGCTTCCGGCTGGTCGTCGCCATCGCCGACGTGTCGCACTACGTGCGGCCCGGCACGGCGCTCGACGAGGAAGCGTACAAGCGCGGCACGTCGGTCTACTTCCCCGACTTCGTCGTACCGATGCTGCCCGAGACGTTGTCGAACGGGATCTGCTCGCTGAACCCGAAGGTCGACCGCCTGTGCATGGTGTGCGACATGCAGGTGGGGCGCGACGGCGAAGTGGTGCGCTCGCGCTTCTACGATGCCGTCATGCGCTCGCACGCGCGCCTCACCTACACGCAGGTCTGGAAGGCGATCGGCGAGGGCGACGAAGGCGCGCGCGCGCAGCTCGGCGCGACGCTGCCGCACGTCGAGCGCCTGTACCAGCTCTACAAGGTGCTCGCGAAGCAGCGCCAGAAGCGCGGCGCGATCGAGTTCGAAAGCCAGGAGTTCAAGTTCCGCCTCGCGCCGTCGGGCGAGGTGCTCGCGATGGGCGCGTACGAGCGCAACGATGCGCACAAGCTGATCGAGGAGTGCATGATCGCGGCGAACGTGCAGGCCGCGAAGTTCGTCGAGCGCACGAAGATCCCGGCGCCGTATCGCGTGCACGCGCGGCCGCCCGAGGACAAGTACGAGAACCTGCTCGAGTTCCTGAAGGAGTTCAAGCTCGTGATGCCGCCTTACTCGAAGGTGGTGCCGGGCGACTTCGCGGCGCTCGCGCGCAAGGTGCGCACGCGCCCCGACGCGGGACTGATCGAGACGGTGCTGCTGCGCTCGCAGAGCCTCGCCGTGTACCACCCGGAGGACTCGGGGCACTTCGGGCTCGCGCTCGACGCGTACGCGCATTTCACGTCGCCGATCCGGCGCTACCCGGACCTGCTGCTGCACCGCGCGATCCGCCATGCGATCGCGAAGGGCAAGCCCGGCTCGTACCTGTACGGCGATGCCGACATGGCGACGCGCTGCGGGCACTGCTCGCAATGCGAGCGGCGCGCCGACGCGGCCGAGCGCGACGTCGACGAGCGCTTCAAGTGTGCGTGGATGGAGAAGCACGTCGGCAGCGAGTTCGACGGCGTCGTCTCCGGCGTCACGTCGTTCGGCCTGTTCGTGGAGGTCGACGAGTCGCGCGTCACGGGCCTCGTGCACATCACGCAGCTGCCGAACGACTACTACCATTTCGACCCGCGCAAGCACCTGCTGACGGGTGAGCGGCGCGGGCTGAGGTTCCGTCTCGGCGACAAGGTGCGCGTGCTGGTGCTGCGCGCGAGCCTCGAGGACCGCAAGATCGACTTCCGCCTCGTCGCCGGTCCCGGCTTCGACGAGCGCGGCACGCACCGCGCGCCTGCCGCGCGCGACGCAGGGATGCAGAAGCGCAGCCGGAGGGGCAAATGAGCGAATACGTGGTGGGCGTGAATTCGGTCGAGGCGCTGCTCGCGCACGACCCGGCCAGCGTGATCGAGGTGCTCGTCGAGCAGAACTCGAAGAACGCGCGCGTGCGCGAGCTCGAGGCGCGCGCACGCAAGCTCGGGCTCACCGTGCTCGGGCGCTCGCGCGACGCGCTCGACAAGGTGTCGGAAGGCGCGCGCCACCAGGGCGTGGCCGTGCGCTGCAAGCGCACCACGTCGAAGGTGATCGCGGATCTCTCTTCGTTGATCGCGCACGCGGGCGATTCGGCGCTGTTCCTGCTGCTCGACGGCGTGCAGGACCCGCACAACCTCGGCGCGTGCCTGCGCAGCGCGGAAGCCGCGGGCGCGACCGCCGTCGTCGTTCCGCGCGACAAGGCGGTCGGCATCACGCCCGTGGTGCACAAGGCGTCCGCCGGCGCGGCCGAGCGCGTGCCGTTCGTGCAGGTGGCCAACCTCGCGCGTGCGATGGACGAGCTCAAGGAGGCCGGCATCTGGATCACCGGCCTCGCGGGAGAGGGCAAGGAATCGCTCTACGACATCGACCTGCGCGGCAAGGTCGCGCTCGTGCTCGGCGGCGAGGGCGAAGGGCTGCGCCGGCTGACGCGCGACAAGTGCGACCACCTCGCGAAGATCCCCATGTACGGGGGCGTCGAGAGCCTGAACGTCTCGGTGGCGACCGGAATCGCCCTGTTCGAGGCGCGCCGCCAGCGCGGCCGATGACCGGGTAATACAGCGGCCGCCCTCGCGGCACTCATTGCCGACACCCGCGAGGAGCACAGGCGATGACGCAGCGGCGACGAATGGCGGCCACGACCGGTTGCGGGGCGCCCGCGGTGCGGGCGCGCACGTGAGCCGGCGCGCGGCCGGCGCGCCCGGTGCATCGCGATGGAAACGGTGAGCGTCCGCGGGGCGGCGCATGGAACGGGCGGAGCTCGAACGCGAACTACGTGCGCACCATGCGGCCTGCTTCGGCTGGGCCCTGAGCTGCTGCCGGGACGATCCGCAGGCGGCCGAGGACGTGCTGCACGAAACCTGCCTGCGCGTGCTCGACGGTCGCGCGCGCTTCCGCGGAGAATCGGCTTTCCGCACGTGGCTGTTCGGCGTGATCAGGCAGGTAGCCAGCGGCATGCGACGCCGGGCGGCGCTGCGCAGCCTGTTGCTGCTGCGCATGGACGCGCCCGAGCCGGCGCCGCTGCCGAACGAAGCGCCGGCCGAGGCCACGTTGCGCGCCGCGTTGCGCCGTCTGCCGACACGCCAGCGTGAGGTATTGATGCTCGTGTTCTACCAGGACCTCAGCATCGCCGAAGCCGCGCAGGCGCTGGGTATCGCGCTGGGCACGGCACGCGCGCACTACGAGCGCGGCAAGGCCGCGCTGCGGGTTGCGCTCGGCGGAGGAGCGGCGCCATGACCAGCGATCGCGACGACGACCTGCGCGCACGCTTCGCGGCGCTGCGCGCGGCGGATGCGCGAAGGGTCCCGCAGTTCGACGTACGGCCGTCCGCGTATCCGCGCGGCCGGGGATGGGCCTGGACGGGCGGCGCAGTCGCGCTCGCCGCGGTGCTCGCCGTGTCGTTCGCCTGGCGGGTGGGCAAGCCCGGCCGGGACATTCCCGCTCCCGCTGCACCCGAAGTGATGCTGCACGTCGCCGACGAGATGCCCAGCGATTTCCTGCTCGAAGGAGAAGCCGCGGACATCCGTCGCGACGCTCCGGTGTTCGCGGTCGAAACCAACGACGAGGTGCCGTTCCTGTGAGACCGATGACTCGACTCCCACGACGCATGCGCTGGCTCCTGGGCGCGGTGTTGCTCGCAGTGGCACCGCTCGCGTTCGGCGGCGCGATGGAGGATCGCGTCCGCAGCGTCCTCGCGCCGCCTGCATCGATCTCCGAGCATTCCGAGGACCTGCACCTCAGCGGCAAGCAGCGCGACACCATCATCAAGCTCGGATTCCAGTACCAGGCGAAGGTTCGCCGCCTGCAGGCCGACCTGATGGACGCCACCGAGCGGCTCGTCGAGGCGCTGGAGCAGCAGCCGATCGACAAGGCGAAGGCGCTCGCCGAGCTCCAGCAGATCAGCACGACGGAATCGGAAATCAAGCGACTCCACCTCGAACTGTGGATTCGCTGCAATGCGGAGTTGCGGCCGCTGCAACGCAAGCAGGCAGTCGAGCTCGCGAACGCGGACACGAAGCGCGGCCACACGCCGGAATTCGACAATCCGCGGCCGGGGCAGTTGCCGGACGTGGTGCGATGAGTGGGCTCGAACGACCAGGGGGAATGGTGATGATCCGGAAACTCGCGATGCTTGGGCTCCTCGTGTCGTCGCTGTCGGTCGCCGCCGCGGAGACGCAGGCGCCGACGGAAGAGGGCAGCAAGGAAGGACGCACGCTCGAAAAGGTGGTCGTCGAGGAGCGCGCGCCGCCCGGCGATTTCGCCGACATGCAGAAATGGGCCAAGGAGGTGCGCGACGGCCTCGCGCGCGCGAAGCTCAAGCAGCGCGATGAGCTCACCGAGCACGACATCGCGCAGATCATGGTGCTCGAGAGCGACATGGACGTGCTCAAGCGCAACCTCACCCAGATCGAGAACCTGGTGCGCAAGCACAAGTTCCGGCAGACGCTCACCCAGGGCGAGACGCTGCGCCTCGCGCGCGCCTACTCCAAGGTCGAGGCGATCCTGGAGAACATCCCCGACGCGTTCATGCCGCGCTGCCGCCTGATGCGCGAGTACGCGAAGCGCAACAAGGCGACGGTCTGCGAGGTCGACTACCTCGCGGCGGCGCGCACCGTCGACGAATACCGGCGCAAGCGCAGCGGTGGCATGAGCGAGGCCGCGCAGACCTCCGACGCGATCGCGCAGATCGAGCGTGCCGCCGGCGCCAACGCGAACACGAAGGCCGGCAACACGAAGTACGTGCGCGCCAGCCCCATCACGAACGACCCGGTGACGGCGGTTTCGGTGCAGGCGCCCGCGCCGCTCGGTGCGCGACCCGTGCACATCGTCGCCGACGACTTCCGCGTCGAGCAGGTGCGAGTGTCCTTCCCCGGCGACGCCATGGTGACGCGCGAGGACTTCCACGCCGTTGCGAGCGAGCGCGACTACGTGCGGCCCGCGCACGCCATGCACATCGAGCTGCCGATCGGCACCGGCGTCTCGATCACGCCGGACGATCGGCTCAAGATCGTCGGATACCTGAAGATCGGCGACGAGATCATGCGCACCGTACAGCTGCCGCGCTCGGCCGCGTCGCAATACGCGATGGCGCTGCGCCGCGACGGCACGATCGAGGGCACGCTGGCTGCGTACGAATACGGATGGAGCGATCGTCGCCGGCTGTCGCCCATTCGCGGCGCGCGTGTGTTCGTGGACCCGCGCGACGCGCTGTTCCTCCCGCAGTACGACGTCGCGTCCGTCGACGCGAGCCAGCCGTTCGTGCGCTACGACGTCGCCTTCATCGGCGTCGACAAGGGGCAGGTCGCGCTCGCGATCCGTCGCTACGACACGCCCGACGCGCAGGACGCGGTGTCGTCCGAGCTGGTCCGCTTCGACGCGAAGCCCGGCACGATAGAAATCGGCGGCCTCGCGATCGAGCTGCGCGAGATCGAGGACAAGCGCATCAAGTACGTCGTGAAATCGGCGGCGCCGGCTGCGACTTCGCTTGCGCAGGTCGCGCCCTGATGTGATCTTTGCCCCTCCCCTGCGACTGCAGGGGGGAGAAGCTTGAGATGAATTTCGAGTGGCACGACATCCTCGGCACCACCGGCGTCGCGCTCGTGCTGTGGGCCTACTTCGCGCTGCAGACGAAGCGCATGAAGGCCGAGGATCTCGCGTACTCCGTTCTCAATGGCGTCGGCGCGCTGTTCGTCGTGATTTCGCTGCTCTACCGCTTCAACCTGTCCGCGCTGCTGATGGAGGGAGCCTGGGTGCTCGTGAGCCTCATCGGCATCGCGAATTGGATCAAGGCGAGGCGTAGAGCGTAGGGTGGGCAGCTCCGCTGCCCACGCGCCGATCGGGCCCGCGGGGGCAGCGGAGCTGCCCCCTACGGGTTGGCCTCGAGCTTTTCGAACTCGGCGATGACGAGCGGCGCCAGTTGCTCCGTGAATCGCTCCGCCTCCGCTCGCGACAGATGCGACCACTCGGGCTGGTCGTAACCCTGCAGCTGCGGATGGTCGGCGAAGTGGATGGCCGGCACGCCGAGGCGCGCGACGAGCGGATCCTAGGTGGTCGCGCGCGGCAGGTACTTCTCTTCCCACTCGAGGTAGGGCCCGATGCTGGGCGGGCGCACGAACACGAGGCGCACGCCGCGCGCGCGCAACGTCGCGACGGCTTTCGCCGTGCGCTCGATCTGCGCGTCGACCGCCGCGCGGGTCGCTTCCGGTGTGTCCATGCCGCGCAACGGCCGGTCGAATTCCTCGGCCCAGATGCTGCGCGCCAGCTCGCGGTACGCGGGATCGTCGACCAGCTTGTGCCACATGTAGGTATTGCGATCGACCTCGCGGTCGGCGAGCTTGCGTACGGGGGTGCGCATGCGCAGGCCCGGCCGCTTCGGCCAGATCGGCTGGCGTCGCATCACGACGGCGAGCGCGAAGTCCGGCTCGAGGAATGCGAAGTACGGTTCCAGGAGATGCATGGACAGCCACGTGCCGCTGCGCTGCGACGGTCCCTGCCTGCGGGCGTAATCGGCGACGTTCGCGCGGCGCGACGAGTTGCCGAAGAATACGCGCGGCGCCACGTCCACGAGCACGCGGCCGGTGAACGACGGATCGGCGGCGAGGTCTTCGAGCACCGGGAGCGGCGACGTGCCTTCCATCGCGAGCTGGATCGGACGATTGCCCGTGACGCGCTCCCAGGTATCCAGCTGCACGTCGAACAACAGGCGCGAGTCGCCGACCAGCACGACCGTGTCGGCGTCGGCCGCAGCCACGCGGCGGCGCTCGACCGCCCACTGGCCGTCGCTGTTGCGATAGCTCGGCGTCGCGCCGAACGCGCGCCAGTGCAGCTCCCACCACGCCAGCAACGCGAGCGCGAGCAGCAGCGCGCCGATCCAGATGCGCCCCCACGGCTGCGCGGGGATGTCGCGCTCGGGCACGGGTTGTGCCACGCCGGGCCGGTCGGCCGCGGTGAGCCTCACGAAACCCGGGCGGGTCTCGTGCACGTTCGGCGGCGCGCCGGGGTCAGAACTGGAAGTAGATGAATGCACTGCCGGTTCCCTGTGCCGCGACGATCGCGAACAGCATCAAGCCCCACGCGAGCGACAAGACGATGGCGGGCGTGCGCGCGAGCGTAGCCTCGAGCGTGCGCGCGCGCATCCACCAGTGCGTCGCGACGATCGCCGCGACGATGAGCGCCACCGGCACGACGTGCGACGTCGGCAGGATCGGCGGCGCGGCGCCGTTCATCCCGAACATCCCGCCGAGCACGGTGCCGGCGTGCTCGAAGCCCTTCGCGCGGAAAAACACCCAGGTGATGTTCACCAGCGTCCACGTGAGCAGCGCGAGCATGAACAGCGCGAGCGTCCCGGGCCGGTAGCCGGCGAACCGCCCGCGTAGCCAGCGCTCGACCGCGAGGTACAGGCCGTGCAGGCCGCCCCACGCGACGAACGACCAGCTCGCGCCGTGCCACAGTCCGCCGAGCAGCATGGTGGCCATCAGCGCGCCGTACGTGCGTGCCTCGCCATGGCGATTGCCGCCCAGCGGGATGTAGAGGTAGTCGCGCAGCCAGGAGGACAGCGTGATGTGCCAGCGACGCCAGAAATCGGAGAATCCGACGGCCGCGTACGGAAAGCGGAAGTTGTCCGGCATCGCGAAGCCGAGACAGAGCGCGGCGCCGATCGCCGTCGTCGAGTAGCCCGCGAAGTCGCAGAAGATCTGGCCGCTGAACGCGAGCGTGCCGAGCCACGCGTCCAGCGCGCCCGGTGCGCCCATGCCGTCGTAGACCATTTCGGCGGCGGGCGCGAGGAGCGCGTCGGCGAGAACGACCTTCTGGAACAGGCCCAGCGTCATGAGCGCGAGCCCGAAGCGCAGCATCTGAGCAGTCGCGCGGCGCGGCTGCTCGAACTGCGGCACGAGCTCGGTCGGGCGCATGATCGGGCCCGCGACGAGGTGCGGGAAGAACGTCACGAACAGCGCGTAGTCGAGGAAGTTGCGCGCGGGCGTCGCGCGGCGCAGGTAGACGTCGAGCGTGTATGAGAGCGTCGCGAACGTGTAGAACGAGATGCCGACCGGCAGCACGATGTCGTAATGCGGCGCCTGCCACTGCACGCCGAGCGGCGCGACGAGCGCGTTGAAGTTCGCGAGCAGGAAGTTGCCGTACTTGAACCACGCGAGCATGCCGAGGTTCACGACCACCGACAGCAGCATCCAGGCGCGCCGTGCCGCGGGCCGCTGCGCGCGCACCAGCCCGAGCGCCGCGTACCAGTCGACGATCGTCGACACCCACAGCAGGATCACGAACGGCGGGTTCCACGCGGCGTAGAACAGGTAGCTCGCGACGAGCAGGTTCGCTTTCTTCGCCGTCCACGGCAACGGCAATGCGTGCAGGGCGAGCACGCAGGCGAAGAACACGATGAACGTGAGCGAGTTGAAGACCATGCCCGCCGATCACTCCCCGGGAGAGCGAAAGCATTGGCCGCGGCCAGCTCGCGCGACGATCCGTTGCCGGGAGCTGGTAGTGCACCCCACCCCGACCCATTCCGGCCAGCGCTACTCGCGCTGGCGTTCGTGGGGCCGGCGCAGTGCGCCGGCATTTCCCCCCTCACCCCTGCCTGCGCAGGGGAGGGAGGTGATGGCTCATTCCTCGTCGGAACCCTCGTTGATGCCATCAAACAGGATCGTCGACAGGTAACGCTCGCCGGTGTCGGGCAACATGGCGAGGATCACGTCGCCTTCCTTCGCCTTCTTCGCCACTTCGAGCGCCGCGGCGAACGTGCCGCCGGACGAAAGGCCGCAGAAGATGCCTTCCTTCGTGGCGAGCGCGCGTGCGGTGTCGCGCGCGACGATGTCGTCCACCGGCACGACCTCGTGCGCAACGCCACGGTTCAGCACCTGCGGGATGAAGTCGGGCGTCCAGCCCTGGATCTTGTGCGGCTTCCATTCGCCGCCGGACAACAGCGCCGCGCCGGCCGGTTCCGTCACCACGATGCGCACGTCGGGGCGCGCGAGGCGGATCATCTCGCCCGCGCCCGTCAGCGTGCCGCCCGTGCCGTAGCCCGTGACGAACCAGTCGAGGCGCTTGCCCGCGAAGTCCTGCAGGATCTCGGGGCCGGTCGTGCTGCGGTGGTAAGCCGGGTTCGCCTCGTTCTCGAACTGCCGCGCATAGAACGCGCCGTGCTTCTTCGCGTACTCTTCGGCGCGCTTGACCATGCCGGTCGCGCGTTCCGCGGCGGGCGACAGCAACACCTTCGCACCCAGCGCGCGCATGAGCTTGCGACGTTCGATCGAGAACGAGTCGGCCATGATCGCGACGAACGGATAGCCGCGCGCGGCGCACACCATCGCGAGCGCGATGCCGGTGTTGCCGGACGTGGCTTCCACCACCGTCTGTCCGGGTTTCAGCGCGCCACGTGCCTCGGCGTCCAGGATGATCGCGAGCGCGAGCCGGTCCTTGACCGACGCCATCGGGTTGAACGCCTCGACCTTGACGTACATGGTCACGCCCTTCGGCGCGAGGCGGTTGATGCGGACGATCGGCGTGCGGCCGATCGTGTCGAGGATCGAGTCGTGGATCATCGCCGCGCCCTCCGTGGGAACGCGGCGATGTTAACAACTATCGGAGCGGGGCGTTCCTGCCGTCTGGTGATATGACATGCCGGGTGATGCATGGGCGACGCTCTCCGTGGTGGTGACCACGGAGAACGCCGCTTGCCCGGCAGACGGGACACGCCGGGCGCATTGCGCCTACTTGATCCGGCCCGCGTCGTCGCCGAACGCATCGGGCAGCTTCACCTCGAGCGTCTTCACGAGGAACGCGTAGATGTCGGTCTGCTCCTCGATGACCTTCGCGGTCGGCTTGCCTGCGCCGTGGCCGGCGCGCGTCTCGACGCGGATCAGCATCGGGTTCAGGCCTTCGTACGCCTTCTGCAGCGCGGCCGCGAACTTGAAGCTGTGCGCGGGGAACACGCGGTCGTCGCGGTCGGCCGTCGTGATCAGCGTCGGCGGATACGGCTGGCCGGCCTTCACGTTGTGCAGCGGCGAGTAGGCGTGGATGGCCTTGAACTCCTCGGGGTTCTTCACCGAGCCGTAGTCCGATTCCCACGCCCAGCCGATCGTGAACTCGCGGAAGCGCAGCATGTCCTGCACGCCGACCGCGGGCAGCGCGGCGCCGAACAGCTCGGGGTGCTGCAGCATCGTCGCGGCGACCAGCAGGCCGCCGTTCGAGCGGCCCGAGATCGCGAGGCGGTTCGGGTTCGTGTACTTCTCGCCGATCAGGTACTGCGCGCCCGCCGCGAAGTCGTCGAAGACGTTCTGCTTGTGCGTCTTCATGCCGCCTTCGTGCCAGGCCTTGCCGTATTCGCCGCCGCCACGCAGGTTCGCGACGGCGTAGACGCCGCCCATCTCGAGCCACGCGATCGTGCTCGCGCTGAACGTCGGCGTGGAGGAAATGTTGAAGCCGCCGTAGCCGTACAGGATTGTCGGGTTGTTGCCGTCCTTCGCCACGCTCTTGCGCGCGGTGATGAACATCGGGACCTTCGTGCCGTCCTTGCTCGGATAGAACACCTGCGTCGTTTCGTACTGCGACGGATCGAACGCGACCTTCGGCTGGCGGAACACGCTCGCTTCGCCCGACGTCGCGTCGTAGCGGTAGATCGTGGTCGGTGTCGTGTAGCTCGTGAACGAGAAGAACGTCTCCGTGTCGTCGATGCCGCCGTCGAAGCCGGTCGCCGTGCCGAGGCCAGGCAGCGCGATGTCGCGCACGAGCGCGCCGTCGAGCCCGAACACCTTCACGACGCTGTGCGCGTCCTTGAGGTAGTTCGCGATCAGCTGGTGGTTCACGAGCGAAGCGTCGGTGAGCGTTGCTTCGGCCTGCGGAACCACGTCTTTCCAGTTCGCGCGGTCGGGCTTCGCGAGGTCGATCGCCACCACGTGGTAGCGCTCGGCGCCGTTGTCGGTGCGCACGAAGAACGTGGAGCCGTCGTTGCCGATGAAGTCGTAGGCCGCTTCGAGGTTCGGCAGCAGCTCGACGACCTTCGCCTTCGGGTTCGTCAGGTCCTTGTAGAAGAGCAGGTTGCGCTCGTCGGTGCCGAGCGAAACCGAGATCACGAGGTACTTGCCGTCGTCGCTCACTTCGGCGCCGAAGCCCCAGTCGGGCTGGTCCTTGCGCTCGTACACGAGCACGTCCTTGTCCTGCGGCGTGCCGAGCTTGTGCAGGTAGACCTTCGCGAACTTGTTCAGCGCCTTGAGCTCGTTCTCGCCCTTCGGCTCGTCGAAGCGCGAGTAGTAGAACCCGTCGCCGGACTTCGTCCACGCGATGTCGGTGAACTTCGCCCACTTCACCTCGTCGCTGGTGTCGGTGCCGGCGTCGACGTCGCGCACGCGGATCGTGCGCCAGTCGGAACCGCCGTCGGACAGCGAGTACGCGAAGCGCTTGCCGTCGTTGCTCGCGGCCGATTCGGACAGCGCGATCGTGCCGTCGGCGGACAGCGCATTCGGGTCGATCAGCGCCTTCGCGTCCGCGTCCTTGCCTTCCTGCCAGTACCAGGGCGACTGGTTCTGCAGGCCGTCGTTGCGCGTGTAGAAGTAGCGGCCGGCGTGCACCGACGGCACGCCGAAGCGCTCGTAGTTCCAGAGCTCCGTGAGCTTCGCCTTGATCGCCTCGCGCGGCGTGTCGGCGAGGTACGACTGCGTGACCGCGTTCTCGCCGTCGATCCAGGTCTTCAGCTCGGGCGAATCGAGGTCCTCCATCCAGCGATACGGATCGGGCACCTTGGTGCCGTGGTAGTCGTCGACGACGTCCACCGTCTTCGCCTCGGGATACACGAGCTTCGCCGGTGCGGTGGCAGGCGCCGTGTTCGCGGCGGGCGCGGGCGATGCGGCCGCTTCGGGCGCGCCCGCGGGCGGTGCGGCGTCCTGGCTGCAGGCCGCGACGAGCACGGTCACGGAAAGCGCGGCGATTCTGCGCAGCGTCATGGAACGACTCCGGGAAGGGCGAAAAGGAACGGCATGCTTAGGGGAAATCCCGCGCCGGCGCCAGTCCTGCCGGTCATGGGCGCAGCGCGTCAGCCGGGGAGCGGACCCGTATCGGGCGCGGCCGCGGCGAGCGCGGAAGTCGGTTCGGACGCGTCGTCGCGGCCCGCGGGCGGCGCAGGGACGACGGGGCCGTCGTACGCCTCTTCGAGCGTCTTCCAGCGATTCACGATGCGGCAGAACAGTTCGGCCGTGCGTTCCGCGTCGTACACGGCGGAGTGCGCCTCGCTGCCGTTCCAGTCCAGGCCGGCGGCCTGCACGGCGCGCCCGAGCACGGTCTGCCCGTAGGCGAGGCCGCCGAGCGACACGGTGTCGAACGCGCTGAACTGGTGGAACGGGCTGCGCTTGATGCCGGTGCGCTTGATCGCCGCGTTCAGGAAATTGAGGTCGAACGCCGCGTTGTGCCCGACGAGGATCGCGCGCTGGCACTCGTACTCGCGCATCGCCTTGCGGATCGGCGTGAAGATCGCGTTCAGCGCCTCGCGCTCGGCGAGCGCGAAGCGGAACGGATGCGTCGGGTCGATGCCGGTGATCTCCAGCGAGCGCGGGTCGAGGTTCGCGCCGGGGAACGGCACGACGTGCGTCGACACCGTCTCGCCGGGGCGTACCCAACCGGCCTCGTCCATGTGCACCACGATCGCCGCGACTTCGAGCAGCGCGTCCGTCTCGTGGTTGAAGCCGCCCGTTTCCACGTCCACGACCACGGGCAGGAAACCGCGGAAGCGTTCGGCGAGGCGCGTGGTGGTGCGGGCGACGTTCATCCGCGCAGGATAACAGCGTGCGCGTTCAGGCCGGCGTGGCCTCCCGTTCGAATTCCAGCGCGAACGCGACGAGGTCGTCGGCCGTCACGAGCGCCATCGGCATGCCGTCGTCGCCGACCACGGGCAGCGACTTCAGCCCCTGGTCCGCCATGCGCTCGGCGGCGAGCGACGCGGGCTCGAAGTGCTGCATGACCACGGCGCGCGGATTGCACGCTTCGCCGATCGGGGTCGCGCGCGTCGCGCCGCGCGCGATCGCGTCCAGCAGGTCGGTGCGCGTGGCCACGCCGGCGACGCGTCCGTTCGCGACGACCACCACGCACGCGTGTCGTTCCCGGCTCATGCGCTCGAACAGCGGACCGATCGCGTCGCGCGTGTCGGCCGTGACGAGCGGCTGCCGCGTCGGCAGCTTCCCGACCGGCGTCGCCTGCAGCGCGCGCATCGCGTCGGGATGGTGGCGCCAGATGCCCGCGCGCGGGCGATTGACGGCGCGTTGCACGATCGCTTCCACCGGGCCGAGCGCGGCCGACAGGCGCGACAGCGATTCCTTGCCGAGCAGGAATGCGTCGACGCCCGTTCGCGCACGCACGAGCACGCTTTCGTTCACGTGGTCGGCGAGCGTCTCCTCGGCGACCAGGCTGCCCGTGGGCAGCGTGGCCAGCACCTGCCACGCACCGGAATGCGGGCAGCGTTGCACGACTTCCGCTTCACCGGCGGCGATCGCGAACAGCGTCTGCAGGCGTTCGCCGTGGCGGAACAGCACTTCGCCCGGCGCGTAGCGCGCGCGGCTCACGGGGTCGGATTGCGCGGGACGGAAATGCGACAGGTCGCGCGGGAACACCAGCTCCCAGCCCCAGTCGATGCCCACCTTCAGCTTCTGCGCGAGGGACGGCACCTTCCACAGGAAGCCGCTGCGCCACAACCACCACGCGGCGAATCCCGAGAAGCGCAGCCCGAACAACTCGGCGACGCCGCGTCGGCCGCCGATGCCGCAGGCCATGCCGAACGACTTGTGGTGGAACGGCAGCGTGGCTTCGCCGCGCAGCACGCGCGCGATGTTCTTCGCGCACTGGCAGCCTTCGCGCTCGGCGAACTGCGCGGTCGGCGGGCCGGCCTTGCCGTCGTACGCATTCGGCACGATCGCGCAATCGCCCACGGCCCAGAGGTTCGCGTGGCCGGGCACGCGCATGTCGGGCTCGGTGGCGAGGCGACCGCGCTCCTTCGGCGCGTCGAGCGCGGCGACGAGCGGATTCGGCGCCGTGCCGACCGTGCAGATCACGGTCGCGCCTTCCACCTTGCGGCCGTTGGTGAGGAGCACGCCGCGCTTCGTCACTTCGGCCGCCTTCACCTCGCACATCAGCTTGATGCCGCGGCCCGCCATGCGTTGCTGCGCGAAGCGGCGCAGTGCCGGCGTGAGCTCGGGCAGGATCTCGGCCTGCCCGTGCAGCAGCGTCACCATCACGTCGTCGGCGCGTACGTTCGGGTAGTGCTTCAGCGAATGCCTGAGCAGGTCGTTGAGCTCGCCCGCGATCTCGACGCCGCTGAAGCCGCCGCCCACGACGATGAACGTGAGGTAGAAAGCGCGCTGTTCGGGCGTGTCGGCCAGGTCGGCCTTCTCGAGCTGGCGCATCACGTGCGCGCGCATCGCGATCGCGTCGCCGATGGTCTTCAGCGGCAACGCGTGGTCGGCCATGCCGGGCAGTCCGTTGAGGTTCACCACGTTGCCGCACGCGACCACCAGGTGGTCGTAGCGCAGCCTGCGCGGCGTGCCGTCGTGGCCTTCGTGCACGATCTCGTTCGCCGCGGCGTCGATCTCGAGCACGGTCTCGGTGCGGCAGCGGATGCGCGGCAACAGCAGGCGCAGCGGCGGCGCCACCGCGCGCGGATTGAGGCTCGACCCGGCGACGTCGGGCAGCAGCGGCTGGAACACCATGTGGTTGTCGCGGCTGAACAGCACCACTTCCGCCGTGCCGCGCACCTGCTTCTGCAGCACGCGCGCGCATTTCACGCCCGCGAAGCCGCCACCCACGATCACGATCCGCTGCATGGCGATCCTCCCGAATGGCGAGGGGACCGCTGGGGAGCAGGAAATCTTGCGCGCCTCGCACCCCACCCCGTCCCCCTCCCCTTGGGCAAGGGGAGGGGCGATCGTGTTCGCGGGTTCGCTGTCGGCTGCGAGTCCGCAGCGACTTCTTCGCGGCTGCGGGGAAGGTTCGTGGATTGGGGGGTCCCCGGCGGGGCGGCGCACGTTCCCGGGGGATGAGGTGCGTGCCATCGACGCCCCGCCGGGGATGGCAGGCGTCTCCCATCAATCGCGAAAAGCGCGGCGGATGGGACAAGCGTCGTGCAAGTGGACCGCGGAACGGGCGCGGGAATTTCAGTTTGGTGTTGCTATTTCAGCGCTTCGAGATCGCGGAGCACCTGCTCGCGAACGCCGGCGATCGCGACGGAGATCTCGCGCTCGGCCGCAGGCTCGCCGCGGTCGAGCAGGTCGAGCTGGCCCTGCCAGGTCTCGAACAAGCGCGCCGACTGGCGCGATGAGCTCGGCGAGATCAGCATCGCCATGTCGCGGATCAGCGCGACCTTGCCCCAGCCGGCGATGCGGTTCACATCGGTGACCTTGCCGGCGTAATAGCGCTGGTCGACCACCTGCTGCAGCTGGCCGAGCTGCTCGAAGACGACGAACGCAGCCTGGCGCACGTTGCGGTGCGCCTCGGTCGTCTCGTTGCGCCACGTGTTGTACGAAAGGCCGGCGAGCGCGACGAACAGGCTCACGAGCGCGACGCCGTGGCGCGCGATGGCGCCACGGACGGTCGCGGGCGACTGTTCGTCGCGCGGGTTCACGCGCGTGCGTAACGGCCGAACAGCGCGAGCGCGACGGCAATGGCGAGCAGCGTCGCGCCGAGCATCGGGATCAGCATCAGGAACGGCAGGCCGAGCACGACCGCCGCGAGCGCCCAGGCATAGGCATCGGCGAGCGGCTTCGCGTCGCTGTCGAGGCGCAGGATCTTCGCGATGAGGTGGTCCAGCGAGAACCTGCCCGCGCCGTTGAACACGAGCGGCAGCAACATCACGCAGAACAGCAGCGGCAGCTTGAAGTTGCCGAAGCCCTTGTCGGAGACGGAGTAGCCCTTCAGGAGGTCGCTCCACATCGAGACCATGTCGGGCCAGTGCACGGCGGCGGTCGCGACGAACGTGAGGAACAGCAGCCCGAACGCGAAGAAACGCGTGCCGAGCCCGAGCCACAACGCGACTGCGCCGATCAGCTCGAACCACGTCGCGATGTCCCAGCTCAGGTCGGCCGGGATCACGTTGAACGGCGTCGGGAAACGGTCCTGGATGTCGGCGAACCAGTTCTGGCCGTTGTATTTCTCGAGTCCGGACTCCCAGAACTCCCAGCCCATCACGATGCGCATCACGAGGCGCGGGATCGTTTCGCCCGCGCCGCGCAGCCGTTGCGTCAGGGAATCCCACGCGTCGAGGACGCGCTGCTTCATCGCCGCCATGACCTGTCTCCCTCAATGCCGCCGGCACTCCGCCGGCGGACTCCCGATGCGAGTATCTCAGCGCGGCGCGGTGCCGAGCAGCACGTCGCGATCGCGAAGGCCGCGCAGGATCCCCGCGCCGGCCTCGCGCACCGTCGCGCGATCCCCTTCGGGGAACTGCGCGGCGATCGCGTCCACGGCATCAAGACCCGTGCGGGCGGGATTTTCTTTCAGGAGCTCGAGCAGGCGGTAGGTGAGCGGCGTGATTTCCATGAACGCCACTTCGTCGCTGCGGTTGCGCACCACGACGAGCACCGTCGGCTGCGGCGGTGGCGCGATCGGCTGGTAGTCCTCGCGGATGCGCTGCACGTCGTAGGCGTAGACGAGCGGCCAGGCGAGCGGCGAGACCACCGGCGCCCCGGTGAGCACGTCGCCGGCCGGATCGTGTGGCACGTCGTCGGGGCTGGCGGCGTCGATCGACACGGCCAGCTCCACCCATTCGTAGTGCGCGAGCTCGGGGAGGAACGGCGGGTCGCCGGCGTCGCGCTCGGCGCGCACCAGCAGGTAGCGGTGGAACTCGCGGCCGATCTCGGTGAACAGCGGCGTGTGCGACGCATGCTCCGCATAGAAGCCGCGCGCCAGCGCATGCCACTGCGCGTCCGGCGTGATGCGCCGGATGACCGGGAAGTTGCCGGCGAGCAGCCCTTCGATGTTGTTGTAGAACAGCTCGCGGTAGACCGCGACGCGACGATCCTCGAGCCCATCCGGCGCGGCGTTGCGCGCGGGATCGCGCAGGTGCGCGGCGAAGTCGCGCTGGAGTTGCTGGAAGTCGGTCGCCATGGGAGCGGAAATCGGAAATGGAAAATGGGAAATCGGTAGAGCTGCCTCGCCTCAGGCCCTGGCCGTTACCGCAGGCACGCTCTCCCCATTTCCGATTTCCGATTGCCCATTTCCGCGCTCGCGCTGGATCGCACGGATGCGATCGAGCTCCGCGACCAGCTCGCCGAGCGGCGGGAAATTGAAGTCGCGCTCGAGCAGCGTGGGCACCGGGCGGCCGATCAGCGCGCAGGCGTCGCCGAGCAGCGACCACACGGGGTCGATCACGGGCGCGCCGTGCGTGTCGACCTTGAGGTCCGGCGCCTCGTCGTAGTGTCCCGCGATGTGGATGCACGCCACGCGATCGAGCGGCAGGCCGCGCAGGAACGCGCCCGCGTCGTAGCGGTGGTTGATGCTGTTGACGTGGATGTTGTTCACGTCGAGCAGCAGCTCGCAGTCCGCTTCGCTCAGCACGGCATTCACGAATTCCAGCTCGCTCATCTCCGCGCCGACGGCGGTGTAGTACGAGACGTTCTCGACCGCGATGCGACGGCCGACGATGTCCTGCGTCTGCCGGATGCGCGACGCCACGTGGCGCACGGCGCCTTCCGTGAACGGGATCGGCATCAGGTCGTAGAGGTGCGCGTCGTCCGAGCAGTACGAGAGGTGCTCGCTGTAGAGCTTCACGTCGTGCTCGTCGAGGAAACGGCGCACGCGCGCGAGGAATGTCTCGTCGAGCGGCGCGGTGCCGCCGAGCGACAGCGACAGCCCGTGGCACGTGAGGGGAACGCGCTCGGTCAGCGCGCGCAGGCGCTTGCCGAACTTGCCGCCCACGCCGATCCAGTTTTCCGGCGCGAGCTCGTAGAAATCGATGGCGCCTTCCGGCGCCTCCTGCAGCGGGCCCAGGAGGGCCCGCCGCAGGCCGAGTCCGGCCCCGTGCACCTGCGGTGCGCGAGCGGACGTCATCGCCGGTCGCTCAGTGCGAGCCGCCGCAGGAACCTTCCTTGCCCTTGTCGCCGCCACACGAGCCTTCCTTGCCCTTGTCGCTGCCACAGGAGCCTTCCTTGCCCTTGTCGGCGCCGCACTTGCCGTCGCCGCACTTGCCTTCGTGCGCGGCCTTCATCTCGTCCGCCGACATATTGCCGTCCTTGTTCGTGTCGGCAGCCGTGAACATCGCGTCCGCGGCGGCCGCATGCTCGGCCTTCGAGACCATGCCGTCCTTGTTCGTGTCCATCTTGGCCATGCCGCACTTGCCTTCGCCGCACTTGCCTTCGCCGGCGGCGAGCTGCATGTAGCCGCCCGCGAGGTCGGTGATCTGGAACGCGGCGGACGCGTTCGCGACCGCGACGGAACCGAGCAGCGCCGCGCCGACGGCGATCGTGAGCGTATTGACGACTTTCTTCGACATGGGAAAAACCTCCGAGGTGGGTTGGCACTGCGCGTCCGGCACCGTTGCCGCACGCATTGAAAGCCCTTTCGAACGGAAACGCCGTTCACGTTAATCCTGTCGCAGCGCAGCAAACAAGCTCGCGATACGCCGGGCCGAGGGAATCGCGCGCCGTACCGAACCCCGCGTGCCCTTCGCCACCCGCGCGAGGATAGACCCGGGCCGCGGCGATTTTCTTTCACGGCGGGCCGGCTGCGTGTTGCAGCGATTACGGGATGGGGCGGCGGCTGGATGCAGGCGGCCGCGTCGACGCGGCCTTCACGCGGCGGCGGACGGCGTCTTGGGCTTGTAGGCGCAGAGATCCCGGATCACGCAGTTCGGGCAGTCCGGCTTGCGTGCCTTGCAGACGTAGCGGCCGTGCAGCAGCAGCCAGTGGTGCGCGTTGCGCAGGAACGGCGCCGGCACGTTCTTCAGCAGCTTCTGCTCGACCGCGAGCGGCGTGGCGCCGCGCGCGAGGCCCGTGCGGTTCGCGACGCGGAAAATGTGCGTGTCGACCGCCATCGTCGCCTCGCCGAACGCGGTGTTCAGCACGACGTTCGCGGTCTTGCGGCCGACGCCGGGCAGCGCCTCGAGCGCGTCGCGGTCGCGCGGCACTTCGCCGCCGTACCGTTCGACGAGGATGCGGCACGTCTCGATGACGTTCTTCGCCTTCGTGTTGAACAGGCCGATCGTCGCGATATGGCGCTTCAGGCCCTCCACGCCGAGCGCGTGCATCGCGGCCGGCGTCGGCGCGGCGGGGAACAGCAGCTTCGTGGCCTTGTTCACGCCCACGTCCGTCGCCTGCGCCGACAGGATCACGGCGATGAGCAGCTCGAACGGCGTCGCGTAGCGCAGTTCGGTCGTCGGATGCGGGTTCGCCGCGTGCAGGCGGGCGAAGAAGTCGCGGCGTTGCTGCGGGGTCATCGGCGGGCGGGTGGCGCGGCGGGGGCGCCCATCGTAGCGCATCGCGGGCGGCGCGCCCGCGCCACCCCCGCGGGCCTCATGCCGATCACGGCTGGACACACCGTCTGTTCAGACCCTCCCTCCTCGTGGGGGTGGGGAGCGGGGGAAAAACAACGCATCAACGCATTTACGTGTGATCGGCATCAGGCGCCGGCGTGGGCGCCCGGCGCGCAGCCGGCGACCGCGGGGGCCGGGCGCTCGCGCCGGCGCGCTTCGAAGCCGTTCTTGCAGGCGATCAGCAGGCCGAGGCCGATGAACGCGCCCGGCGGCAGGATCGCGAGCAGGAAGCCGCGATAGTCGTGGACGACCTGCACGGCCAGCGCCCGGCCGGCCTCGCCGAACATGATGTGCGCGTTCGCGAACAGCGTGCCCTGACCGACCAGCTCGC
>CALKUS010000100.1 GCA_937996755.1 uncultured Pseudomonadota bacterium | reverse complement strand
ATCTGGCACGGCTCGTACTGGTACGCCTCGATGCCGAGCAGGTCCCAGCCGTCGAACGGATGCGAGCCGAACGGATCGTCCTGTTCCGTGGCGTAGCGGAAGCGGAACGACACGGGTGTCCCGGCGAAGTCGGCGAGGTCTACGCGCGTGTCGGGCCAGTCGTTGTAGGACCCGAGCCATGCGAGGCGGCCGTCCAGCGCATGGTCGGCCGAGATCCGGTCGCGATAGCCGAACTTCGTGATGCGGTTCGCGTTCGCGGGAACGCCGGCGCCGTTGCCGGACAGGATGTCGAACCAGGTGGCGCCGCCGTTCGTGGAGTACTCCAGCACGCCGCCCGAGAAATCGCCGTTCGTGTCGACGCGCTGCGCGAACTGCAGGCGCGTCGGCCGGCCCGCGGCCACAGCGACCGGGTCGACGATCCTCAGTGACGATTCCGACGGTCCGTACGGGTCGGGCCGGTGCCAGTACCAGCGCCCGCCGAACTCGGCGTCCGCCGGCCGCACGAGCACCTCGAACGCGCCCGCGGGATCGCCGGCATGCGTGGCGGTGAAATCGCTGGCGGAACCCGTGCGTGCGAGCGGCGTCTTGCCGCCGCTGAACGCCGTGCGCAGCTCGTGGATCGCGCCGCTGAACGTCTCGCGACCTCCGCCGCAGACGCCGCTTCCGACGGCCCCGAGCTCCTCCACGCCCACGGCGAGCATCGGCTCGTCGAGGAACGCGAATCCGTCGAGGAAGAGGGATGTCTGCGCCAGCGGCAGGCACGTGCGCAACGGGATGTACTGGTCCGGCGCGACGAAGCGGTAGATGTTGTAGACGACCGGCCCCGCGAACGAAGTGCAGGTGCTCGACAGGAACGCCGGATACCATTCGATCCGGACGCCGCAGATCGCGCTGTCCGACGCCGCGGACCCGCGGATGCCCGAATAACCGCAGCCGTTGTCGAACGCGCCCGCCGGGGCCGTGCAGCCGGCTGCGAGCAGGAGCGTGGCGGCCACGAGGCGCCCGGAACGTGGGAAAAGGGAGGGCTTCATGGACCGTAACGCGCAAACCAGCGGCGAATCGTATCGCCGAATCGTTCCCGGCGGGGCTCGGCCCGCCGGGACGGTCGGTCCTGCGTCAATGGATCATCCAGCTCACGTTCACGCCCAGCGAACGCTCCTCGCCCCGCGCCGACAGCGCATCCGCCGTCGCGACGTAGTCCTCGTCGAGCAGGTTGCGCGCGTAGAACTGGATCTCGAGCGACTTCGCGGCGCGCCAGCGCACTTCGGCGCCGACGAGGTCGACGGAATCGCGCGCCACTTCCTCGAAGCCCGGGCGGTCCATCTCGAAGCGGTGCTCCCAATGCGCGCCGGCCGACCAGGAATCATTGAACCGGTATCGCGCCTCGAGCTGCGTCGTGACGGGCGGGCTGCCGAACAGCGGCTTGTCGGTGCTTTCGTCGTTGCTGCGCACGAGCGTGCCCGTCGCGGTGAGCGTGAGCGCGTCGGTCGGCGTCCAGCCGACGAGTGCTTCGGCACCCCACAGCTTCGCGGAGCCGACGTTCGTGAAGCCGTTCACGCCCGGCGCGACGGCCTTGAGCGTGATGAGGTCGTCGACGTCGTTGTGCCACACGTGCACTTCCGTGCGCCACGCTTCGCCGAGCCACGCGTGGCCGAGGTCGACGCTGAGCGACTGCTCGGTCGAGAGGTTCGCGTTGCCGACCACTTCACCCTGTGCCGTGACGCCGGAGAAGTAACGCTCTTCCAGCGTCGCGAAGCGGAAGCCCGACGCCACGTTCATGCTCACGCGATGCGCTTCGGCCGGGTTCCAGACCCAGCCGGCGGTGACGGCCGTGTCGCCGTCGTCGGCTTCGGCACCGCGCTGTTCCTGGTCGATGCTCGAGTGGCGCGCGCCGAATTCGAGCGACACGTTGTCGGTCGCGGCCCAGTCGCTGATCGCGAACAGCGACCAGGTGTTCTCGCGGCCGTTCTGCAGCGTATAGCGGCGCACCGCGAGCGAACCCGTCGCGTCGTACGCGTCCACGCCGCGGCGCCAGAAATACTCCATGCCGACGTTCGTGGTGAACGCGCCCGAGTCCCAGCGGCGCTGCAGGATGAAGTCGTAGTCGTCGCTCTGCACGCCGGCGTACGTGGTTGCGAAACCGGGGCGCGTGTTGACGGTGCCGAGGTACTGCTCGTGGCCGGCCAGCGTCGCTTCGAAGCCGGCATCGTGGCGCAGGCGTACGCGGCCCATGTTGTGGGTGTCTTCCGGATAGAACGTGTCGCGCGCCGGGAAACGGCTGTTCGACTTGCCGATGCCTTCGGTGCGCGACGGCGTGAGCATGCCGTCGAGCTCGAAGTCGCCGAAGCGCACGCGGCCCTGCACGACGGCGCTCACGCGGTCGTAGTCGGTGTTGAGCGGCGTGCCGTCCGCGGCTTCGGATTCGCCTGCCTGGTGGCGCGCGACGCCCACCGAGAAGGCCTCGTTGCCGTAGCCGCCGGCGGCGAGCCATTCGTCGCCGGACGTCGCATAGCCGCCTTCGGCGTAACCGCCGTCGAACCAGCGCGGCTCGATCGACACCGCGCCGCCGAGCGCGCCGGGGCCGAAATGCACGACCGCCGGGCCGCGCGTGACGGCGACTTCACCGAGCAGCGTCGGCTCGACGAACGACACGGGCACGCCCGCGCGGCGCTGCGACGTCAGCGGCATGCCGCCGTACAGCACGAGCAGGCCGTTCGCGTTGCTGCCGCGGATCGAGAACGTCTCGAAGATGCCGTTCTGCCCCGTGGCGCCCACGCCGGGCACGCGCGTGATGAAGTCCTGGAAGTCGGACGGACGCGCGATCGCGTCCTCGTAGCGCACCACTTCCGTCGCGAGCGCGGTCGGGACGTCCACCGCCGTGCCCTTCGCGGTCACTTCGACCACTTCGCCGAGCCAGGCCGGCTCGCTCGCCTTCTTCTTCTTGCGCGCCGCTTGGCCGTCGGTGCCGGCATCCTGTTGCGGCGGCGTTTCCGCCTCGGCGGCGTAGGCGGGCGCGGCGGCGAACGCGGCGGCGCCGAGGACGGCGGCGAACACGCCGCGCGTGAGGGTCTGGCTCATGGAAACTCCGGTTTCGAGGCTGTCCCCGCGACAGCCGATCTGCGAGTCTAGGCGCGGCCGTGCGGCCGCCGATCCGCCTCGTGACGGTTTCGGTATCCGCCTGGAGACTGACTCGGGACATGCCGCGCATGCGTCGCTCGCCCATCGTCGTGCTCGTGCTGCTCGCCGTGGGCGCCTGGTTCGCGGCGCAGCAACGGCTCGATGCGCCGCGCGCGCCGACGCCGGCGTCGCGGACGTCGACGCCGGCCGCCACGCCGCGTGCCGACGACTCGCTGGCACGCGCGATCGCGCGCCGCGCGCAAGACGTGCAGGTCACGGGCGAGGGTACGGTGGTGAAGCTGCTGCGCGACGACGACGACGGCTCGCCGCACCAGCGATTCCTGCTGGACGTCGGCGCGCAGCGCACCGTGCTGATCGCCCACAACCTCGTTCTCGCGCCGCGCGTCGCGCCACTCGCGGTCGGCGACCGCGTCGAGTTCGCGGGCGAATTCGTCTGGAACGAGAAGGGCGGCGTCGTGCACTGGACGCATCCCGATCCGCGCGGGCGGCATCGCGCGGGATACGCGCGCGTGGTGTCGCGATGACTGCCGCGCTGCTCGCGCTGCTGCTCGCGACGACGCCCGTCGCCGCGCGGCCCATTGCGATCACGCACGTGGCGGTCGTCGACGTCGAGGCCGGCACGATCGTCCGCGACCGTAGCGTGGTGATCGAGCGCGGCCGCATCACGGCGATCGGCGATGCGTTCGCGGTGCCGCGCGGCGCGCGCCGAGTCGACGGCCGCGGCGGTTACCTCGTGCCGGGCCTCGTGGACATGCACGTGCACCTGTTCAACAACGCGTCGAAGCGCGCGCCGAACGACTGGGCCTTCCCGCTGTTCGTGGCGAGCGGCGTGACCGGCGTGCGCGAGATGGCGGCGTTACCGAGCGACGTCGCGCAGGTTCGCACCTGGAACGACGCCGTCGACGCCGGCAAGCTCGTGGCACCGCGCGTGCTCGCGACCGGCGTGCCCGTGCGCTGCGGCGAGGGCCGCGACGTCGTGGCACAGGTCGACGCGATCGCGAACGTGGGCGCATTCGCGAAGGTGTTCTCGGACGTCGACGACGCCTGCTTCGCGCAGCTCATGGACGCGTCGCGCGAGCGGAACGTGACCGTCGTGGGCCACGTGCCCGCCGGCGTTGCGCTGCTCGACGCGGCGAAGGCCGGCCTGCGCACCGACGAGCACCTGATGCAGGCGTTCGAGGCGTGCACGACGCGCGAGCGCGAGTGGCTCGCGGCGCGCGCCGGACTCGCCGGGCAGGCGCAGGCGGCGAAGCGCGACGAGCAGGAAGCCGATGTGCTCGCGGTATTCGACGCCGAAACGTGCAGGTCCGTCGCGCGCGAGCTGTTCGCCACGAAGCTTGTGCACGTGCCCACGCTCGTTCTGCAGCACATGGACGTCGTGGCGCAGGCAGCGCCCGACGGCGACCCGCGCTGGCCGCTGCTGCGCGCCGACGAGCAGGCGCGCTGGCATCGCTACCTCGCGCCCGAATTCGTCCCCGCGCCGGCGCTCGCCGCGGCGCGCGACCGCGTCGCGCTCGCGATCGCACGCACGTTCCATGACGCGGGCGTACCCCTGCTCGCGGGCACGGACGCGCCGATGCCGAACCTCTGGCCGGGGTCGTCGCTGCACGAGGAGCTCGCGCTGCTGGTCGAGGCCGGGCTCACGCCAGCCGAAGCGCTGCGCGCTGCGACGCTCGCGCCCGCGCGGTTCCTCGGCGTCGACGGCGAGCTCGGCACGGTCGCCGTCGGCAAGCGCGCCGACCTCGTGCTGCTCGACGAGAATCCGCTCGTCGACATCGCGGCCACGCGCCGCATCCGCGCGGTCGCGCTGCGCGGGCGCTGGCTCGATCGCGCGGCGCTGGACGCGCTCCTGCGACCCGTCCCGTCGCGCGAATGATCGATTTCCTCAAGCGCCTGCTGCAGGCGCCGCGCGACGACGAGCACGACGAGGTCGGCGTGCTGCTGCGCCACCCGGGCGACGGGATCGTGCGCGTCGCCGATGAGACGTTCGACCTCGCGTCGCTCGCCGACCGCACGGAGCAGCTGCCGCATCCGCGCTGGTCGCGCGCGCATCGCTGGCTCGCGTCGCTGCCGGAAGCGATCCGGCGCGATGCGTGGATCGCCTGCGAGCGCGCGTGGGTGTCCTGGCTGCGCGACGCGCTCGGCGGTGCGTACGCGGTGCACGAATCCGAGCATGCGTTGCTGCTCACGACGCAACGTGCGCGACAGGCGTCGCTGACGCTCGCGTTCATCGAGGACGCGAAGCAGCGCGTGTCCGAGCTGCTCGAGGAGCTCGCGCAGCCGCCGGATTCCGGCAAGGAAATCCTGCTGCTGTTCCACGACGCGGAGGCGTACTACCGGTACATCTCGCACTTCTATCCGAGCGAAGGACAGTTCGCCGCCAGCAGCGGCATGCACCTCGATGACGGCTGCTCGCATTTCGCGGCATGGGAGCACGACCTGCGCGGCTTGGAGCCGGTCATCGCGCACGAGATGGCGCACAACCTCGTCGGCCACCTGCCGATCCCGGCGTGGCTCAATGAAGGCATGGCGGTGAATGCCGAGGAGCGGCTCACGAGCGCGGGCTCGGATTACTGGTCGCTGCGTGCGCTGGAGCAGAAGCACCGTGGGTTCTGGTCGCCGCAGACGATCCAGTGGTTCTGGTCGGGCCACGCCTACGCGCAAGCCGGCGAGACGAGCTGGCTCGCCTACGACCTCGGCCGCGTGCTCGTGTCGGCGTTGAGTCGCGATTGGCCGGCGTTCAAGCGCTTCGTCGCGCGCGCGCATTTCGACGACGCGGGCGCGTCCGCCGCGCGCAGCGAGCTCGAGGTCGAGCTCGGCGAGATGGTGCGCGCGTACGTCGACGGCGAGCCCGGCGAGTGGTCGCCGCGACCGGGCGCGTGGTCCGACGCGCCGCTGCGCCGTGGCAGGTTGCGCTGGCGCTCCGGCACCCGGAGCGACATGGCATGATCGCCCGCCATGAATGACACGAGCGATCCCTTCGACCTCGAACGTTTCGTCGCCGCACAGCGCGGCGTCTACGAGACCGCGCTCGCCGAGATCCGCGACGGCGAAAAGACGTCGCACTGGATATGGTTCGTCTTCCCGCAACTCGCCGGGCTCGGGCGCAGCCCGATGGCGCAGCGCTACGCGATCGGCGGCGTCGCGGAGGCGCGCGCGTACCTGGCGCATCCCGTGCTCGGGCCGCGCCTGGTCGATTGCGCGGAATCCGCGATCGCGGTGCGCGGTTCGAGCGCGAACGACATCTTCGGCTCGCCCGACGACCTGAAGCTGCGCTCCAGCGCGACGCTGTTTGCGCACGTGTCGCCGCCGGGCTCGCCGTTCCACGGCCTGCTCGAGCGGTTCTTCGGCGGCCATCCGGACCCCGCGACGCTCAAGCTGCTCGAATGACGCGCATGCGCGTCGCCGCGCTCACCGCGTTCGCGCTGCTCGGATTCGCGGCGAATTCGCTGCTGTGCCGCGCGGCGCTCGACCGCACCGGCATCGACGCCGCGAGCTTCACGGCGATCCGCCTCGCGTCGGGCGCGTTAGTCCTCCCGTTGCTGGCGCTCGCGCTTCGCCGTGGCGTCGGTGCCGGCGACTGGCTGTCGGGCGCGCTGCTGTTCGCCTACGCCGCGTGCTTTTCGTTCGCGTACGAATCGCTCGGCGCGGCGACGGGTGCCCTGCTGCTGTTCGGCGCCGTGCAGGCGACGATGATCGGGCGCGGGCTCGCCGCCGGCGAGCGCTTCGCGGTCGCGCAGTGGCTCGGGTTCCTCGTGGCCCTCGCCGGCCTCGTCGCGCTCGTCGCGCCCGGGCTCACGGCACCACCGTGGCGCGGCTCGCTGCTGATGCTCGCCGCCGGCGTCGCGTGGGGCGCGTACTCGCTGCGCGGGCGCGCCGCGCGTGGCGATGCGATCCGCACCACGGCCGGCAACTTCCTGCGCAGCGTGCCGTTCGCGCTCGTGCTGCTGCTGCCGTGGCGCGACGCGCTGGTCGTCGACACGGCGGGCGTCGCGTATGCGATCGCGTCGGGCGCGCTCGCGTCGGGCGTCGGCTACTGCCTCTGGTACATGGCGCTGCCGGCGTTGCGCGCGACGACCGCCGCCACGCTGCAGCTCGCCGTGCCCGTGCTCGCCGCCATCGCGGGAGTCGCACTGCTCGGCGAGGCGCTCAGCGTGCGCCTCGTGCTCGCATCGGCCGCCATTCTCGGCGGTATCGCGCTCGTGGTCGAGCGGCGGCGCGCGTGACTGTCGTCGCGCCGAATGCCATTTGGCGCTAGAATGGCGCCAAACGGAGGAACGATCGTGGCGAATGTCGCAAGAAGGCGAAATGCCGTCACTCGAAATGCCGTCACTGGAGAGGTCGTCCGGGTCAAGCTGAAGAATGCGCCCGTGGCTCCCGGCAACGTACTCGTGCACGTCGGCAAGCTGCTCGATCAGAAGGTGCGATCCGATGCCGACGTCGTTCGTCTCGTGGTCAACGGGTTGCCTGCGCGCTCGTTGACTCGCCTGGCAACGAAGGTAAGGGGGGCGGGCCAGCTCGTGGCCCCGGGCACTACCGTGCGGCGCCGACTGAAGGACGACGAACGTTTCTCGGTCGGTGAGTCCGAGCGCATGGTCCGTCTGGCGCGAGTGTATGCACTCGCGGTCGAAGTGTTCGGCGAAGAAGCGCGGGCGGAAGCGTGGCTCGAACGCTCGCTCGAGTATCTGCCCGGCCAGGCGAGCCAGTCGCCACTCGAGCTCGCCGTCACGGATCCCGGCGCGCGAATGGTCGAGGGCATGTTGCTCAAGACGCAGCACGGATTGTTCTGATGCGCCTCTGGCGCATTTCCGCATTCGGAGGGCTCACGGGAATCGGCGGAACGTTCGCCGATGGCCGATGGCATGCGAAACCGCGACAAGTGCTCTATGCCGCCGAGCACCCCGCGCTGGCGCTGACCGAAGTGCTCGCCCACATGTCGCTCGACGCGAGCTCGATGCCGCTCACCCTTCGCTTGTTCGAGATCGCCGTGGCGCGCGGGGCGCGCAGCGGCCGGCTCCCGAGGCTTCCTGATGGCTGGCAGGCGAACCAGGCGACCACTCGAACGCTGGGAAGCGCCTGGCTCGATCGCCGGGCGACGCTGTTGCTGAAGGTGCCGTCGGCAATCGTTCCCCATTCGTCGAACTATCTGGTCAATCCACTGCATCCGTCGGCTCAGCGCCTTTTGCGGGAGGTCGACCATGGTCCGATCTGGATCGATCCGCGGCTCGTCAGGTAGCCTCATCGCGCCGAGGTGAATCACGATCGTCGACGGGCGAAGTCCAACCCATGGCGCTGCGTAGTTTCGCGCGCTCCTCATCCGACATCGCGGCCCAGCGCTCGTGCATGCGCCGGTGATGATGGTGGCGGCTGCCGCCGTGGAAGCTGCCGAACAGGATCTTGCTCAGCACGAGCAGGCCGAGCGCCTGCCAGAAGCCGAGCGCGGGCAGCCCGAAGATCGCGGGCATGAGCGCGTTCCAGAGGCTCATGACGATGAAACCGATCGCCGGGATCGCGACGGCCGCGAGCACGAGCATCTTCGCGATGCGGCGGTCGCGGCCGCCGTGGTGGTGGGAGTGATGGTGGTGGTGCATGGTTCTTCTCCTCAGAGTGCGTCGAATTCGTCGCGCAGGTCCTGCAGGCGTGCACGCAGCCGCTTCACGGCGTAGTGCTTGCGCGACAAGAGCGTGTTGATCGGCTCGCCGCTCTCGGCGGCGAGGTCGGCGAAGCTGCGGCCTTCGAGCTCGTGCGCGACGAACACGGCACGCTGCGCTTCGGGCAGGTCGTCCAGCGCCGCGGCGAGCTCCTCGACCAGCAGCTCGCGCGCGAGCGCGCCTTCGGGTGAGTCGCCCGCGGGCAGCAGCTCGGCGAGCGACAGCGGTTCTTCGCCGTCGTCGCCGGCGACGACGGTCGTGCTGCCGATGGTCGTGCCGCGCACGGCCTTGCGGCGGAAACGGTCGACGATGCGGTTGCGCGCGACGCGCAGCAGCCACGCGCCGGCCTGCTCGATCGGCGCGAGCAGCCGCGCGGCTTCCACGAACTCGAAGAACACCTGCTGCAGCAGGTCCTCGGCGTCGTGGCGGTCGGGCACGTAGCGCCCGATGAAGCGGCGCACGCGTCCGTGCTCGCGCGCGAACGCCTCGGCGATCCTTTCGTCCTGCCCCGCCATCGTCGAGATCGCGCCGCCCGAGCCGTCCATGCACCCGAAGACGCAGGCGCAGGGTGGATATTGTGGCGGCCGTCGCGCGCTACAACGTCGTGTACTGCCCCCAGAAGTCGCAGTAGGCGCCGCGGTAGTCGCCGATGGGGACGGTGCGCGCGGCGTTCAGTTCCTGCGTGACGCGCGAATCGCGTCGGTAGCGCGGCCACGCGAGCTGCGCGCTGCTGCCGGGCTCGCGGCCGAACGCGAAGTCGACCCACGTCGCCTGCATGCGCGCGGCGAGCGCCTGCTCGGATGCCTGTGCCTGCGTGCGCGGGCCGAACAACAGCACGATGTCGAGCCCGTGGAACGATTCCAGCGGCGCGAGCGCGGCGTCGGGCAGCGCCTCGGTGAGCGCGTAGGTGTAGACCGGCGCGCCGAACGATGCGTGGTCGGCGGCGCTGCGCCGCGCGGCGCATGCGAAGAGCACGTCGTCCAGCAGGTCCTGGTACGCGCGCTGCGGCGTCGCGTACGCGCTTGCGGGATAGCGCGCCAGCACGGCGTCCGCGATCAGCGAGAAGCGCGCGCGGATCGCCGCTTCGTAACCGGCGACCGTCGCGGGCAACGACGTCGCGGGCACGAGCGTCGTCGTCTCGTCGTCGTTCACGCCGATCAGCAGCGGCAAGGCCGGCACGTGGCCCGCGGCGATCGCGCGCCCGGGCGACTCGGGCAGCACGAAGCCGTCCACCACGAGGCCGAAGCTCTCGCCATCGCTCAGGCCGGCGGGATCGACGACCGGCGGGACCGCCGCAAGCAGTTGCTGCGGCGTCAGCGCGCGCAGGCAGGCGCGACGATCGGCCGCGTTCGCGCAGCCGGCCGCCTGCGTCACGCGATCGCCCTGCGCGAGGCCGGTCGCGAGCGTCGGCGGATTCCACAGGCAGTTGCCGCTCTGCACGATGACGCGCGCGAACAGCCCGTGCGCCGCGGGCGTCGCGAGCAGCGCGCACGTGCTCACGCCGCCCGCGGATTCGCCGAAGATCGTGACGCGCGCCGGGTCGCCGCCGAACGCGGCGATGTTGTCGCGCACCCAGGCGAGCGCCGCCACCTGGTCGAGCAGCCCGTAGTTGCCAGCCTGCGGTGAGTCCGTAGCTTCGCCGACGAAGTCGCGCTGCGCGAGGTAGCCGAGCGGGCCGAGGCGGTAGTTGATCGAGACGAACACGACGCCCGCGCGCGCGTAGCGCTCGCCGTCGTAGTTGAGTTGGCCCGAGAGTTGCTGCACGGCCGAGCCCTGCGTCAGGCCGCCGCCGTGGATCCAGACCATCACCGGATGCGGACCGTCGCCGGCCGGGCGCCAGACGTACGCGTGCAGGCAATCCTCGGATTGCGTCGCGGGCGCCGAGGGGAACGCGCCCTGCGGCGGCGGTTGCGGGCAACCGGGACCGAGCGTGCGCGCATCGCGCAATGACGTGCGTACGGCAGCCGGTTGCGGCGCGCGCCAGCGCAACGTGCCGGTCGGCGGCGCGACGTACGGCAACTGGTCGAAGCGCTCGACGCCGCTCGCCAGCACGCGGCCCGCGACCGGGCCCTCGCGCGTCGCTGCTGCGCCCGCGACGCGGCGCGGCGTGGACAGCAATGCAAGCGGCGCATCGCGTGCGAACGCGGCGCCGTCGGCGAAGCGCAGCGACATCGCGACGCGGTTGCGGCTCGCATCGGCCGTCGCGAGCGGCTGCGTGAGCGTGACCGTGGCGCTGCCGATCGGCACGGTGAGCGCGATCGGCGCGGGGCAGCCGCTGCACTCGACGCGCGGCGTGTAATACGTCTCCGTCTGCGACAGCGAGCCGGCGGCGTCCTGCGCGAAGGCCCAGCGCGCATCGCCCGCGGCGTCGTGGAAGTAGACCGTGCGATAGAGCTGCGCGCGACCGTCGCCGCCCGTCCACGCGTGCGTCATCACGCCCCAGCCCGGCTCGGCCGGGTCGAACCACGCACCCGACAGGACGGCAAGCGGTTCCTCGGTCGCGGGCAACAGCGGCTCGACGCACCACGTCGCGGCCGCGCCGTCGAGCGTGAAGTCCATGCGCAGCAGTGCGCGCGCACCGTCGCGCGCGAAGCCGTCGGGGCACGACGCGACGGGCGTGAGGGAAATCGCGCCCGCGTTCGCGCCGACGAGCGCACCCTGCACGCGGCGGAAGCGCGTGAGCGCGCTCGCGGGTGCATCGACGTCCGCGGTCTGCAGCCACAGCCACTGCACGGCGCCGCTGCCGTCGTAGGTATAGAACGTGCCGAACAGCTGGCCGCCGGCACGGTGCAGGTCCAACCCGTGGCCCGCGTGCTGGCGGTCGTACCAGAGCCCGGATTCGACGGCGGCGTGCGCCTGCGCGGCCAGCGCGAGCAGGAAGGCGAGGGCGAGCAGTCGGCGCATCGGGCGAGTATGGCGGTGACGGGCGTCCACCGGAACGCCCGACGCCGCCGATCGTTGACACGCTACGCCGCGACGGGGACCGCCTTGCTGCGCTTGATGACGACCTTTGCGAGCCACCAGAACAGGGTTGCCGTCACGAGCAGCACGGGAAGCGCGCGCAGCAGCAGCGCTTCGCGGAGGAACGCCGGCATGACCTTCGCCTGGCCGAGGAAGAACGACGTGGTCGCGATCCACATCGCGAGCGTCATGCGCCAGAGGTGCCGCGCGAGCCGCTGCGCGCCTGCGATGCGTCCGGCGTGCAGCATGCGCGCGTCGCCGAGCGCCGCGATGCCGCCGACGAACGCGAACAGGAACAGCGGCGGCGCGGGTATGCCGCCGATGTGGCCGCGGGGGCTGGCCATCGCGGTGAACCCCAGGTCGAGCGCGTAGAGCGACAGCGCAAACGCCGCGAGCATGAAGCCGGTGAGCAGCGGACGCGCGCGATCGACCGGGCGGATCACGGTGAGCAGGCCCGTCGCCACCAGGTAGAACGTGAGCGAGCCGGCCACCACGTTGCCGGGATTCGGCCTGCTGAAGATCGCCATGAGCGCGCCCGTCGACGACATCAGCAGCATGGCGCCCGCGAACACCGTGCCCGCGCGTCGATGCACGCGCCCGCCCTTCGCCGACCACAGCGCGATCGCGCCGAACACGAGCGACGTGAGCCCCGCGACGATGTGGATCCATTTCATGGCTGCGTCCCCGGCCGGCAGCGATGCCGGCGTGGCAGCGAGTCTGCGCACGCGCCGCGGCACGACAAGGACGCAGGCGACAGGGCACGACGGCAGTGCGACGAGCTGCGGCCGGTCGCGACAAACGGCGCCACCCGTCGTCGTCCGACGCGGTTCGCGCCGCACTCGCCGCCGTTCGTCGCACGCGGCGCGCGCGTGGCGTGCCGTGCGCTATCGTCGCGCCATGTCGACCGCCGCCATCCCCGAGCGCCACGGCTTCGCGCGCATCTTCGCGTGGCCGCGCGTGCGCACCGCGCTGGTCGCCGTCGTCGCGCTCGGCGTGATCTGGTCGCCGGGATGGACGGGACCGCACGCCATGCTGTTCGGGCGACTCATGTTCCTCGCCACGGTGCAACTGCTCGTGTTCGGCCTCTTCGAGCGCTGGCCGCGCACGCTGCCGCCGTGGCTGGCGAACTGGGTGCTGCAGGTCGTGGCCGTCGCGTTCGTCGCCCCGTTCACGGTCGCGTTCGTCTACTTCCTCACGACAACCGGCGATCCGCAGCCCTGGTACCACGACAAGGAGCGCCTCGCCGGCTTCAGCATCATGACGTTCTTCGGCGTGCTCATGTCGCCGTGGATCGCGATGGCCGGACTGTACCGCCACGTCAGCGGCCAGGCGCAGCGCCAGTCGCTCGCGTTCCAGCTCGAGCGCAGCGAGCTGGAACGACAGGCGCTCGACGCGCGCATGCGCGTGCTGCAGGCGCAGGTCGAGCCGCACTTCCTGTTCAACACGCTCGCGAACATCCGCGAGCTGGTCGAGTCGGGCTCGCCGCAGGCGTCCACCGTGCTCGCGAGCCTCATCGCCTACCTGCGTGCGGCGGTGCCCCGGCTGCACGAGTCGTCGTCCACGTTCGACCAGGAGCTCGAGCTCGTGCGTGCCTACCTCGAAGTGATGCAGATGCGCATGCCGGACCGCCTGCAGTTCTCGGTGCATGCCGACGCGGCCACGCGCTCGCTGGCGTGCCCGCCGATGGCGTTGCTCACGCTCGTCGAGAACGCCGTGCGCCACGGCATCGACCCTGGCGAAGACGGCGGCCGCATCGAGGTGCGCCTCACGCAGCGCGACGCGCGCGTGCTCGCCCAGGTGATCGACACGGGCGTCGGCATGCGCGGCGGCAGCGAAGGGCTCGGCACCGGCCTCGCGAACCTGCGCGAGCGCCTGAAGCTCGCATTCGGCGATGCGGCCGCGCTGCGCCTGATTCCCGTGGAGCCGCACGGCACCTGTGCCGAGATCGAGCTGCCGGCGCGCGAGGCGGCGAAATGACGAAGCGCCCCACCGCGCTGATCGCCGACGACGAGCCGCTGCTGCGCAAGCAGCTCGCGAGGATGCTCGCCGCGGCGTGGCCCGCGCTCGAGGTGGTCGCGAGCGCGCGCAACGGACGCGAAGCAGTGGAGCTGTTCGAAGCGCACCGCCCGGACGTCTGCTTCCTCGACGTGCACATGCCGGGACTGTCGGGCGTGGAAGCGGCGCGCTACATCGATCGACGCGCGCAGCTGGTGTTCGTCACGGCCTTCGACCAATACGCGGTCGACGCGTTCCGGCAGGGCGCGCTCGACTACCTCGTGAAGCCGGTCGACGCTGCGCGCCTCGCCGACACCGTCGGGAGGCTGCAGGAACGCCTGCGCGCGTCGGCGCCGTCGCCCGGCACGGACGAGCTGATCGAGCGCATCGCCGCGCAGTTGCGTCGCGACGCGAAGCCTGCGCCGCTGCGCTGGCTGCGCGTCTCGGTGGGCAACACGCTGCGCCTGGTCGCCGTCGAGGACGTCGACTTCCTGCGCTCGGACGAGAAGTACACGCTCGTCGCGTGGCGCGGCGAAGGCGGTCGCGCCTGCGAAGGCGTGGTGCGCACGCCATTGAAGGAGCTGCTCGCGCAGCTCGACGCCGACGTGTTCCAGCAGGTGCACCGCTCGGTCGTCGTGAACCTGCGCGCGATCGCGCAGGTCGTGCGCGGCGACAACGAGACCGCGCAGATCCACCTGAAGACGCGCGGCGAAGTGCTTCCGGTGAGCCGAGCGTACCTGCACCTCTTCCGGCAGATGTAGAAACGCACGCTCGACGTGACGTGCCGGCGGGCATACCCTGCCTCGAACCCTGGAGGTTTCCTTGCGCCCCTCGACCCGTGCTTTCGCGCTCGTCCTCGCTGCCCTCCCGCTGGCGGGAATCGCCGCCGACGACGACCTGATCGCGGTCGCGTACGAGAACCTGCCGAAGCTCTGGACTCGTGTCGCCGGAAGCACCACGAACACCGCGGCAATCATGCATACCTATCGCGCGGGATGCGCCCGGTTTTCGTTCGTCGTCGAGAAGAACGGCGAAGTCAGCTCGTTCAGGGTGCTCGGCGCCTGGCCCGAATCAGCCTATGGGGACGTCGCCGCGAAGCTCGTGAGGTTCTGGCGTTTCGAGCCGACGGCGCTGAACAAGCAGCGGCTTCCGGTCTACACCGAGCACACGCTCGTCTGGATCGAGCCGGGGTACGAACGGCCACTCGGCACGAACACGCGTGCCAGGGTCGATCGTGACGGCATTGCGGCGCAGTGCATGCTCGCGACGATGGACCGGGCGCGCGACTGAAAGCGACGACGCCGCACGACCGCGACGCGCAGTTTCCGCGCCGACTTCCGCGCTCGATGCGAGGCGGTACGACGCGAACCTGCGCGCCAGCCCGGCACCGGGCGTCCGGGCGCACGTCGCACGCGATGTGCCGCGCGTGCGGCGTCGGGAACCCGACTCAGCTGCCGTCGGCGGGCAGCAGGCGCAGCGACGCCTTGTCCGCGTCGGATCGCGCGTTCCAGTTGCGGAGGTACTTCTCGCGCTTCTTCGCGACGTCGGCCTGGTGTTCGGCGTACCACGCGTCGGCCGCCGGGCCGCGCTTCACCCAGTTCGTCTTCTCCATCCACTTCGCGAACTCGGCGGTCGAGGTGTTGAACTCGGCGGTGGGGTCGGTGTGCACCGGCAGCAGCGAGAACCGAGCCTTCCAGACGCCCATGCGCGGGCTGACGACGGCGTAGTAGGTCTTGCCGGCCTGCAGGTCGGCGTCGAGGAAATCGCCGTTCTCCGCGACGACCATGAACAGGTGCTTCCCCGGGGCCACGCGGTACGCGACCTTGTCCTTGTGCGACACGATGCCGATGAATTCCTGCTTGCCGTCGGTCACGTCGTAGACGCTGGACTTGATCGCAGCACCATAGGACGAAGGCCGCATGAACACGACGACCGCCGCATCGGCCGGCGCGGCACCGGGCGGATCCGTCGGCAGCATGCGCGAGTCCTTCGCGAAGGCGGCGAGCGATAGCGACAGGAGCAGCACGGTGAGCAACAGGCGGGGCGATTTCAGGTGCATGGTTTCCTTTCCTGCGGTGGGCATTCCCCGGGCGCCGGGGCGGCGGATCGCTACTTCAGCGCGTGGTAGAGCAGGATCGCGGCGGAGCCGAGCAGCGACGTGAACGTGAGCACCATGCCCGAGACGCGCAGCGGGAAGATCATGCGCGGACCGCCGATCGCGGCCGCGTGCAGCAGGCGGCCGAGCAGCAGCGTGGCGCACAGCGCGTGGACGACGTACGGACGCGTGCCCTCGATCTCCACGAACGCGGCGAGCAGGATCGCGAACGGCACGTACTCCGCGAAGTTCGCGTGCACGCGGATCGCGCGCAGCATGGCCGCATCGCCGGAATCGCCGAGCGAGATGCGCAGCCGCTGGCGCGTGCGGATCGTGCGGATGGCGAAGTACACGAACAGGATGGCGAGCACGGCGGCGTAGACCGGCACGATCTTCATGGCGTCCTCCCGGGTTGTCGTGCGCAGACTAGCAAGGACCTGCGCGCCCGCGCTCAGGGCGGGCACGCCCGTACTGCACGACCTTGCAGCCAAACCCCCGTGATCGCTGCCCCCTGAATCCTCCGAAGCGGCGCTGAGGAAGCCTGTCACGAGACCGACACGGAACCGACATAGTCTTCGCGGCCAGTCCCTCCAGGCCGACCGCCGATGCGCGTACTCGTCATGTTGCTGCTGTTCCTGTCGCTGCCGGCGTTCGCTACCGGTTACGTGCCGCTGCGCGAACGCCTCTCGGCCGAGGAGCTGCGCGCGATCGGCCTGAGCGACGCCCAAGTGGACCAGCTCGACGCCGCGTTGCGTGCGTCCGAAGCGCGACATCGCAAGCAGGCGGAAGCGCAAGGCGCGATCGCGCCGGCGCCGCGCGCGAATGCGACGCCGGCAGCGCCGGTCGCGCAACCGCGCGTCGGCCTCGGCGACCAGCCGATCGTCGCGCACGCGCAGGGCCGCATCACCGGCTGGGCGCCCGGCACGGTCTTCGTGCTCGACAACGGCCAGCGCTGGCAGGTGCTGAAGGGCACCGCCGCGCTGCGCACGCCGCTCGATTCGCCGCGCGTGCGCGTGGTGCCGGGCTTCAGCGGCCGCTGGTTCCTCGAAATCACCGAGGACAGGCCGAAGGCGCGGGTGTTCCTCGTCGACTAGTCGACCGTGCGCGGCAGGCGCGCTGTCCGCATCATCGCGGGGCGGCTGCACCTGCGTAGCAGGCGCGCAGCAACGCCGCATGGTGGTCGCGCAGCGAATGCCAGTTGTCGAAATAGCCGAACGCGTCGTCGAGCTTCGCGGTGAACGCGCGCCACGTATCTGTGCTGGACACGATCGCGTCGATGGCCGGAACGACCGCCCGGCGCGCCGGGCCTTCGGGCAGCGGCGCGACGTCCGATCCTTCGACGACCTCCCGCAGCGCTCGCCCGATGTTGGTGGCGCGCAGCATGTCGCCGTCCGCAACGTCGAGATGCAGGACGGCAGCCTCGGTCGGCGGCCGCATGGCGACCTCGAGGTGCGTCCTGGCGAGCTGCATCGAAGCGGCCATGCGCTGCACCAGCAGTCGTTGCACGGCGCACGTCGAGCATGCCGCCAGCTGCGTGTCCGCGGCCAGGAACACGCCGTCCCATTCGCCGAGGCGATCCGTCCACTGCGCCGCTTCGGCGTGCAGCGCGACGAATGCCGGACGCAGGCGCTCGAGTTCACGCACGTTCGCCACGATGCGGTTCGTCGTCTCGCGCGCGAGCAGGTTGCCGCACGCAGGCGATGCCGCGCGCAGGCCACTGTCGGGCTTCGCTTCCTGCATCGCCGCCGTCCACGATCCGGGCTTTACGTTCGCGTCGACGAAGAACGGATCGGATTCCGCGAGCACGCGCGCCGTCGCCTCCTGCCATTCGGCGGCTGGCGGCCGCTGGCAGGCAACGCCCGCGGACGCGAGCGCTACGACAAAGGGCCAACGCACCGGACTTCCTGCCATGGCGACGATCGTGCCCGCGGCCGACCCGTGTCGCAAGGCACTGTCGCGGTGCCGCGCCCGCTGGTGCGATACGCGCCTGGACAACCTGCGGACCGATGCCATGGTCGCCGTGATCGCCCTCATCGCCTACGCGCTGGCCTACGCCGGCTCGCTCGTCGTGCTCGGTCGCTCGCCGGGCTTCGAGGCGGGCGAGTCGCTCGCGGTGCTGCTGATCTTCGGTGTCGGCTGCTCGGTGGTCGCGTGGCTCGCAACGATCGGTGTGAAAGCCGCGACGTATCGCGTCGACCGGCCGCGCACGGAATCGCTCGCGATCCTCGGCTATCTCGTGCTGTTCGCCGTACTCGTGCTCGGCTACGCGTTCACGGCGGTCAAGGCGGCCGTCGCGGACGGGCGCCCGGAAGAGCTCGCGATGCTCGCGCTGAAGCTCGCCACGATGGTGCTGCTGCCCGCGTGGCTGTTCACGCGCTTCGGGCATTCGTGGCGCGAGGTATTCCTCGGCGATTCGCGCGGATTCCTGAAACCGCTGTTCGCCGACAAGCGCCTGCTGCGCGCGCTTCTGCTGATGTTCGCGGCCATGTTCCTGCTGCAGGTGTTCATCGGGCGCGGTCCCGCGACGATCAAGGCGCTGGACGCGCCGTCCTGGCTGATCGCCGTCGGCGTGCCGCTCGCGTTCGTCGCGATGTCGCTGGAGGCCGGCCTGACCGAGGAATTCCTGTTCCGCGTGCTGCTGCAGACGCGGCTGGCCGCGTGGTGGCGCAGCGAGACGGCCGCCATCCTCGCGATGTCGCTCGTGTTCGGCCTCGCGCACGCGCCGGGTTACGTGCTGCGCGGTGCGCACCTGATGGAAGGCATGTCCGGCCCGCCCGATGCGCTGACCGCGGCAGCCTATTCGATCGTCGTCGTGTCCCCGATCGGATTGCTGTTCGGCGTGCTCTGGGCGCGCACGCGCAGCCTGGCGCTCGTTGTGCTCGTGCACGGCTTCACCGACCTGATCCCCAATCTCGCGCCGTTCGTGAAGACCTGGTTGCTCTGAACGCCGACCGCCAGCCGCTGGCGGGCGACGAACGGTTTCGTTCCCAGGCGCGCTTCACGTATCCCCGCTGGATGCCGGAGTAATCTCGCTCCGGCTGCATGGAAGGCGCGCCGGCATCGCCGGCGCGGCAGCGGGGAGACATCGATGATCCGTGTGCTCGCGTTGATTGCCGCGCTCGTGCCTGCGCTGGCGCATGCCCAGGTACCGCCCGCGCCACCGGCAGCGGGCTTCCCGAACATCGCGCGCACGCCGGGCCAGCTGCTGTCGCCGCGGATGGCGCCGACGCAGGGGCGCACCGCGATCATCGCGTTCCACAACAACGTGCTCGTCACGATCCCGGAAGTGCCGTCCAGCGAGCCGGGCTCCGACTTCCAGGTGCGCACCTGGAACATCACGAACCCCGCGGCCCCGGTGGAGCTCGCGCAGCTCGGCGTCACGCCGATGCCGGTGATGGCGCACGGCTATTTCCATGTCGTGCGCAGGCTCGGCGAAAGCACGTTCGGCGGCACCGTCACGGCCGGCGGCGCGATTCGTCCCGGTGCCCATCTCGTGATCGGCGCGGATTTCTGCGGCGGCGGCTGCCCGTGGTCGTTCCGCGCCGATCCGGGCGTGGCGGGGCTCGCGCGTACGGCATCGGGCGCGTCGAGCTACGGCGTGCGCGGCGACCTCACGCAGCCGTGGTTCGTCACGCCGAGCTACTGGAGCTACAACGCGATCGAGGGCGACGTGCGCATCGTGCGCGGCGAGCCGTCCAGCCCGCCGCTCGGCACGTTCGACCACCTCGGCCAGACCGGCGTGATCGGCCATCCGTTCCTGCTCGGCAACATCCTCTACTACGTGTCGGACCAGAGTCGCACCGGCATCGCGGCGTACGACATCAGCGATCCCGCGAACGTCGTGCTGCTCGACGTGCTGACGACGGGCGGCCCTGGCGGCTACTGGCCCGAGCTCTGGGCCGGCGAAGGCCGGCTGTACGCCGTCATGCCGTACCAGACCGAAGGCAACGGCGTGCGCATCGCCGACATCACCGATCCCACCGACCTGCGCTTCGTCGACGACGTGCCGCTGCCCGGCGACCCGGCGATGTACGCGCAGTTCCAGGACGAGTTCGGCTTCATCGGCGAGTACAAGCTCGACATGCGCACGCGACGGCCCGTGCTGCAGTTCAACGCGCCGGCCGCGAGCCAGCCGCTCGACACGAGCCAGTTCGCGTTGCCGCTCGGCAACCTGCTCGTCACCGGCGGCATCGGCGAAGGGCAGGGCATGGCGATCTGGGCGCACCAGGCCGCGCCCGACACGCGCGGACCCGAGGTGAGCTACCACATCCCGCGCGCGGGCCAGGCGAACTATCCGCTCGGTGCGCCGATCAGTGTGATCATCCACGAGACGCTCGAGATGACCACGGTGAACGCGGCGAACGTGCGCGTGCGCGTGGTGACGGGCGGCGTGGCCGGCGGCACGCCGTTGCCGGCCGCGATCACGTTCTCGTTCGACGACGTGCTCACGATCACGCCGGACGCGCCGCGGCTCGCGGCGAACACGACGTACGAGGTGCGCATCGAGAACCTGCGCGACGCCGCGGGCAACGCGATGGCGGCACCGTACGCATTCACGTTCTCCACGGGCGCTGCGGTGAACGGCAACCTGCCGCCGGCAATTTCCGCGTTCACCGCGACGCCGTACCCGGCCGCGCCGGCCGCGAACGTCTCGTTCGCCGCCACCGCGAGCGACCCGAACGCCGGCGACACGCTGCAGTATCGCTACGACTTCGGCGACGGCACGCCGCAGACGGCGTGGGGCGCGGCGACCAACGCGACGCACGCGTACGCGGCGGCCGGGCACTACCGCGCGACGGTGCAGGTGAAGGATCCCTCGAACGTCGTGGCGACGCGCGGTACCGTCGTCACCGTGCTCACCGCTTCTGTATCGACGCCGACGCGCTCGTCCACGATCGCGTGCCATGCGCCCGGCCGGCGCGTGTGGGCCGCGAACCCCGACGCCGACACGATCGCGGAGATCGACGCGGACACGCTCGCCGTCGTGCGCGAGGTCGCCGTGTGCGACGACCCGCGCTCGCTCGCGCGCTCGGCGCAGGGCGACATCTGGGTGGCGTGCAGCGACGGCGATGCGATCGCCGTCGTCAACGGCGGCACGGGCGCGGTTTCCGCGACGTTGAACACGGGCTACGGCTCGGCGCCGCAGGCCGTCGCGATGTCGCCCGACGGGCTCACGGCCTACGTCACGCTGAACGCACAGGGCACGGGGATCGGCTCGCTGCGTCGCTACTCCACGGCGACGCGCGCGCAGACCGGTCAGCTCGCGCTCGGCCCGAACCCGCGCGCGATCGCTGTCGCGGGCGACGGCTCGCGCGTGCTCGTCACGCGCTTCCTGTCGACCAACGACTACGCGGAAACGTGGGACGTGAATGCGGCGGGCGGGATGTCGCTCACGAAGACGATCCGCATCAACAAGTTCGGCGGCGACGCGAACCGCGACACGACGGCGGCCGGCAAGGGCGTCGCGAACCAGCTCGCCGGCATCGCGTTCAACCCGCTCGATGGCAGCGCCTGGTTCGCCGCGAACAAGCCGAACAACGAGAAGGGCCCGCTGATCGACCCCTCGCAGGACATCGACAGCGACAACACGGTGCGCGACCTCGCCGTGCAGGTCGATGCGAACGCCGGCACGGTCCTGCGCGGCGTCGACCTCGACAACAGCGACTCGGCGTCGGCCGTCGCGTTCTCGCCGCTCGGCGATTACCTGCTGGTGACGCTGCAGGGCGACGACGAGCTGCTCGTGCTCGACATGCTCGCGTCGTCGGGCAGCACCGGGCTCGGCGGGCTCGTCGGCCGCTTCAGCGCGGGCGGCGCGCCGCAGGGTGCGTGCGTCGACGCGACGTCGGGGCGCACGTTCGTGCAGGACCTCATGGGGCGCAGCGTCACGGCGCTCGCGACGAATGCGTTGTTCACCACGGGCTCGAGCGCCGTTACCTCGACGGAGATCGATACCGTTGCGATCGAGCCGTTGCCTGCGCAGGTGCTCGAAGGCAAGCGCATCTTCTATCGCGCCTCCGATCCGCGCATGAGCCCCGAGGGTTACCTGAGCTGCGCGACGTGCCACCTCGACGGAACGCACGACGGCCGCACCTGGGACTTCACGGGGCGCGGCGAAGGCCTGCGCAACACGGTCTCGCTGCAGGGCCGCGGCGGCACCGCGCACGGCAACGTGCACTGGAGCGCGAACTTCGACGAGATCCAGGACTTCGAGGGCGACATCCGCCTGTTCTTCGGCGGCAGCGGCTTCATGTCGAACGCGAATTTCGCCGCGACGGCCGCGCCGCTCGGGCCGCCGAAGGCCGGGTTGAGCGCGCCGCTCGACGCGCTCGCCGCGTACGTCGCGTCGCTCGGGCCCGACAGCGTGCCGCGCAGCCCGTACCGCAATGCGGACGGCTCGCTCACCGCACAGGCCGTCACCGGGCAGGCCGTGTTCGCCGCACGCGGATGCACCACGTGCCACGTCGCGCCGCGCTTCACCGACAGCACGAACGGCGCGGGCACGCTGCACGACGTCGGCACGCTGCGCGCGACGTCGGGTGGTCGGCTCGGCGGCCCGCTCACCGGCATCGATACGCCGACGCTGCTCGGCGCGTGGGCCACCGCCCCGTATTTCCACGACGGCTCCGCGGCGACGCTCGCCGACGTGTTCCGCGTCGCGGGCGGCACGCGCTTCACCGGCGAGAGCGGCACGGTTTCCGGCGCCGCATCGATCGAGAGCAACTTCGTCGACCTGAACAACGACGACACCGTGCGCGGGCGCGCCTACGTGCAGCTCGACCAGGCCGGCGGCCGCGTCACGTTCACGGGCGTGAACGGCGGCGCCGGCGGCACCGGCACGGTCGAGGTGCGCTACAGCAACTCCACGTTCAACCCGTCGCTGCGCCTGATCGTGAACGGCGGCACGCCCGTCACGATCGGGCCGCTCGCGAGCGTCGGCAACGACCCGTTCTACCGCTCCACGAACTGGGCGACGCTGCGCTTCGAGAACGTGCCGCTGAATGCGGGTACGACGAATACCATCGCGCTGGAAACGACCGGCTATTACGTCGCGGTCGACGAAATCGTCGTCAGCAACGCTTCGAACCTGGCGGCTGCGTCCGCACACCGCACGATGTTGTCGGCAACGGTCGGAGACCAGAACGCGCTGATCGCGTACCTGCTGCAGCTCGACCGGCCAGTTGCCGCGCCGTCGGATGTGTTGTTCGCGAACGGATTCGAGTAGGGCGGGCAGCTTGGCTGCCCGCCGCGCGAGGCGTTGCAATGGCGGGCAGCGAAGCTGCCCACCGTACGAACAGACGCTATCGCGCTGAAGCGGCCGTTCCCCGCGCGAGCTCACGCGTCACGTCCGCCGCCGGCGCGGCGCGACAGCCAGCGGCGTCCTGCCCGCACCACAGCGGCGAGAAGTCGCCGCTCCCGCGCTTCTCGGCGGCTGCGCGCAGCGGCGCGAGCGCGGCGGCCGCGAGCGGGAAGGCCGGCACGTCGTCGCGCAGCGGGCCGAGCTCGCGCATCATTCGATTGACGATCGCGCGTGCGGGGCGGCCCGTGAACACATTCGTGAGCGACGTCTCGTGCGGCTCGGCAATCGCGTTGCGATGGACCGCGCTCGTCGTCGCTTCCGGGCACAGCAGGTAGGCGGTGCCGCACTGCACGGCGCTCGCACCGAGCGCCATCGCTGCCGCAACGCCGGCCGCATCGGAGATCGCGCCGGCCGCGATCACGGGCACGCGCAGCGCGCGCACGCACTGCCGCACGAGCGCGAATGTGCCGACCTGCGTGGCGAGCGAATCCGAAAGGAACATCCCGCGATGGCCGCCGGCCTCGGCACCCTGCGCAATCACCGCGTCGACGCCGTGCTGTTCCAGCCACAGCGCTTCCGCGAGCGTGGTCGCCGACGACAGCACCTTCGCGCCGGTCGCGCGCACGCGGGCGAGCAGCGACGGCTCGGGCAGCCCGAAGTGGAAGCTGACGACTGCCGGGCGGACCGCTTCCACGATCGCGGCGCCGTCGGCGTCGAACGGCCGCCGCGACGCGGCCGGCGGCGGCGCCGGCTCGATGCGGAGCTCCGCGTAGTACGGCGCAAGCTGCGCCAGCCAGAGCGCGTCGCGCGCGGCGTCGGGCGCCGGCGGCGCGTGGCAGAAGAAGTTGACGTTGAACGGCGCATCCGTGCCCGCGCGGATCGCGTCGAGGTCGCGGCGCAGCGCGTCGTGCGAGAGCATCGCCGCCGGCAACGAGCCGAGCGCGCCCGCGTTGCACGCGGCGATCGCGAGCGCTGCGCCCTGTACGCCGGCCATCGGTGCCTGGACGATCGGCAGCGATGAACCGAGGACGCTCATGGCATCGCGAAGGCGTCGAGGATCACGATATTGCTGCTCGACCCGCGCAAGCGATGCCCGATGATGCGCTGGTACGCGGGCGACTCCACCCAGCGCGTGATCGACGCGCGGTCGGGGAAGCGCAGCAGCACCGTGCGGTCGTACGGCCACTCGCCTTCGTAGGCCTTCGGCGAATCCTGCACGGCGAGGATCTCGCCCCCGCAACCGCGGAAGGCTTCCATGAATCCACTCAGATACTCACCATATGCACCGCGGTCGTGGATCTTCAGGTTGTTGATCACGTAGACGGTCATGCGTGGCTCCCGAGCAGGTCGCGCACCGGCGCGAACAGCCTTTCGCGATCGCCGGCCGGCACCTCGACGCGATCGTGCAGGCGCTGGAACAGCTCGACGCCCGCCGTGCGTGGCACGAAGTGCATGTGGAAATGGAACACGCTCTGGCCGCCTGCGCGCTCGTTGTTCTGCATGCACGTGATGCCGTCCGCCGCGAACGCGCGCTTCAGTGTGCGCGCGAGCGTCGGTGCGAACGCGTAGAGGGTCGCCGCGAGGCCGGATGGCATCGCGTAAGGGTCCTGTACGTGCCGGCGTGGCATCAGCAACGTGTGCCCCGGCGCGAACGGAAACTTGTCGGCGATCGCGATGAGGTGCTCGTCGCGCCAGATCACGACGGACTCCTCGCTGCCCGCTTCGATCCGGCAGAACACGCAATCGTCATGGTCGTGCGCTGCAGGCTCGGCACGCGCCAGGGCCGGCAGTGCGGCGGCGGCCAGACCCTGCAGCAGGCGGCGGCGAGTGGGCATCCGGCGGCTCCCCGGTGGGCTGGCGCCGATCATATGGCCTCCGGCACGGGCGACGCGCGCGCGGGCGGCGTAAAGGAACCTCTGAACAAGCACCTCCGCGACGCGCAGGGACTTGTTCAGAGGTTCCTAAACCATTCACCGGGATCTCGCATCCCACCGCCACGATCCCGTCCCAGGAGGCCTGGCCATGCACCGTTCCGTCCTGCTGCCGTTGCTGCTCGTTTCCGGCTCCGCGTTCGCGTGGGGCGACTGCGAATTCACCGCCCGCCGCGACGCCACGCTCGACCTCGCGGGCGCGAAGAAGCTCGCGCTCATGACGGGTGCGGGCGACCTGCGCATCGTCGCCGATGCGTCCGCGACGAAGGTGACGGCCACCGGCAAGGCCTGCGCGAGCAGCCAGGCGCTGCTCGACAAGATCCAGCTCGCCACGATGACCGAAGGCGGCGTGCCGACGATGAAGGCCGACATGCCGGAATACGAAGGCTCGTGGCTCGGCAATACCTACGCCTGGCTCGACCTCGAAGTGCGCGTGCCGAAGACGGTCGCTGTCGCGCTCACCGATTCGTCGGGTGACGTCGAAGCCGAAGGCCTCGCGGCGCTCGACGCGCACGACAGCTCGGGCGACCTGAAGATCCGCGACACCGCGGGCGAAGTCGCCGTGGTCGACAGCTCCGGCGACGTGGTCGTGCGCGGCGCGGGCAGCGTCCACGTGCGCAGCGACAGCTCGGGCGACCTCGTGCTCGAATCCGTCACCGGCGACGTGCTCGTCGACACGGACAGCTCCGGCGATGTCGACATCGAGCACGTCGGCGGCAACGCCCACGTCGGCAACGACAGCTCGGGCGAGATCGAGTTCGACGACGTCAAGGGCAGCGCCATCGTCGACCACGACAGCTCCGGCAGCATCTCGGCCGAGGACATCGGCGGCGACTTCATCGTGCGCGCCGACGGCTCTGGTGGCGTCAGCCACCACGGCGTCAAGGGTCGCGTGGACGTTCCTGAAGACGATTGACGCTGCGAGGGCTTGTTGAATCCAACGCCGCGCATGGCAGGCGCGGCGTTTCTCGGAGAGGGTGGGAGCGGCCCATGGCCGCGATCCGAAGGCGCGGCGCAAGAGCGCAAGTGGCAGAATTCGCGACCTGAGGGTTCGCGGCCATGGGCCGCTCCCACTTCCTTCAAGAGAATTCGCGGCGACGTGGAATTCTCCCTATTCTGAAGAGAATCGAGCAGAAGCCGTCATGCCCATCCAGCCCACCGCCGTCCGCGACACGCTAGACCTCGCGACGAAGCTCTCGCTCCTCCCGCAGGCGGACGCCGGCCGCATGGCCTGGCTCCTCGACGCCAACGGCCCCTTCGCCGCCCACGTCGCCGCAGCCGATTCGCTGCACGCGCACGTCAAGGTGGACGACACCGCGCACCTGCCGCGCGCGCAGCTGCTCGACGCGGGCGCACGGGTGACGAGCGAAAAGGACGGCTACGTCAAGTTCGAATTCCCCGGCGGCCTGAACCTGATCTTCTCGTCGATCCCGGTCGCCGAAGACGACAAGCTCGCCGATGAGCCGGCGGTCGCGAAACCGTTCCTCGATCATGCCGGCATCGACCTGCGCCGCGAGACGAACGACGTGCGCGCGCTGTTCGAAGGCATTCCCGGCGCAGCCGCGCAGCTCGGCTGGCGCCATGCGCCACAGGGCGGCGCGGGCCAGGCGGTCTATTGCTGCCACACGGAAGTGAGCGCGAAACACTGGCTCTATCCGCCCGCGACGCAGGCCGACTGGAACCGCCCGCTGGAGTTCGCATTCGGCCCTCTCGTGCTGCACGGCGAATCGATGGGTTGCGACCTGCGTCCGATCGATCCCGCGCATCCGCGCGCGGCCGATGCGAAGGCCGCGATGGCGTGCTGCGTCGCGGAGCACCACGGCGAGCAGGCCGCGGACGCAGGGAGCACGTACTACGCGCCGTCCGACCTGGGCCGCTTCGGCGCCGTCGGCGACTACGCGAAGGAGTCGATGAAGCGCTTCTGGGCGTACTTCGAGTCGGCCACCGCGCTGCCCGGCGCGCTCACCGTACGCGAGAAGGCGCTCATCGCGCTCGCCGTCGCGCACGCGAAGCAGTGCCCGTACTGCATCGACTCCTTCACGGACAAATGCCTCAGCACGGGCGCGACGGTGGAGGCGATGCACGAGGCCGTGCACGTCGCGGCCGCGATGGCGGCGGGGATCGACCTCGTGCACGGCGTGCAGATGCAGAACGCGCTGCGCAAGAAGGGCGCGATCGCCTGACGATCACCGTGTTGCGCACCTCGCGCGCGGGCAGCGAAGCTGCCCGCGCTATTCGGGATTGCGGCGCTTCGCGACCTCGAGCACCGGATCGACGCCGCAGCTGAGCGGCTCCGCGTGCATGAGCTTCGGGAACGGGCTCCGGTAGGACTTCCACGCGTCGTTCGCCGTGGCCGCTGCGTCCTCGAAGCCGTTCGCGAACAGGTTCGGGTTGCCGCCCACGGCGCGCAGCAGCAGCGCGTTCGAGTTCTGCGTGTTGCCGCCACACGCGCACGCGCGCGGGCTGAACTCGCCGCAGGCAACGGTGTCGGGCGTGAAGCGCTTCGTCGTCGGTGCGTCGATGTAGCTCATCGCATCGGGCGGGTTCACTTCGTGGTCCAGCCCGAAGCCATGCGCGATCTCCTGTGCCGCGGTCCAGCACAGCTCGTGGATGTCGTCGCCGATCACGTTCGCGAACGTGAAGGAAATCGAATTCGGGATGCTGCCGCAGGTGAACGGCGACACGCCGGCGACGCCGTTCGAGAAACCCGCTTCCGCCGGCGTGCCCGCGACCATGTGCTCGCGGTGCGGCACGTTGCCCGGGTCGGTCGTGGTGATCGTGACCTGGTACGGCGCGAACGTCTCGCGCACGCACTGCGCGAGCGCGGCGAACGACGCGTCGCCCCACGCGTAGGGCGAAAGGTTGCGCGTGCCCGTGACGATGCTCGACGTGTTGTTGATCGCGCTCTCGTTGCCGCCGTGCACGACGCAGCCGATGGGCGCGCAGCGGTTGAGGAACACGAGCTGCGCCGGCCCGGGCTGGCCGGTGTCCGGCAGGACGGCGTCGATGCCCGTGGTCGGCTGGCCCGCGGCGACGACGACCGCCGTGCCCGCGGTCGGGTTGCACGTTGCCGGCGGGCAGGGCAGGTTCGAATAGAGGATGCCGCCGAAGCCCGGCTTCGTGAAGCGCACGAAGTAGCTGCCCGCGGGCAGGCCCGCGGAAACGTACGCGCCGTTGAAATCGCTCGTGGTCTCCGCGACCTGCTCGCCGACCGCGTTGAATATCGTGATCGTCGCGCCCTCGAGCGCCCCGCTCGAGTCGCGCGTCACCGTGCCGGCGATCGTGCTGCCTGCCGCGAACGCGAAATCCACGCCCGGCGTGGTCGCGCCCGGCGTCGTCGCGATCGTCGTGCCGCTCGCGAGCACGCACGCGCGATTCGGGCACGCGACGTCGTTGAACAACTCGGCGAGCAGCGGCGACGGCGGCTCGGCGAACACGTAGTACGGCCCGAAGCCGAGGCCGCGCACGGCGTACGTGCCGTCGCCCTCCGACAGCGTGCTGCCGATCGGCACGCGGTTCACGTCGAGCACGTCCACCACGGCGCTGCCGATCGGCGCGCCGCCCGCGGCTTCCGTGAGCGTGCCGGCAATCGTCGCGCCCACGTCGAGCGAAAGCTCGATGCCGGCGACCGTGGCGCCCTTCGGCACCGTGATCGCCGTGCCGATCGAGAGGTCGCACGCGAGCCCGGGGCACGGGTCGTTCGGGAAGCGCTCGCCGAGGCAGACCTGGTCGGACAACGGGCCGCACGCGGCGGAACGACCGGCGACGCGTACGTCGCCGCCGTTGAACACCTCGTACACCGCGGGTGAGCCCGGTTGCGAGAAGCGTTGCACACGCGTCTCGACGCCGGGCAACGCGGCGAGCCAGTCGGCGCCGATCTCGGCCCCGGTGCTCCCGTTGCGCGCGACGACCGACAGCGTGGCGACCGGGGCGAGCGCGAAGTCGATGTCGCCGATCTCCTGCTCCGGCGCGAGCGCGATCGTTTCGGCCGTACCCGCGCAGAAGAAGAAGCCATCCAGGCATTGCACGCCCGGATAGATCTCCGGCGCGAACGGCGGGAGCGGCGATGCGCGCACGGTGTAGTTGCCCGGCGGCACCTCGATCGACCAGGTGCCGTCGGCATTGTTCGGGAACTCGATCACGAGGTTGGCGCCGCTGTACACCTGCACGAAGACGCCCGCGAGCGGCGCGCCCGTGTCGAAGCGCGTGATCGTGCCCGACAGGACCGCCGCGCTGCGCCGGAGCGCGAAGTCGATGTCGGTGCGGACCTGCGTTCCGGCCAGCACGATCGGATCGCCATCCGCGACCTGGCACTCGTCGCCGGCCGGGCCGGTGCACTCGATGTCGTCCCACAGCTCCGGCTGGAACGACCCGCCGCCGAGCACCACCGCGCGATAGGTGCCCGCAGGCATGCCCGTGCCGACGCGCCAGCTGCCGTCCGCCGCCGTGTTCGTCGCCGTCACGTTCGCGCCGGTCGCGTCGTAGACCAGCATGGGCAGGCCTTCGAGCGGCTGGCCGTCGCTCTCGCGCGTGACCTCGCCGCCGAGCGAAGCGCCTTGCGCGAGCACGAAGTCCACGCCGGCCTGCGACTGGCCGGTGGTGAGCGTGAAGACGCTCGCGCCGGTCGTGTCGCAGATCCCGAATGCGCAGGCGATGTCCGGATGCACTTCGTCGATCAACTGCGCGGTGTTCGACGTGCGCACGTTCACCGTGCCGGGATCGAAGAACAGCTCGTAGCTGCCGTCGGCCAGCGTCGTGCCGGAGCCGGCGACGCCGTCGCCGTTCGCGAGGAATGCCGACACGTCGACGCCTGCGCGCGGCACGGCGGGCGAGCCGCCCGTGACGGTGCCCGTGATGCGCGGCTGCGGGTCGAGCGCGAAGTCGATGCCGGTGATCGCGGCGCCGTGTGCGAGCACGATCGGCGTGGCCTGCCCGAGGTCGCAGCTGAAGTTGGGGCAGGGCAGGTTGTCGTAGACCTCGGTCACGAGCCGCGGCGCGAGCACCGCGATCGCGAACGTGCCGGGACCCGGATCCACGGTGTAGGTGCCGGCCGCGCCGGTGGTCGCGAACGTGACGATACCGCCGGACGCGTCCGCCACCAGGATGGTCGCGCCGGCGACCACGCTGGCGTCCGCGGTGCGCGTGACCGTGCCCGAGATCGTGCTCGCATGCTTCGGTACGGCGGGCGCGGCGATTGCTGAGGGCCCGAACAGCGCGACGCAGGCGGCGAACACGAATCTCGACAGGCGCATCGCGGCAATTCCCCTGGAGCCACCGCTGGCGACGACCAGCTTACGCCCCGCGATTTGCCCCTGCCACGCACGAACGAGGGGTGGAACCATCACTTCGGACATGGCCGGCTCCCGTAGCGGTGGCGCAGCCTCGCGCGTGCCTGCCAGCGCAGTCGCGACGCGATCGCGACGCTTCGAGGAAGGATTCATTCCTTCGCGGATCAGGGACTTGGACGCCGGCCCCGTCGTGCGCGCTGCACGGCCGCACGGTACGCTCGGGCCATGCGGATCGACGCGCTCATCCTCGACTACGGCGGCGTGGTGATCCACGAGGATCCAGCCGACTACGACCCGATCGCCGTCCCCAACGGTTTTGCGCCCGGTGAGCTCTGGACGCTCGTGCACTCGATCCCGGAGTACGCGCCGTCGCGCATCGGCGCGATTCCACAGGAGCGGTTCCACGCAGCGGTTGCCGCGGCGATCGCCAGCCGCTGCGGTGTCGCGGGCGCGAGCACGATCATGGCTGCGCTCGCCGACTACTACGCGCGGCACGCGGCGCCGCGGCCCGCGATGTGCGAGCTGCTCGATGCGCTGGACGGTCGCGTGAAGCGCGTGCTGCTCTCGAACGCGTCGCGCGGCTCGACCGCGCGATTCGCGGAACGGCTGCAGGGTCGCTTCGACGCGATCGTCTGCTCGGGCGACGTCGGCGTCGCGAAACCCGACGCCGCCGCCTACCGCCTGGCCGCGGCGCGCGGCGGCGCGCGCCCGGAGCGCTGCGCCTTCGTCGACGACGTCGCAGCGAACGTCGCGGCGGCGCGCGCCCTCGGCATGCAGGGCCTGCATTACCATCACTCGCGGCACGTGGAGCTGATCGACGCGCTGAAAGCGTGGGGCGCAGCGGTCGACTGAGGCGCCGATCGGACGGACAATCGCCGCTCACGCGAAGGAGCACGCCATGGCCCGCCAGACCGCCGCCGATTTCGATCCGGAAGTGCTGCGCCTGTTCGACCAGTACGTGCACGGCGTGATCGATCGGCGCGGCTTCCTCGAACGCGCCGCGCGTTACGCGGCGGGCGCAACGGGCGCCGTCGCGCTGCTCGCGTCGCTGAGCCCGAAGTTCGCCGAAGCGCAAGTCGTGAAACCCGACGACGCGCGCATCGTCGGCGAGCGCACGACGATCGATTCACCCGACGGATACGGCAAGGTGAGCGCGTACCTCGTGAAGCCTGCGCAGGCCGACGGTGCATTGCCGGGCGTGCTCGTGGTGCACGAGAACCGCGGGCTGAACCCGCACATCGAGGACGTCGCTCGCCGGCTCGCGCTGGCCGGCTACGTCGCGCTCGCGCCCGATGGACTGTCCAGCGTCGGCGGCTATCCCGGCGACGAGGACGCCGCGCGCGCGAAGTTCGGGACGCTCGACCAGGAGAAGCTGCGTGCCGATTTCCTCGCCGCGGCGCGCTGGCTGCGCATGCGCGAAGGCGGCAACGGCAAGCTCGGCGCAACGGGCTTCTGCTGGGGTGGCGGCATGGTGAACTGGCTCGCGACGCACGGTGCCGCGCTCGATGCGGCCGCGCCGTTCTACGGCCCGGCGCCGGCGCTCGAGGGCGTCGACCTCACCCGGGTGAAGACCGAGTTGCTGCTCGTGTTCGCCGCGAACGACGAGCGCGTCAACGGCACGTGGCCCGCCTACGAAGCCGCGCTGAAGGCGGCGAAAGTGAAGTACGAGGCCGTCACGTATCCCGGCACCGAGCACGGATTCCACAACGACACGACGCCGCGCTACGACGAGAAGTCGGCGCACGCCGCGTGGGAGAAGACGCTCGCGCTGTTGTCGCGCACGTTGCGCAGTTGACCCGAACGCGCGAGATCGGCAACACCGGCCGCGCATACACTGCCGCGTCCCCAGCCCGGAGCGGCCCATGATCCGATTGCTCGTTGCCTGTGCCGTGCTGTTCGCGGCGACCACCGTGGCGCGCGCGGAAGACGCGTCCGCCGAGCTGAAGCGGCTCTCGGATGCGTGGGACAAGGCGATCGTCGCGAAGGACGCGGACGCCGTGGCCGGAAACATGGCCGACGACTTCCGCATCATCCACTCGAACGGCTCGGTCGGAGACAAGGCGGCGTTCCTGAAGGACATCCTGTCGCCGACCTCGACGATCGACCCGTACACGGTCGAGGACTTCGACGTGCGCCAGTACGGCGACGTCGCGCTGCTGTCCGGCACGACGCGCATGACCGGAACGGACGGTGGCGAGAAGTTCGCCACGCATTACCGCTACATCGACGTCTACGCGAAGCGCGACGGCAAGTGGCAGATCGTCAGCGTGCAGATCACGAAATTCCCGGAGTAGGGCGCGCGTGGCCAGCGAAGCTGGCCACCCTACGAACGCGGACTCCTGGCGTAGGGTGGGCAGCTCTGCTGCCCACGCGTGGTCGATCGCCGTTCGCTAGCGATCGGGCGGCTTCGGCAATCCCTGTTCGCGCAGCGCGCGCACGCCGGGCGTTTCCAGCGCGCGGCGGCTCTCGGGCGAGAACGCGCGCGGCTGCATGCGCACCTTCTTCGCCGCGCCTGCGTCGGCCTTCTCCATCTGCTTCTGCAGCTCGGGCAGCGTGAGCTTGCGCACGCGCTCGTACTCCTTGCGCGCGTAGTCGACGTCGCCGCGCAAGGTCGCGCCTCCGCGCTGCGCGAAGAAGTCGAACAGGCGTCCGACGGCTGCGTCGACGTCGTCCGGGACCACGCGGCTATTGGACTCGAACGCTTCCAGGTAGCGGCGGTGCGTGCCGACCGTCGCGCCGAATACGGCGAAGTGGCGGATCACGACCAGCGCATCGGCAGTCGCGCGATCGTCCGCGAGCAGCAGCGATGCCATCTCCGGGCTGTTGCGGTAGTAGCGGTTCGCCAGCTCGCGGCCGCGGTCGTCGCGCTTCAGCACGAGGTCGCGGAACCGACGCAGGTCGGAAATCACGGCATCCGCGTCGGGCAGTCGCGCGGTCGTGGCCTTCGTGGCGACGCACGCGTCGGGCGCCAGTACGCTCATGTAGTTGTAGTACATGATCTCCTGGCCCGGGTTGCGCTGCGCCGACGCGATGTTGCCGACGAGGTCGTACCAGAAGTCGAGCGCGTCGAAGCTGGTGCCGCCCCACATCGTGTCGCGGAAGATCGACGCGAGCGAGATGCGGTTGCCCGAGTTGCCGTCGTCGTAGCCGGTTCGGCCGCGCGACACGGAGCCGCCGTTCGTGTCGTTCGCGGCATCGGTGAAATCGAGGATCGATGCCGCGACCCAGCCTTCGTTCTTTTCGCCGACGCGCGTGCCGCAGCTCGACGAGAAGTTCTCGATCGCGCGGCCGACGTCGCCGAAATGCCAGTTGTAGCGGCCGTCCGGGAACGCGTTGAGCATGAAGCCCGTGGCCCAGCCTTCCGACCACGCGAGCCCCGTGTCCTGGCTGCAGTCGCCGAAGCCGTGCGCACCGCCGGGCGAGACGTCGTCGTCGTACGCGTTGTCCATCAGCGCGTGCCCGTACTCGTGCGAGACGCCGTCGCCGTCGAAATCGGCGGCGGCCACGTTCACCGTCGTGGTGTAGTTCGTTGCGCCCGCCGGGAAACAGGCGTCGATCTTGCCGGGATCGCGGCCGCCGGCGCCGGACGCCTGCGCTCACGACAGGTTCAGCCGGTCCCAGACGATGAGCGCGTTCGTGTCGCTGCCGGCGGTCTCGCTGCCGAAGTCGATCACGATGCCGTCGTTCGAGTCCTCGTGCACGGCGGACTGCCAGCGGTAGTCGCCACCGCAACGCGTGAGTCCCACGCGCGAGTTCGCGAGCGTGAACGTGTAGTAGATGTCGCGGCCGTCCTGGAACCAGCCGTCGTCGTTGTTGACCGAGAACGACCAGCGTCCGTCCCAGCCGGTTGCGACGGTGCCGAGCAGCTCGTCGCCGAACGTGTCCTCGTCCCACAGGCGCACGCCGACGTTCACGAGCGGCTTCACGCTGCCGTCGACGTCGGTGAACGTGACGCGGCCGCGCACCGTGATGGGGTCTTCCGGTTGCCACGCGTCCTTCGTGCCGTCGCGGTAGTACTTCGCGGTGTCGTCCGGCTCGTCGGACGGACGCACCTCGAGGCGTGCGCCTGCCGGCACGTCGTGCTCCACCACCTTCGCGTCGCCAATCGGGTACGTTTCGCCACGCAACAGCCGCACGCGCGGATGGTCGGGATGCTTCTCGAGATCGGCGCGAAACGCCTGCCAGCGCGCGGCTTCGACGCGTTGCGCGCGAGCCTCGGGCCGCTCGACGCGTGCGTTGCCGTCGCGATCGATCGTGACGTACAGCAGCAGGACGTCGGAGAAGCCGTCGTCCTCGCCCGTACGGCCCTCGACCCGGACCTGCACGAGGTATTCGCCCGGCACGAGTCGTTCGAGCGCCACGCGCACCTTCTGTCGGCCGCGCGCCTCCCGCAGCTTCACTTCCTGCACGCGCTGCAGGCGCGGCTGCTCCTGGTCGGGCTTGTCGGGAAGCACGGGCCGGAGGTGCACCGTCACGACGATGTCGCGCGCCGCCTCGCGTGCGTTCGTCGAGATCGGCAGCTCGAGCCGTCCGTCGCGCAGCTTCAGCGCCTCGCGCCCTTCGAACACCAGCTGCACGGGCGGGATCGGTGGCGTGGCGATCGCCACGCCGGCCACGAGCATCGACGCGAGGATGGCGGCAACGTACGCGGCATGGCGCGACGCGCGGCCGGTGGCAGGTGCGTTCCCAGGCATGGTCGTCTCCCCGGCGCGCGTCCCGCGCGCCTCGCATGGCCCCCGGCATGAACAAAGTGCCGGATGAGCCGCGAACCTCCCACGGCTTCAGGGCAGGCGCGCGAAAAGCTGGGCGATGTAGCCGCAGAACAGCGTGAGGGAAAGGATCGCGTTGCCGAGGTGGAAGCGTGGCGAGCGCACGAACGCCGCCACGATCGAGCCGGCGAAGAACACCACCCGGAACGCCATGTCCTCGTCGAGCGATTCGCGGCCGTCCTCGACCAGGTCGCGCGACATGCTGATCGCGACGATCGTCGCGAACAGGCCGAAGAACCAACGCTGGTTGTCGTGGAAGCTCCGTTCGAGGTCGACGTCGTCGCCGGGCTCGAAGTCCGGCACGAGCAGGTAGCACAGCAGGTACGCGCAGGCCGGGATCAGCAGGAACGACAGGAAGCCGAAGAAGTTCCAGTCGATTTCCTGGCGCGCGTCGAAAGCCGCCCACCAGATCTGCACCTGCGCGAGGAACAACAGCACGAGCCAGATCAGCGTCGGCGCATACCACTTTACGCGCCGCCGCGCCTGGATCAGGCGTGCGGTACCGGACAACAGATGCGACATCGCCAGTCCGATGATGATCGAGACCAGGACGGACAGGTATTCGAAAGGATTCATGCAGGGCTGCTCGATACTCCGAAGTCGACCGAGTCTGCGCCGTCCCTGGCGTTACCGCGCTTCGACGGTCGACCCATCGGCCATCCATGGCCCCAGCCGTTTCGCGCCAGCCGCTGCCGATAGGGCAGCGGCTGAGCGGCGCGAAACGACGAAGGGATTCATTTCGCGAGCAGCTCCAGCGCCGCATCGAGCTGCGGATCGGCGCCATTCGCCCAGCGCGGGTCGAACGGCACGACGACGTCGGGCGTCACCCCGTGGCCTTCGAGCACTTCACCGTCGATCGTCGTGATGCCGGTCGCGACATAGAGCAGCGCGCCGTCGGGCAGGCAGTACGCCGTGCCCGCCACGAGCGCACCGGGTGTCGCGCTGCCGACGATCGTCGCGAGGTGGTGCTCGCGGATCGCGTGCGCGAGCACCTCCTTGCCGCTCTTCACGCCCTCGTTCACGAGCACGGCGGTCGGCTGGCGCAGCTGGCCGTCGAAGTGGAACGCCTCGCCCTCGCGCGGCGTCGTGACGAGCACGGGCACGCGCGTGTCGAACACCGAGATGAAATCCGGCGGCACGCCTCCCCAGCCGTCGCGGATGTCGAGGATCCACGCTTCGGGCGACTTCGCGTTCAGCGCGCGGATGGCCTCGCGCGCGGCGGCCGGCGCGTCGCCGACGCCCGACCACAGGTGCACGTAGGCGACGCGCTTGCCGCCGCGCTCGACGATGCGTGCGCTGTCGCGCGTCGCGGCCGCGTGCAGCGCGAGCGGCTGCTCGACCTGCGGGACGACGACGATGGTGTCGAGCTTTGCGATGCGCGAGTGCCGCACGCCCAGCGCTACGCGCTCGCCGGCACGACCCGCGAACGACGTGACGGGCGCGAATGGCTTCCCATCGGCGGTCACGATCTCGTCGCCGCTGCGCACGCCGGCCTTCTGCGCGATGCCGCCATCGAATACGGGAGCGGCGAACCAGCGGCCGTCGACCTGCTTCCACCAGGCGCCGATGCCGGTGCGCTCGACGGGCGGCGGCGGCTCGGGCGATTCGCGCGGGCAGCGCGCGGGATCGGCGAGCACGCGCGCGAAGATCGCCGCGAGGTCGGCGTGGCGCGGATCGTCCTTCGCGAAATAGTCCGTATGCGAGGTGCGCAGGCTCGCGAGCAGCTCGCGGAAGATCGCGGTGCGCGCGGCAGCGTCCCTTGCGCGCGCGAGCCGGCGATCGGCGCGCGCCACGCTCTTCGCCCAGCCGCGTTCGCGCAGGACCTCGGGCGAATAGAACGCGTGCGCGACGACCGCGTCCACCTGCTCGAGCACCGGGTCTTCGGCAGCAGCCGCCGGGCCTGCGCCGAGCGCGAACACCAGCAACGCGGCGCGCACGCTCACGGTGCGCGGCAGCCGTCGGGCTTCACCACGCGTTTCGTCGACGCGGGATTCTTCGCGAGCTTCGCGGTCGGCCGCCGCGGCCGCGGCAGCAGCTCACCGCCGCAGTTCGGGCAGACGCCCTTCAGCTTCGTCGTCGTGCAGTCCGCGCAGAACGTGCACTCGAACGTGCAGATGTACGCGCCAACCGCGTCGGCGGGCAGGTCGCGGTCGCAGCACTCGCAGCCGGGTCGCATCTCGAGCATGGCTGGTTCCGTCGTGGCGGCTTCGAGATGATACGACGCGGCGTCCGATCCACGCGCCGTGAACGCACGTCCCGATATGATCAAGGCCCGTTGCAGTCGCCGCTGGCCATCGCCATGTTCCGATTCATCGCTGCCGTCGCCTTTGCGTCGGCAGGCGTTCTTCCTGCGCTCGCGATTGATCCGTCCACAGCGGACCACGTGACCGTAGTGCCTGCGGAGGGCGTGCCCGGCATCGACACGAACGAGCTCCGCTTTGCGCGCCTCGCGCGTGACGACAGCGGATCGCTGGTTTTGGTGGGCGCGAAGCGCGACTCCGGCTTCCTCGGCGTGGAAATCGGCGGCGCGTACCTCGTTTCGCACCAGGACGGCGCATGGGCCGAGGTCGCGCACCTGCGGCCGCACGACGTCCCTGACGTGCGGGGATTCGGGCGCGCCGTCGCATTGCGCGGCGACGTCGCAGCCGTTGCGGCCGAGCGAGATCAATGGGCGACCGGCAATCCCCGCGGCGCCGTGTACGTCTTTCGCCGTTCCGCAGGACACTGGACCGAAGAAGCCAAGCTGGTTTCGCCGACTGGCGACGGCGGCACGTCGTTCGGCTTCGCGGTCGCGCTCCAGGACGACGAGCTGCTCGTCGGCGATCCTGATCGCGCGCCCGGTGGCGCCGTGTTCCGTTTCCGACGCGGACCCGGAGGCTGGGACGCAGGCAGCCTCGTCGATTCGGGGACGCTGCCCGCGGGCGGCTATTTCGGGCGCTCGATCGTGGCGCTGGCGGACGGCTACGTGGTCGGCGCGCCGTTCTCGACGGTCGTCGGGCAGGCCGATGCCGGGCTGGCTTACGTGCTTCGCGACGGCGCAGGCGGCTTCGGGATCACGCAGACGCTTCAGGCGGGCGTGCCCGTCAACGGGGGCCGGTTCGGCATACGGCTCGCGCGCCACGAGACGCGCATCGCCGTGCGCAGCAGCGGGCTCGTGGATCTCTTCGACGCGAGCAGCCCGACGCTGGCGCGCGAAGGCCCGGCAGTGCCCGTGATCACCGACGACGCGGACCAGGGTCTCGAGCTCGGCGCTGGCCGCCTGTATATCGGCGTGCCGGACGCGGACGCCGCACAATCCGCGGGCGGCGGCGTCGCGATCTACGCGCTGGGCGGAGGAGCGTCTGCGACGCTCGAGCGGATACTCACGATTCCCGACGGTCCCGGCAGCGCACCCGATCCCCAGCTCGGCGAGCAGATCGTCGCGGGCGCCGATTTCGTGCTGGCGCTCGCACCCGGCGCCGACGACGGCGTTGCGAACAGTGGCGCGCTTTTCGGGTACGCACGCAACGGCAGCACGTTCTCGCCCGCCCATCGCGCGTGGCCGCGTGATGGGCTGGACGACGACGCGTTCGGCTCGCGCATCGCGGCCGACGAACACTGGCTGTTCGTGGCGCAGCCGGGGTTCGACGACGACGTACGCGAGTCGGGTCGAGTCCTCGTCTATCGCCGCGAGGGTGCAGGCTGGCGGCGTTGGCAGTCGCTCGCGCCGGACCACGAGGCCGCCGGCGCGCAATCGGCTTTCGGTCGCGCCATGGCGCTGGACGGCAGCACGGTCGCCGTCGCTGCCAGCGGCGGCACGCTCTCGCGATCGACGGTCGCCGTCTTCGTCCTCGATGCCGGCAGCTGGCGTCTCGCGCAAACGCTCGTCGGCGATGCACCGGGTGATGGTTTCGGATCGACTGTCGCGCTCCTGGCCGACGACCTGTTCGTGGGTCGCGAACCCGAAGCCGTGTATGCCTACCGGCGCTCGGGCGGCGTGTGGTCGCGGATCCAGCAACTGCAGTCGCCGGGACCGAATCGCCTCGGCGGCGTGATCGCCACCGATGGCCGGTGGCTCTACTCCGCGAGCTACGGGCCGATCAGCGCGTTCGCGCGCAACCCGGCGGGCCAGTTCGAATGGCGGTATTCCATCGGCGACTACGGTCGTTCGCTCGCTGCCGAGCCGGGCGTGTTGCTCGCTGGTGAAGGCGAGAGCGTGAACCTCTACGCCATCGGCGAGGCCGGTGCGATCCGCCAGGCGCAGTTCCTGATTCCGCCGGCATTGAATGACCATGACGCGCGCGTCGCGCTCGCGCCGGACTCGATCTACTACGCCGAACCCACCGACGCGTCGGTGGGCAGGGTATACGCCTGCCCGCGCAGCGGATTCGTCGTCGGTCCGTGTATCGCGTCGCCGCCGCCTCGCGACGTCGCGCAACCGCAAGGCTTCGGCAGCTCGCTCGCAGCGACGCCCGGTGGCCTCGTCGTCGCCGCGGAGCGCGGCCGGGATGCGTCCGTGGACGCATTCCGCCCGGGCGTCGTGTACGAATACCGGACGGAGTCGTACCGGGATGGGTTCGAATGAAGGCGCGATCGTCAACCGCGTTGGCGCGAGTCCCCGTCGGACCGCCGTAGCGGTTTCACTTCCACCGTGCCGCCCATCCAGATCGCGTCCCGCGCGGCCCAGTACTCGCGCGGCCGCCAGTTCGCTGCATCGTAATAGCCGACGCCACCCGACCCGGTGCGCGCCGCGGCGGCCGCGCCGAACGCGAAGGCGCGGAGCGAGCCGTCCGGCCCGTCCTGCAGGTGGGTGAAGAACGCCGACACGAACGCGGCGCGCACGGAGGGATCGCCCATGTCGATCACGCCGGTCGCGACCACCTGCGAGCCGCTGCGCGTGCCGGTCTTCTGCGCGAGGCCGATGCGCAGCAGTCGCTCCAGTCGCGGCTTCGCGACCGCGTCGCCGTATTCGGCGTACAGCTGCGTGCCGAGTGCGAGCGCGCGGCCGCGCTGTGTTTCGTCGAGCCCTTCCCAGATGCGCTCGCGCAGCACGAGGAACTCGCGGTAGCCGCGTTCCGCGGCGAGGTCGGCCCACGCATAGGCTTCCGCGGCGTCCGCTGCGCGACCCAGGCCGTCGCGCGCCATGATCGCGAGCGCGAGCTGCGACGGCTTGTCCGCATAACGCGCGGCCTGGCGGAAGCGCTCGAGGCTCTCGGCGTAGCGATGATCGAGGTGCGCATCCATGCCGAGCGCGAAGAAGTACTGGTCGGGATGGTAGGTGCGGTACGAACCTGCGTGTGCGCCGCAGGCGACGACGAGCAGGAGCAGGACGGCGAGGCGAGATGTCATGGCGATCGGACTCCGCGGCGTACCGATGATTGGTGGCCGCGAGGGCAGCGATCATATGCACCGCTCATCGAGCGAGTGCGGCGAGGACTGCCTCCGGTGCCTCGCATTGCGGGTAGTGGCCGATGCCGGTCAGCTCGTGCGCGCCGCCGCCCGGCACGAGCTCGCGCCAGCGCGCGAGCATGTGTGCGCCGGAGATGGGGTCGGCCAGGCCGCACGCGAGCGCGACGGGCACCGGCGAGCGCTGCAGTGCGCCCACCCAGCGCTCGCGCCGCGCACGCCGTTCGTCCAGGTAGCGGATCAATCGATGCATCACGGCGCGTCCGTCGTTCGCCTCGACGAGCTGCCAGTGACCGTCGAGGAGCTCACGGTCGGGTGGCGTCGTGCCCCAGATGCGGCGCATGTTCGCGTCGAAGCCGCGTTGCGTGATCGCGCGCGCCACGATGCGCCCGAGCGGCGATCGCAGCAGCCTTTGCACGAACGCCGCCCGGTGCGCTTCGGGAAACAGCCCGCCGTTGAGGAACGTGACACCTGACAGCCGTGGCCGATCGCCGCCCTCGATCCGGCGTGCGAGCAGCTCCTGCGCGACGCTGTCGCCGTAGTCGTGCGCGAGCACGCGGTACTCGCGCACGCCGTGTGCGCGCAGCAGGCCCTCGCAGAGATCGGCCTGGTCGACGATCGAGTAGTCGTACGCGCGCGGCTTCGCGGAAAAGCCGAAGCCGATCAGGTCGGGCGCGAGCAGTCGTTGCGTCCCCGCGAGCGCGGGCCAGACCGACGCCCAGTCCCACGACGCGGTCGGGAAACCGTGCACGAGCAGCAGCGCGGGCGCGTCGGGAGCGCCGCCCGCGCGCGCGAACACGCGGTGGCCGCGATGGCGGAACGCGTCGTCGCCCGCGGCGCGCCACTCCGCCAGCGCGATCGGCGGCGTCACTCGAAGCCGCTGCCGAACAGCGGGCCTTCGAGCAGGCCGTACTGGAAGAACCACGCGCGCGTGCGCGCCAGGATGTCGGCGTTGATTTCCGGCACCTGGTGCAGGTTGTGCTGCAGGTTGCCGTCGAGCGCGGACACGTCGTAGACGATGCGCTCGTTCGGCACGTTGCGCAGGTCGAGCTGGGCGACGAAGTCCGCCGAGCGCGACGGCGGCACCGAGCCGTCGACGTTGCCGTGGAACATGATGAACGGCGCGACCACGCCGATCGCTTCCGAGTACGTCGGTGCGGCCTGCGCCGTGCCGGCACTGTCCGGCAGCACGCCACCCGCGGTCATCGCGGCGACGCGCACGCGCGAGCCGAGTGCGCCGACCTGCGCGATGGCCGCGTAGGCCCCCTTCGAATGCCCGAAGAACGCGATGCGCGACGCATCCACGTTCGGCAGCGTGGCGAGTGCGTCGACGAGCGCGATGCCGCGCGCGAGGTTTTCGGGGCACTGGCCCGTCGTCGCGGGCGCCGTCTCGCCGCCGAGCACGTGAGTGAGCGTCGGCGCGACGACGATCGCGCCCCAGCTTTCGAAGACGTCGACGTTCGGATAGCCGGTCGGCGCACCGCCCTGGCCGTGGTCGAACACGATCGCGGGGAACGGTCCCGGCCCCGGCGGCACGAGGATGAGCCCCGTGAACGTGCGCGAGGCGTCGCTGTAGGTGAACGTTTCGCCGGTGACGGTGAACGTGAAGTCGCCGGCCGTGGCGGCGAGCGATGCGAGCAGCAACGGCAGCGCGAGGCACAGGCGCATGGCTGGTCCCTCCGACCACGGCGCGCGGAGCATAGCGCGGCGCCGCGTTCGATTCCGGACGCGCGCTGTCCGGAAGCGGGCACGGAACCGTCGCGGGCGCGCGTGCCGCGTGCCGCCACGGTGGCACGACCCGTGCACTCGCCACGGTTCCGGGACCGGGGAGAGCCGCACATGCACCTGAACGACCTGCGCGCAGCCGTGCGCCGCCTGCGTCGCGAGCCGGGCTTCGCCGCGCTGTTCGTCGCCATCCTCGCGATCGCGCTCGGCGGCACGACGGCCATGTTCTCGCTGGTCAACGCCGTGCTGCTGCAGCCGCTGCCGTACGGCGACGCGCAACGCCTCGTGCTGGTGGGCCATCGCCATGCCGAGCGCGGCGAGGTGTTCGGGGCGTTCTCGCCGCCGGACTACGACGACCTCGTCGCGCGTTCGCGGTCGATCGAATCCGCGGCGGCGTTCTTCTACTGGCCCGGCCAGAGCTCGCTGAACGCGATGGTCGGCGAGCGACCGGAGCAGCTCGAGGCCGCGAGCGTCACGGGCGGCTTCTTCACCACGCTCGGTGCGCAGGCGCGGCTCGGGCGCGCGCTGCTGCCGGCGGACGACGTGCCCGGCAACGACGTCGCCGTGCTGAGCGATCGCGCGTGGCGCACGCTGTTCGGCGGCGACGCCGGCATCGTCGGCCGCGACGTGACGATCCAGGAACGGCCGTTCCGCATCGTCGGCGTCATGCCGCCCGAGTTCGACTTCCCCGATGCGCGCGTGCAGGTGTGGACGCCACGCTCCATCATCGGCGAGGACGCCATTCCCACGCGGCGCGAGGTGCGCTGGCTCGACGTCGTCGCGCGGCTGCAGCCGGGCGTGACGCAGGCGGCCGCCGCGCAGGAGATCGACGGCATCGTCGCCGCGATCGCCGCCGAGCACGCGGACTCGAACGCGCTCTGGAACCACGCGCTCGTGCAGCCGCTGTTCGAGCGCGTGGTCGGCGGGACGCGCGGGCCGCTTACGGCGCTGTTCGCGGCGACCGGCCTCGTGCTGCTGATCGCGTGCAGCAACCTCGCCAACCTGTTGCTCGCGCGCACGCAGAAGCGCGAGCGCGAGCTCGTCACGCGCAGCGCGCTCGGCGCGGCGCCCGGGCGGCTCGGCGCGCAGCTCGTGGCGGAGACGCTGCTGCTTTGCGCCACGGGTGCGGTCGTGGGCGCGCTGCTCGCGCACCTCGGCCTGTCCACGTGGCTGCGCAGCCTCGATGCGCCCATCGCGCGACAGGCCGGCATCGGCCTCGACTGGTCGGTGCTCGGCTTCGGCGCGCTGCTCGCGCTCGCTTGCGCGCTCGGCATCGGTCTCGTGCCGGCGTGGCGCGCACGCCGCGTCGAACCGGCGCGCGTGCTGTCGCGTGGTGGCGCGCCGACCGCTGGCGTCGCGCAAGCGCGCGTTCGTGCCGTGCTCGTCGTCGCGCAGGTCGCGCTCGTCTGTGCGCTCGGCTACGCATCGACGCTCGCGGTCGAGAGCCTGCGTCGCGTACTGGCGGTCGACAGCGGCGTCGATGCCGCCCGCGTGCTCTCGTTCAACGTCAAGCTGAGCGGGTCGACCTATGACGCAGAGGGCGACGCACGCCGCAACGCGCAGCGCGCGATCCTCGATGCGCTGCGCGCGATTCCCGGCGTCGTCGCGGTCGGCGGCTCCAAGAACGCCCCGCTCGGCCAGACCGGCGAAGGCTACGGGTTCACCGATCCGGCACGGCCCGACCAGCCACTGCGGCCGGACTTCGGCGTGCAGTTCGTGTCGCACGATTACTTCCGCGCGCTCGGTGTCGCGATCGTGCGCGGGCGCGATTTCACGGGCGACGAAAAGCCGGGCGATCCCGCGACGCTCATCGTCAATCGCGCATTCGTCGAGCGCTGGTACCCCGGCCTGGACGTCGTCGGCAAGCGCCTGCGCTGGGGCGACGAGGAAGTCGAAATCGTCGGCGTGGTGGACGACATCCGCCACGCCGGCCTGCGCAAGGACGCGTTGCCCGCCGCATATGCGCCGAACAGCCAGGTGGTGCGCTCGTCGCTCACCGTCAGCATCCGCACGAACGGCCCCGTCCCCGACCTCGTCGCACGCGCGCGCGACGCCGTGTGGAGCGTCGACGCGCGCCTGCCGATCACCGGCATGCGCTGGCTCGACGAGGAGCTCGCGCGCATGGAAGCGCAGCCGCGCCTCGTCGCAACGCTGCTCACCGCATTCGCGGTGCTGTCGGCGCTGATCGGTGGGCTCGGCGTGTTCAGTCTGCTGGCCTACGTCGTTGGCGAGCGTCGCCGCGAGCTCGCGGTGCGGCTCGCGATCGGCGCCTCGCCGGAGCGGCTGCTCGGCGTCGTCGTCGCCCAGGCCGCACGCCTCGCCGTCGCGGGCGTCGCGGTCGGGCTGCCGCTCGGCGTCGCGGCCGCGCAGCTGCTCGGCACGCAGCTGTTCGACACGCACGTCGTCGAGCCGTGGCTGCTCGCCGCGCTCGGCGGCGCGACGCTGGTCCTGTGCGCGCTCGCCGCCATCGCACCCGGCGCCACCGCGTTGCGCACAGAGCCCATGCAGGTGCTTCGCCAGGAATGACGGTCGGGCGTAGACTCCCCGGCGCCCGTCACGGGCTCCGGGATTCCTCGCCATGCGCTGCCGCCAGGTCGTCGCCGTGCTCTTCGCGCTCGCGCCGTCGCTCGCGTCGGCGCAGGGCACGCGCTTCCGCCTCACCGACCTCGACCTGCGCGATCCGCACGTGTTCGTCTCGATCGTCGGCTGCAACGACGTCACCGACGTGGCGGGCGGCATGAATGCGCAGATCCAGGCGAACATCCAGGGCGACGCGGACGGCAACGGGTTCCTCGACGCGTCGACGCTGCTGGAGTTCCTGCCGCTCGATCAGTCGGCCGGCACGAACCTGTTCGACGCCGGGAGCGCGAACTGCACGGCGCCCGCCGCGACGACCACCTGCGGCCCGATCGCGTCGCCGCTGCTCGCGGGCGACGCGACGCTGCAGGCCGTGGGCACGTGCGGACAGCCGCTGCCCGGCACGGTCGTGCACGTCTATGCGCCGCTCGTCGCCAACGCGACGGCGCCGTGCTTCCGCTCGGTCACGGGCACGCTGTTCCTGAGCATCAACGGCATTCCCGTCCAGCTCACCGACGCGCAGATCGCTGCTACGTTCGTCGGCACGCCGGCGACGTCGCTGTCGAACGGATTGATGCGCGGGTTCCTCAGCGAGGCCGATGCGAACGCCACGCTGATCCCGGCCAGCGTCCCGCTGATCGGCGGCCGGCCGTTGTCGTCCGTGCTGCCCGGCGGCACGAATGCGTGCCCCTCGTTCAGCGACAAGGACGTCGGGCCGGGCGGCGTGGTCGGCTGGTACTTCTACCTGAACTTCCCGGCGCAGAAGCTCGACGAAGACACGTTCACCACGGGCTTCGCCGACGGATTCGAATGAGCTTCGCGCCGCGCGCGGCGCTCAACCCGAAGCGAGCCCCTTGCGCACCGCGTGCAGCGCGGCCTGCGTACGGTCCTCGACGCCGAGCTTCGCGAGGATCTGGCTGACGTAGCCCTTCACGGTGCCTTCGGTGATCGCGAGCTGGCGCGCGATCGCCTTGTTCGAGCAACCCTGCGCGATGAGGCGCAACACGTCGGTTTCGCGCGCGGTCAGCGCGTCGGGCGCGGGCGCGGGACGGCGCAGCATTTCCATCAGCAGGCGCTGCGCCGCGGGCGCGAGCCACGGCTGGCCCGCGGCGACGCTGCGGATCGCGCGCACGAGCTCGTCCTGCAGCGCGTCCTTCAGCAGGAAACCCGTCGCGCCCGCATCGAGCACTTCACGCACGACCTCGTCGTCCGCGAAGCTCGTGAAAACCATGATGCGCAGCGCCGGCACGGCGGCGCGCAGCTTGCGGATGGTCTCGACCGGGCCCATGCCGGGCATGCAGAGGTCGAGCAGCACGATGTCCGGCGCGAGCGCCGGCGCGACGGTCAGCGCTTCGTCGCCGCTGCCGCATTCGCCGACGACCGACAGGTCGTCCTGCTCCTCGAGCACGGCACGGATGCCCTCGCGCACGATCGAGTGGTCGTCGACCAGCAGCAGGCGCAGGCGCGTGTGGTCGACGTCGGGGAGCGGGGAGGCGGGCATGGCGGACATAGGGTATTGCAGGATGGATGGCGTACGGATGGCGCCATCCTCGCGGGATGGCAAGAGCCGCGACACGGACCGGGGTAAGGATGGGGGACCTGTCGAAAGACAGGTGTACGAACTTTTTCTTGAGCGCACCGGCTCACCCTATTCGTCATCCCGGCGAAAGCCGGGACCCAGTGCCTTCGCGTCGACGCCTCGCCGCTTCGTCATTCCCGCGCAGGCGGGAATCCATGTTGATCTTGTTTCTCGCCCTGCGGGCGGGTTTCAGCAAGCACTTTCGCGCCTGTCGGCGCGCCCAGAGACCTTTTTGGTCTTGCCCAAAAAGGCCTCTGGACTCCAAAAAGGGCGCTTGCGATCAAGAGTACCCAAGCCCGACCGCGCGGGCTTGGGACCCACCGCTCGCAGCGAGACTCATTCTGAGTTCGTCGCGCGCCTTCGCGCTCGTGGCCTGAGGCAGCGTCAGGCCCGACCGCGCGGGCCTGCCGCGAAAGGAGTCGGGCGTCGATACCGACAGCGCTGAACGAGGCCCGCTCTCATTCGAAGGCGAGCGAAGCGCGCAGCGCGAGCCAAGGTCCCACCGTCGATCTTGCTTCGGCAGCGCGTGTTCCGCGCCGCGGATGTTCGCTTCAACTGTGCTGGTCGACAGCAGCGCGCTTTACGCCCTGGGTGGATCCCCAAGGAGGGTGTGGGCGAGCACACCCTCCTTGGGTCGCCGGGAGGCGAAATTCCCTTGATCTTGATCTCGATCGCGCCGAAGCCGATCAGGCAGCGGACATCAGGCCACCGCGTTCGCGACGGTCGCTCGAGCTTCGACAGGCTCGTCGAGCCGCGCGAGCAGCCAGTCTTCGGCATAGGACTTCAGCGACCAGTCCTGGATGAAGCCGCAGTGGCCGCCGTGCGGCGTGATGTCGAGCCGCACGCCAGGCGGCAACTGCAGCGCGTGGAAATCCTCGATCGGGATGATCGGGTCGTCCTGCGACGTGAGGATCGCCGAGGGGATGGTGAGCTTTGCGAGCCGGTCGCCGTGCAGCGAATAGCCGTCGAGGTACGCATCGAGCGAATCGAACTCGCCGGAGCGCGTGATGAGCGCGGCCGTGAGCTCGCGCATGCGCTGGCGCAGGAACTTCTGGTCGAACGTGTACACGTCGGGGAACAGGCTCGCCTTGCGCTTCAGCGAGCCGCGCCACTTGAGCATGAAGTACGCGTGGTAGAACCACGGCGCGCGCTCGAGCGCTTCGAGCACGGAATGCGGGCGGATCGCGGGGCATACCGCGATCACGCGTTCGAGCGGGATGCCGCGCGCGGGCGCGCGCAGCGCGACGCGCAGCGCGAAGTTGCCGCCCAGCGAGAAGCCCGCGAGCGCGATCGGTCGCTCGTCGAAGCGGCGAGCGACCTCCGCCACGGCGCCCACCACCTCGTCGATGCGGCACGAGTGGAAGATCTCGCGATTGAGGTGGTGCGTCGCGCCGTGGTCGCGGAAGTTCAGGCGGAAGACGTCGTAGCCTTCCTCCAGCAGGTGGTGGCCGACGTTCAGCACGTAGCTCGATTGCGCCGAGCCTTCCCAGCCGTGCAGCACCACGACGAGGCCGCGCGGCTTCGGCAGGCGCTGCTGCCGCGCATGGAAGCCCTGCAGGCGCACGCCGTCGCCGCAGTCGAGCAGGTGCTCGCTCGACGCCTGCTCGAACTCGCGGTGGTCGTGCCGGAACAACCAGCGCCGCACGGCGCTGGACGCGAGCAGCGATTGCACGTGCGCGTTGCGCAGGATGCCGCGCGGCGCGAACTCGCGCGCTTCGCGCGCCGGCTGCGCGTTCACGCGTCCGCCTCTTCGAGCGGGTTGAGATCGTCGGACAGCGGCTCGTTCGCGCGACGGCGGTCGGGCACGCCGAGCGCCGCGACGATGCGCGCGCGCGCGGTTTCCGCGATGCGCCGGCGGCCTTCGCCCTGCACGGCGACCGGCGCGCAGAACACGATCTCCACGCGCGTGGCGCGCTCGCCGAGCACGCGCAGGAAGTTGTGCAGGAAGTTCTCGCGCTCGCGGAACGCGATCGACGTGTCGTAGCGACCGCCGCGCGAGAAGCGCAACGCCACCGGCTGCACCGGCACGTTCGCGTCGATCGCGGCCTGGAAGATGCGCGCATGGAACGTGCGCACGTGGTCGCCGGCGCTGGTGCCGCCTTCCGGGAACACGCCGACGCCGAGGCCCGCGCGCAGCCGCTCGACCATCACGGCCGATACGCTCGACAACGATTCGGTGCTGCCGCGGCGGTG